>NZ_JAGIOC010000001.1:0-304233 GCF_017876515.1 Brachybacterium fresconis | reverse complement strand
TCCATGAACTCTTCATAAGAGTCGTCAGAAGCGGCGTAATATGGGTTCCACTCCACAGCCAGTCACCCTCCTTGGATTAGGAATTATTCGTCCTCGTGCGAGCTATTTCTGCGCCAGTCCTCAACGCCGTAATTTTCTACGTCGTGGTACCTGGCGAGGAAGCTCTTCTTTGAAATATTGCCCGCCAAATAGTCCGTGCGGAGTTGTGAGTACTTTGCTCCAGGAAAATGCCCCATATCCCATAGATTCCGCCTGGACTGCCCCGGCTTCCATTCTATGAGCTTCCATTTCCCCTTACCGCCGAGATCTACTAGATTCGCATCGGTCGAAGTGTCTCGAACGCGGACCCACATCTGGCTTTCCTTCTTGGGTTTATCCAAGCGTAGGTTACCGCTATCAATGAGCCTCATTTGCTCGTCGCGAGATTCCCTCCACACTGCCTCGACCTGTCCCGGGGCGTACTCGGGCCGGTGGTTCGCATACGGAAGCCGGTTGCCGAACTCATCGTATCCGAAGCTCCCCGGCTCGCCCTTGGCGGCCAGTCCGTACTCGGTCAGGCCCCGGTTCTCGGCGACCCAGACGCCGCTGTCCGGATCCCGCCCCTGACTTGCACAGGTTTAGTGTGTCAGTGCGTCGAGGACGTGTCGGGCGTCGTCGGTGAGGTCGGGCTTCGCGGTGATCTGCTGCCTGGCCAGGGTGATCGTGACGTCCTGCAGCGGGCGGAGGGTCTGGATGATCTTTCGGATGCTGAACCCGGTCGTGTCTTGGAGGTAGCGGGCGATCGCCAGCGCGGTGAAGACGATGGTGAGGTGGGCTTCGATCGCGTCGCGCTGATGATGGAACATGGGTCTGGCCTGGAGGTCTGTCTTGCTCATTCGGAAGGACTGCTCCACGTGCCAGAGGTCGTGGTAGCTGGAGAGCACCTCCGGCGCGGCCATGGTGCTCGCGGGGATGTTGGTGACGTAGCCCTTCAGCCCGACCAGCTGCTTCGCCTTCTCCAGCGACTCCTCATCCAGCTTCTTGCCGGCCGTGGTGGATTTGATGAACCGGGTGCCCTTGACGGAGGCGTCGCCGGCGATCACGGCTCGGGCCCTGTTCTCCTGCTGGGTGAGGGTGTAGTTGTCGTGGACTGCGCGTTTGCGGGAGTAGGACCAGACCGCGCGCCAGTGCCCGGGATGCTCCTTCGCGTCCCAGACCGGCTCTTTGCGGCGTCGCTTCGTCTCGGTCTTGGTGGAGCCGTGCCGCGGGGTGACCGTGTCGATCAGCTGCCCATCGCTGAACGCGTCCCCGTTCCAGTGGAAGTGATTGGCCAGGTCACCGGGGGCTTTCTTCGGCCGTGAGCCGACGATGAACTTCAGCTCCGCTTCGGCCAGGGCGTTCAGGTTCGCCATCGAGAGCATCCCGGCGTCCGCGACGACGACCATGTCCGCCAGGTTGTGTCGCGCCTGGAACTGCTTGATGATCGGCACGATCGTGAGGGTCTCCGTGAATCGGCCCAGGTTCTCTGCCGCTACTTTGCGGGTTCGGGCTCTCGGTCGAGGGCCTCGTAGTGGAGCGTCTCGAACTCTACCGGGGTGAGCATCCCGAGGGAGCCGTGGAGACGCCGGTTGTTGTACCAGTCGACCCAGCCGGCGGTCGCGAACTCGACGTCCGAGAGCGTCCGGAAGGGGCCGGCGTGGAAGACCGTGGTGCGGATGCACTCGGTCTTGTACAGGCCGTTCACGCCCTCCATGAGGGCGTTGTCATACGCGTCGCCGACGGTCCCGATCGACGGGGCAATGCCCTCGAGGTCGAGGTGCTCGGTGTACCGGACCGAGGTGTACTGGGACCCGGCATCGCTGTGCGCTACCAAAGATCCTGGTGGGACCGGGTTTCCGTCGCGGTCGCGCTGCCACAGTGCGATCCGCAGCGGAGTCATCACCAGGTCGGTGCGCATGCTGGAGCTGGCGTGCCAGCCCACGATCCGCTGGGCGAACACGTCCACGACGAACGCGACATAGACGAACCCCGCCCACGTCCGGACATACGTGAAATCGGTGACCCAGACCCGGTCCGGAGCCGGAGCCGTGAAGTCACGACTCAGCAGGTCACCGGCACGTTTCCCATCCGGATTAGGGATGGTGGTGCGCAGCTTCTTCACCCGCCGCACGCCCTCGAGGCCAAGGGTCCGCATGGCCCGGTCGACCGCGCCGCGGGAGGTGCCGGCGAGGCCTTCTTGGCGGCGGAGCAAGGCAACCCACTTCCGTCGCCCGTACAAGCCCTCCGGCGTCATCTGCACCTGCCCGGTGACCGGGTTGAACTTCCATGCAAGCTCGCGGACCTTGTCCTCGACCAGAGCGTCTGTGACGGTGCGAGCAGCGATGCGGGCCGGCCGTTTCCAGGCCCGGTAGGTGCGTGCAGCGATCTCCAGGCCCTGCTGGCGCAGGACGCGGAGGATCGACTCGACTGCATAGCCCTCGGCGCGCATCTCGTCGATGAAGGCGAGGATCAGCGGTTGCGGGGGTCGAGCTCCCCCGCGAAGAAAATTGAGGCCCGGCGGAGGATCTCGTTGTCCTCCCGCAATCGCTTGACCTCGGCCTTCAGTCGTTTGACCTCGGCGGATTCTTCGGTCGTGGTGCCGGGACGGGACCCGTCGTCGACCTCGGCCTGGGCCAGCCAGCGCCGCACGGACTCCCGCGAGACGCCCTCTTGGCGGGCGACCGCGGCCGTCGCCGCGGTCAGGGTGGGGTACTCCTGGGCGTGCTCGCGCACGAGCCGCACGCACCTCGCGCGCAGCTGGGGATCGATCTTCTTCGGCATGCTGTCCATCCTCTCGGACTCAAACAGCAGCGGCATCAAACCTGGGCCGATTCACCGCCTTGTTGCCCTCGAAGCAGCCGATCTCCAGCGGGAACCCGTTCCGGTCCACCAGCAGGCCGACCACGATCTGGGGATCGACCCTGCGCTCCTTGCTGAAGCCGACTTTCCTCAGTTCATCTTCCTTCGGGGCTTCGAAGTAGAGCGTGGTGACGTCGTAGAGCACCAGGGAGATGTCGCCGCTGGTCGAGGCGTGTTTGAAGCACTTCGCGGCAATGCGGTCGCGGTACTCACGCTCGCCGCAGCGCTGGAGAGCGGCGTGGAAGGTGTTGCGGTGGACCGGCTGGACGCCGACATCGGCCAGGACGCGGCGGGAATCGCTCATCGAGGTCGGTTCGATCAGCCTCGCGGCGACGAGCTGGAAGAACGCCTCATCCTCGACGACATCGAAGCCGAGCGTGGACCAGGCCGAGCGGAGCGTCTCCACCAGCAGGCGAGAATGTTTCGACTGCACGACGGCCGCCTGTGGATCCTGGGAAAGGTCGAGGTCAAGAGCCCGTTGGCCGGCGTGGATCTTGTCCCTGCCGGCGCTCATCAACGCGGCGAGCTCCGCTTCGGTGCGTGCGGAGCCAAGATGCTCGAGGACCACGTCCCGACGGTTCTTCCGCTCGGCGATCTGCACGGCCGTCGCACCAGACGCCGTGGTCACCTTCCGCAGAAACACCATCCGGTTAGTGTGTCACTTCCACACTGCGCGAAGCGCTCACCAGCACGAACACGAGAGAATCTCCAGAATCGGCTCCTACCTGTGCAAGTCAGGTCAGGCCCCGGTTCTCGGCGACCCAGACGCCGCTGTCCGGATCCCGCCGCATCACCCATCCGCGGTCGCCGTTGACGTTCTCGAGCAGCAGTGGCCTGCCGTTTCGGTGATCGACGGGATCACCCCACTTGTTCTGCGGTGCCTCGTCAAGAGCCTGCTGGACATCTGCCGGGTTGTAACGGTGCCCGGACCCTTTGGCCGGGATCGTCTCGCGCACCGGAGCATCCGGATCGTATGAACCCGGGTGCGAGGCGCTGGTGTGCGTGCCTGCCGAGGGCCGAGCCCCGCTTCCGTTACCACTCGTCACGGGCGGGGCCGCCGGGTCAGCCTCCGGTTGCGGGGACCCGGCATCGGTGCGTTGTGCGCTGCTCTCCGGACCGTCACTCCTGCTCTCGTCGGCATTCGCTCTGCGGCCCTCCCCGTCACCCTGAGTCGGCTCTGTCCCCCCGAAAGAGGCATCGTCTCTGCTCTCGGCAGCGTGGCTATCAGCCCTGCGGCCAGGCGTTGGCGAGTCTCTGCTGTCGCCCGTGCCTTCGGGCTCGGTCTCACTCCTGCCCCGCGGCGGCTCCGCCGCCCGAGAGCCATCGGTGCTACCGCTGGGAGACCCAGAGTCCATGTCATGGTCAGGTGCCGCCCCGTCGCCGGTCCTGGCAGGGGCGGTCGAGGAGTCCAGCTCGACGTCCTCGAGGATGTCTGTGCGTCCGCGCGAGGTCTCCAACCCCTTGGAGAACACGCCGGTGGATCCCTTGGTGATGTTCGCGCCAGCGGGCATCACGAAGTCGGCGGCGTTCCCGTTCACGTGCTTGCCGCCTCGAGCGGCCTTCCCCACTCGGCCCGCACGACCCGCAGTCGACAACACTTTGCCTCCACCGGCGACAGCCCCGCCGACGGGGATGAAGAAAGTGCCGATGTTCAAGACGGTCTCGGTCCCCGCCGCGACGGGGTCTTCCTTCCAGGCATGCCACCCGTCGCCGCCGGCCTCAGCCGCGGCACCGTCCCAACCGACGATCGACCCCACCCCGTCCCGCGCGATGCGATGCCGCTCCTGCATGAACTGCCCCGCCCCGGTGCCAGAGATGCCCGGAACATAGGCGAGGTATGTCACCGGGGTGATTGCCACCAACGAGGAGAACCCTCGGCGGGGGATCCTCTGCCGGATGTGCGGAGGTGAGGGCCCACGAACGCAGCATCTGACGCACGACGGGGGCGGCCATTGAAGCCACCCCCGTCGCGTCCGGTACTCAGAACTCAGAAACCGCCTTCACCGTCGGACTCACCGCCGCCGAAGCCACCCTGGCCCTGGCCGCCCTCGCCGGGGCCACCTTCGCCCTGGCCACTACCGGGGCCACCCTGGCCCTGGTCACCGCCACCCTGACCGGAATCGGCACCGCCAAAGCCACCTTCGCCTCCGCCGGACTCGCCGTCCTGGCCCTGCTGGTCGCCGCCACCGAAGTCGCCGCCACCCTGACCCTGGTCGCCACCGCCAAAGCCACCTTCGCCTCCGCCGGACTCGCCGCCCTGGCCCTGCTGGTCGCCGCCACCGAAGTCGCCGCCACCCTGCTGGCCCTGCTGCTGCCCCTCGCCCTGGCCCTGGTCGCCACCGCCGAAGTCGCCGCCACCCTGCTGGCCCTGCTGCTGCTCCTCGCCCTGGTCGCCGAACTGTCCGAAGTCGTTCTGTTCAGTCATGAGCTCTTCCCATCGTGTTCGTCGGCAACGTGCCGCCCGAGCGCTTTGCCCGTGATCGGAACGTTATGCTCGAAGCCAGGTAGATCACAAATGCGCAGGTGATCGCGATAGCGGCGAATCAGCGGTCATTTCCCGGTCATCTCGACGTCGATCCCCGGACACATTTGCGCTCGCTTCTTCGACATTCACCGAGAACTTCCCGCGGGAGCGAAACGGACAAACTTCTCGAACACCGTGCCGTCGGGCAGCGACCGCGCCTCCGCGCCCTCTAACTGTTGCGGGTCATGACGTTGTAGTCACCGCGTAGGGGATGAAGGAACGGGCCCCTGACCTGCACGATGGGTGGTGTCTAGACATCCGTCGCCCGGGAGGAGACCCGTTCCATGACCCACCGTAATGCCCCGCTGACTGCTGTCGGAAGACAGCGCGCAGTCACTCAGCCTCGAAATTTCATGACGCCCGTGAGTGGGGTGGGCCGGCGTCGTTGCCGGTGTTCAGCTGCTGATTCTGGCATCTGGGTGTGACGATCTGTCGCAGTGTCCGTTGCGGGCGGTCGGGTTCCACGCCCGAGGTCGTGCAGCTGGAGATCGTAGGGACGGCTGAGTCGTCTGGTCAGGTCTGGGCGACGGCGGTGCGGAGCCGGTTGACGCCGGTCAGGACGGTGGAGGCTTCCGGGGCGTGCCGGGCGAGGTGGAGGACCTTGTGTCGGCAGCGCCGCACGAGCGTCGCGGGGATCTCGAACAACCGCGCGCGGAGTCGTTTGGGCTCCCATCTCCTTGCGTCGCCGCTGGTGAAGGCGATGGTCTGCATCCAGGCGACAAGCTCAGAGGCGAGCTGGACGATCTGGCACCAGATCTGGTTCTGCGCGAATCCCTGCAGCGGGAACTTCTCAAGGCCCATGTCCTTCGCGTTGCGAATCCGGTCCTCGCAGCGCGCGCGGCGACGGTGACGCAGCTCGAGAACGGGGAGCTGTCCGCGGCTGGTGTTGGTCGCGAACGCGGTGATCCGCATCCCGTCGTGGTCAGTGATTCGCAGCTGTGCCCCGGGGTGCGGTCGTTCTTTCCGCACGATGACGCGCATCCCGTCGGGCCAGCCTGCGAGGTCCAGCAGCCCGGTGAGGTCTGCGACCCAGGCCCCGTCTCGAATCCCGTCATCGTCGCTGTCATAGGCCGGCGTCCACGCGTCTGCTTCGTCAACTCGTTTCAGCAGGTCAGGAGTATGTGCGGGGAGGGTGAACCCGACCGAGTAGGCCAGACGCCGCGTGGTCAGCCACTGGATGTAGTCCTTGGTGCCGCCGGCTCCGTCGGTGCGGATCAGGATCTTCTTCGACCCCCGCCCGCCCCGGCCCAGCAGGGCTGGCGGGAGCTGGGCGAGAGCCTCGCGCGTGACGGCGATGTGATCGGCGGCGGTGTTCGATCCCGCGTTGCCCGGGCGCAGGGCGATGGCGAGGGGTTCCCCGGTGCCGGCCTGTCCGTGATCGAGGAACGCGCATAGAGGGTGATAGCCGAACCCGCGTTTGAACGTCGGTGAGGCCTGCTCCTTCTCACTGTGAACGTTGATCAGTGTGGCATCAAGGTCGATGACCAGCGGGTTCTTCGCGCTGACCCCGTGGCCAGGGGCGTGGTCACCGGCCATGGTCCAGGCTCGTTCGCGCGCGGCACGGCGAGCCCTCGAGATCGCCTCGACCACCGCCGGGGCGTCCTGGGCCAAGGTAGTGAGTGTGCGGGAGATCGTCGGCGCAGAGGCGACGGACCCGAACAGTCCCGGCTCGCACCGCAGCAGGTCAGTGTCGCGGGCGACTTCCCCGCCGATCGCGAGAGTCATCGCGAGGTCCAGCAGGACTTTCGCGGCGTGATGCTCGGCCAGCGGTTTCGTCCAGGGACCCAGCGCTTCGCGCAGCGAAGCGGCCAGGCCAGTGGCATGGAGCGTGTCGGTCAGCAGCACCGCACCCGCCTGCGAGACCGCCGGGACCTCAGCGATGTCCACGCGCGGACGGGGGTAGAAGAACAAGGTAGGCTGGGACACCTGAAAGGTGCTCCTTCCGGTGGATCGATACGAGCTTCAACACCCCGTATCATTCCAGGTCAGGAGCACCTTTCTCCATGCCGTCCGCCGGTCGGGACCACGCCCCCATGAAATCCCGAGGTCAGGTCCTCGAGGTCGGCCGTCCGATCGCGCACGTCGCCGCGGAGTTTCATATCGCTCGGGCCACGCTGTCGAAGTGGGTCTCCCGCTACCGCTCGCACGGCCTGGCCGATCTGGAAGACCGCTCCAGTGCACCAGCGAACCGGCCATCGCGGCTGCCCATGCGGGTGGTGGAGCAGATCGAGCACTGGCGACGAGAGAAGAAGTGGTCCGCTCGAAGGATTGCTCGTGAGCTCGACGACGGGCACGGCGTCCGGTGCTGCGTGAGGACCGTGACGCGCTGGCTGGACCGGCTCGGACTGAACCGGATCCGCGACATCACCCCGGACGGCGAGAACCTTCGTTCACCTGGGAAGATCCTTGCCCGCTATCCCGGCCACATGGTCCACATGGACGTGAAGAAGGTCGGGAAGATCCCCGACGGCGGCGGCTGGTGGGCCCACGGCCGCGGCAGCGAACAGGCCCTCGCCGGCAAGCGCGCCCACAAGCAGAAGGTCGGCTACACCTACCTCCACTCGATCATCGACGGATTCTCCCGCCTGGCCTACACCGAGGCCCTCGAGGACGAGACAGCCGCGACGACCATCGCCTTCTTCCATCGCGCGCGCGTGTTCTTCGCTACCCACGGCATCACCAGGATCACGCGGCTGATCACCGACAACGGCGCGAACTACACCTCGAAAGCATTCCACCGGTCGACCTGCGCGTTCATCCGTCGCCACCAGCGCACCAGGATCTACACCCCCAGGCACAACGGGAAGATCGAGCGCTACCAGCGGCTGCTGACAGATGAATGCCTCTACGCCCGCGCCTACGACTCCGAGGCTGAACGGCGCGAAGCCATCGGGGTCTGGGTCCATCACTATGACTACGATCGGCCGCACACCGCCTGCGGCGACCAGCCCCCGGCCTCACGCCTCCACACCGACGTCGACAACGTCATGACCAACTACATCTAACCTCGATATTTCATCGAGTCGGTGAGCGGGTGTGGCCGGCGTCGTTGCCGGTGGTCGAGGGTTGATTCTGGCATGGGGGTGTGACGGTGCGCCGCGTGTCGGTCGCGGTGGTCGGGCTCTCCAGGGCACAGGGTCTTTCGGGGGTCGTGGGCGGGCAACGGTAGATCCGCTGGACTATCCGGCGGGGGCGGGAAGGGCGCAGAGTCGCGCGTGAGCAGCCTGGACGATCGGCGCCCATCGGGATCGGTCCGTGAGGTGGAGAATGCGGGTCCGGGCGTGGCGGGCGATGGTCGCGGCGGTCTGGAACAGGCGTAGCCGCTGGCGTTTGGGCTCCCACCGTCTCGCTGGTGAGTCGGGGAGGGAGAGCAGTCCCATCCAGGCGGTGATCTCGCTGGCCAGAGCAACGATCTGGCACCAGATCCGGTTCTGGGCGAAGCTCTTGAGGGGTAGGTTGCGCAGGCCGGAGTCCTTCGCGGCCCGGATCCGGTCCTCACACCGTGCGCGGCGTCGGTGGCGGACCTCGAGGTCGGCCAACGGGCCACGAGCGGTGTTGGTCGCGAACGCGGTCAGGCGGTAGCCGTCGACGTCCTCGAATCGGAGCTGTGCTCCGGGGTGGGGTCGTTCGCGGCGGACGATTACTCGCATCCCCTTCGGCCACTGGGCGAGATCCATCAGGCCGGTCAGCTCGGCGACATCGGCGCCTTCTCGTGGGGTGCCGTCCGGGTCGTAGGCCGGTTCCCAGATGTGCTCGGGGATGATCCGGTAGAGCTCGGGAGTGTTGCCGGGCAGGGTGTATTCGACCGAGTACGAGACCCGGCGTCTGGCCAGCTCTTCCAGGGTCTTCTTGGTGGAGCCGGCGCCGTCGATCCGGATCAGCACTTTCTTCCCGGGCCGGCCCCCGAGCCCCGCCTGGGACAGTGCCTCGCGGATGACAGTCTTGTGGTCCGCGGCCGTGTTGGAGCCGGCGTTCCCGGGGCGGAGCAGGCAGGCGAGCATCTCCCCGGCCCCGCCTTCACCGTGGTCAGCGAACGCCAACAGGGGGTGGAACCCGAAGCCCTTCTTGAACGTCGCCCGGGCGTCCTCCTTCTCGCTGTGAGACGTCACGAGCGTGGCATCCAGGTCGATGACCAGCGGGTTCTTCGCGGTGACGGCATGATTCGGGGCATGCTGGCCCGCGAGGGCCCACGCTGTCTCGCGGGCTTGGCGGCGGGCGGTGTTGATCGCGCGTTCGGCGGCATCGACGTCGCGGGCCAGGAGCGTGAGCAGGCGCGAGATCGTGGGATCCGAGGCCACCAGCCCGTAGACCTCCGGTTCGGCTCGGACCGTGGCGACGTCGGTCAGGCAGTCCCCGCCCAGCGCCAACGTCAGTGCGAGGTCCAGCAGGATCTTGCCCGGGTCATGTTGCGCCAGCGGTCTCCGCCACGGCGCCAGCGCCGCCGACAAAGCCTGGTCCAGGCCAGTGGAGCGGACCGTCTCGGTCAGCAGCACCCCGCCCGCCTGCCCCACCGCCGCACTCGGCGCGACATCGACATGCATCCGTGGATACAACCCGGTAGTGTTCACCCTGAAGGTGCTCCTTCGACCTCGGAGAATTGGACCCTAAGCAAGCCCTATTCTTCCAGGTCAGGAGCACCTTTCTATGTCCACGACCACCCCTCGGACACCTCAACGATGAAAGCCCGAGGCTAAAGTCCACTCCGCTGTAAACCAGGTTCCAATCCGGCTCTTCGCACCTGAGGGGTAGGTCTGGAGTTCGGGGTGGGCGCGTCGGTGCCGGGATAGACGTCGAGGTCTCCCGATGATGGAAGTTCTCAAGCTACCCATCAGGAAGACCTCGACGTGCCCCACGCTACCTTCGACAGCCCCAATCTGACGACGTTCTGCCGTCTCGACGAACTCGGCCTGACGGCGGTGGGCAGCGGCTGAGCCCTGATCGCGCGGTGATCGAGTGCCGCCTCACCTCGGCGGATCCGTGGTGCCGCGCCTGCGGGGCCCGAGCGGCGTCGCGGGGCACGATCTCTCGTCGCCTCGCGCATGAGCCGTTCGGGCACCGGCCCACGACGCTACTGGTGAGGATCCGGCGTTACCGGTGCGATCACTGCGGGCACCGGTGGCGCGAGGACACCACCACCGCAGCGCCCGAGCGGTCGAAACTCTCCCGCGGTGGGATCCGCTGGGCGCTGAAAGCACTGGTCATCGACCACCTCTCGATCGCACGGGTCGCTGCCGGACCGGGAGTCGCCTGGCACACCGCCAACGACGCCGTCCTCGCCGAGGGCAAGCGCCTGCTGATCGATGACCCCTCCCGCTTCGACGGGGTGAAGGTCATCGGCGTCGACGAGCACGTCTGGCGCCACACCCGCCGCGGCGACAAGTACATCACCGTGATCATCGACCTCACTCCGGCCCGGGACAGGACCGGTCCGGCGAGGCTGCTGGACATGGTCGAGGGCCGCTCCAAGGCTGTATTCAAGGCCTGGCTCGAGGCCCGCCCCGAACAGTGGAAGACCGGCATCGAGGTGGTAGCGATGGACGGGTTTGCCGGGTTCAAGACCGCCGCCAGCGAGGCACTGCCGGGCGCGGTCGCCGTGATGGACCCCTTCCACGTCGTCCGCCTCGCCGGGGACGGTCTGGATGACTGCCGGCGCCGTATCCAGCAGGAACTCCACAAGCGCCAAGGACGTGAGGACGACCCGCTCTACAAGACCCGCCGCACCCTCCACACCGGGATCAACCTGCTGACCGAGCACCAGTGCGAGCGGTTGGGTGCCTTGTTCGCCCACGAGAAGCACGCCGCGGTCGAGGCGACCTGGGAGGTCTACCAGACCATGGTCGCCGCCTACCGCCACCGAGACCGCGCTGCTGGCGAGGCCCTGATGAGCAGCGTGATCACCTCCCTGACCAGCGGAGTCCCGGACCTGCTGTCCGAACTGGGCAAGCTGGGCCGGACCCTGAACCACCGCGCCGCCGATGTCCTGGCATTCTTCGACCGCCTCGGCACCAGCAACGGCCCCACCGAAGCGATCTGTGAGTCTGGCTCTGGCTGATCTGGGATCGGCTGGTCAGGATAAATGGCTCTTCGCGGTTCGTGGTGAATGACCCTGCTGTGGAGGGTGTTCACGCTACGGTTCTCGCGGCGCTGGTCAGCAGGATACGCATCCGGTAGTTCTCCGCGTTGCGGAATCCGCGGCCGGTGCGTTTGATGTTCTTGATGCCGGTGTTCGCGGCCTCGACGCGGGCGGTGGTCGCGCCGGTGACGATGAGGACCTCGATCGCGTCCCACCAGGCCACGACGGTGTCGTAGAGCTTTGTCGCCTCGGGCATGTTCGCGATCTGGGCGAAGTAGCCCATCCGCATCCGTTCGTCCCAGGCCTGGGCGAGGGTGTCGGTGGCCAGCAGGCGGCGGAGTTGCTCCTTGATGCCCCAGGCGGCGGAGAGCTCGTCGGTGGGGTCATCGGTGCGGAACACGTCCTCGAGCCGCTCCCAGGCTCGCGGGGTGAGGGTGTCGCCGCCGCGTAGCAGCAGCATCCGGTGGGCCCAGGCCGGGTCGTCCTTGCGGCCCCGGCGACCGCGGTGGGTGCGGGCCAGGCGCTGCCTGATGGTGGTGACCATGTCGTTGCCGAGCTTTACGAGGTGGAACTTGTCGACCGAGACCGCGGCGCGGGGCAGGTAGGTCCGTAGTGCTTTGCGGAACGCGGCCGAGGGGTCGATCGCGACGATCTCGATCCGCTCCCGCCAGGCCTCGGAGCGCTGGGCGAGCCAGTCCCCGACGGTGGCGCTGTCGCGGCCGTCGACGATGCCCAGGACCTGCCCGGTGGCCAGGTCGACCAGTGTCGTCATCCACGGCTCGAACCGCCTCCAGGAGCCCTGATCGGTGCGGAACCAGCGCACTGACCGGTAGCGGTGCTCATCGATGCCCAGCCGGGTCACGCACGTCTTCTCGACGTCGGTCAGGACCACGGCAGCGGCGCTGAGGGCGGCCTGGACCAGCCACCACGAGACGCCGTGGGCCCGGGCGACCTCGGAAGCTGCCCGGCCGGAGGTGATCACGGCCGAGACGACTTGATCGCGCAGCCTGGTGGTCGAGCGGGCGTATCGGGGGATCTGCTCGGTGGCCTCAGCGAACGTGCCCCGGGCGCAGGCCGGCTCGAGACAGAACCAGCGCCGCTTGGCCCACACCACCACCGTCGCCCCGGCGACGGGAACGTCCCTGACTTGCTGCATCCGGCGGGAGTGGACCTGCGTCGCGAGCGCCCCGCAGGACGGACAGCCCGGCGGGACGGTCGAGGCGATCACCACCCGCCGGCTGCCATCGGGCAGGTCGACGGCATCGATGACGCGGTAGTTGGGCAGGTTGAAGATCGTGCTCGCAGCATCCCGCTGCGAACCAGTATTCTCGTGCACAGGCTCGTGGTCCTCTGGAATGTGGATGTCTTGACAACACCCATCACAGCAGGACCACGAGCCGTTCTACGCCAACGACGCGACGCTCCCCATCACCACGAACCGGGAAGAGCCGGTAAACCTGCAGGTCGGAGCACGAAATCCAACATATCCAACATGTCCCCGCGGAACCCTATACATATAGGGGATCTGGGAGATACCCCCTTACACACACACATCTCAATCTCCATAAGAGATATAGTTATATATGTTGGATATGTTGGATTTTGCCTCGTGACCTGCAGGTTCATGGGGTGCGCACTGTGCGCGCTCTGTTGGCGCTCGACTCCAAAAACCCAGTCCGACCTGCACAAACGGGCTGTCGTGCGATGTTGGATATCGGCCGACGAGCCCCGGACGCACCGGCGCTGAGGGATCCTTCGCATATGGGTGGGTGTACGAGCACTCGATCCGGAAGGACCCCTGATGCACACCCGACGAGCCCGCTATCTGCTCCAGCCCGGAGAGAGCCCCACCCTGCCTGAGCGGACCGTGCCGCAGGTGCTGCGGATCGGCCTCGCCCGCGACGTGCTGGGCATGCCCGACGAGCGGATCATCACCTCCCCCGCGGTGGCGTTCCCGCTGCCGCGCTACCTCGACGGCGCACCGCTGCGCGGCGCGGCCGGGGTGCGGCCGGACGCGCTGCGGTACCCGTTCATGTGGCTTCCCGAGCCGCTGCGCGAACGCCTCGAGGTCGACACCGGCGAGGAGGCCACCACGGTCGAATCCGACGATGCCTGGGCGCTGCGGATCGCGTTCGAGATGTGGGGCTCGGGGCTGTACGACATCGACACCGGCGGATGGCTGGACGTGCTGGCGCTGTACGACCTCGACGCCGACGACGAAGCCACCCAGGACCGCATCGCCGTCTGGTGGGCCGGAGCCGATGACGCCGACCTCGACGCCATCGACCTCACCGGCGTGTTCGTCCCCGAGAGCCAGGAGGGTTCGGACTGGGCCTCCATCGCCGCCCTGGCACTTGTCGAGAGCTTCGACAAGGCCTCCATGGCGCTGTCGGCGGTCGACACCGTGGCGCTGTGCCAGATGGTCACCGACGGCGAGCTGGAAGCGCTGGGCACCACGGACCCGGCCCGGGCGGTGCGCTCCCTGCTGGCCGTCGCCCGCACCCGCTTCACCTCCCAGGACGAGGTCTCCGCGCTCCTGGCCCATCTGCACCGCCAGGCCGACCGTCCCGGCGCCGACGGGACCCGCCTGGTCGCCGAGATCATCCCGCAGGTGAGCGAGATCGCCCAAGGGCTGTGGCTGACCTACGCCCCGGTCCTGGACGAGGTGATCGCCAGCTTCGAGCCCGACCAGACCGCGAAGGAGAACGCGTGAACGCCACCCCCGCCCAGGTCCAGCGCACCCGCCACAAGGTCCCCGGGTTCGACCCGCACAACGACGCCCACGTCACCGCCGTCGAATCGAAGATCTCCGAGGCCGCCGGCGCCGGGTTCCGCGTGGTCGGATTCGACCCCGACAGCCAGCAGGTCACCCTCGAACGCACCCGGGCCGTGACCGAGGTCGCCGCCGAGAAGGGCACCACGAGGCTGATCGCCAGCTTGCGCACCGGCGCGAAGCCCTCCGACGGCGAGAGGGAGGCGACGAGGCTGGAGAACCAGCACCCCGGCTACACCATGACCCGCTTCGAGCCGCACCTGAACAACGCCGTGCTCGAACAGCTCGACCCGGACGTGGTCCGCTGCCGCGGGGCCGTGGCCAACGTCTTGTCGGTCAAGCCGTGGCTCGTCCAGGCGGCGGCCCGCACGGACGGTGGGTTCGTCCTCGACCTCCCGACCCGCTACGTCCCCTCCAAGCACGACGAGAAACTCACCGAGATCGCCGAGGACGTCGTCGGCGCCCCCGGCTGGTACGTCGACATCGACCCCAAGTCCCTGCGTGCCGAGATCATCCCCGCCGAGCCGCCCACGTTCGCCGCGACGATCCCGTACCCGTTCGACCGCCAGATCCCCACCTTCACCTCCCCTGGCGAGACGGCATGGGCCCGGGCCCCGATCGGCCTGGCCCTGGGCCGCCCCGGCGAGGAGACCGGGCCGGAGTACCGCCTGGATCTGGCCAGCGCCTCGCACACACTGCTGCAGGGCCTGCCGATGTCCGGCAAGGGCGTGAACATCAACGCGTTCGCCTACTGGATGCTTCAGGCTGGTGCCGAGCTCGCCATCGTCGATACCCCCGACAAGAGCGTGGACTTCGAGTGGATCAAGCCCTACGTGCGCGACGGCGGTTGGGGGTGTGAGTCCTACGAGGCGATGGTCGCGACCTGCTCGATGGTCTACGCCGAGGGCAAGCGCCGTGCCGCCGTGCTCAAGAAGCGCGGGATCAACAACTGGCTGTCGATCACCGACGACCCGTCCTTCCGGCCGCTGGTGCTGATCGCCGACGAGTACACCGGGCTGATGACCGAAGAGCGGGTCCCCAAGGCGCTGCCGAAGGACCATCCGATGCGGATCGAGGCCGAGACCACCAACGGCTACAAGGACATGATCGCCACGTTCATCCAGAAGATCGCCCTTCAGATGCGGTTCGTCGGCGTGCACATGTTCGTGGCCACTCAGCTGGGCAACACCAAAACGGGGGTCTCGACCGCGCTGAAGGCCGCCTGCGGCAACCGGTTCCTGATGGGACCGAACGCCTCGGACAACCAGCGGTCCAACGCCTTCGCCGCCCCCGATGCCGTCGCCGAGGTGCCCGACAACGTCGCCACCACCGCAGGGGTGTCCAAGGGCGTCGGCGTGTCCGAGACCGAGGGTCAGCCCTCCCAGGTGTTCAAGGGCTACTTCGCCACCCCCGCCGAGTTCACGACCCACCTCGAGCAGAACACCGACCTGCGGCGCACCACCCGGCCAGAGCCCACCCGGGCCGAGATCGCCGAACACACCGGCATGGACGACCTCGACCACGGGCCCGGACAGCTCTCAGACGACGACCCATGGAACGGCCGCCGGACTCCGAAGGCCGACTCGGACCGGGTCTACGCCGAAGACGGGACCGAGCTGCGCGGTGCCGCGGCGGCGGCACGGGCCGCGAAGAACACCACCTGACCTTCACGGTCGACCGGCCCCGCCCACTTTCCCGGGGTGCAGGGTGTAGGGCACTCCTGCCAGGCGGGGAGCGGTTCTCGGCGACTGCTCCCCGCCTGTCTGGTCCGATCCGGGTTTCCCCGCCCACTTGTCGCAGTGCCCTACCACCCACCGGACAAGGAAGCGTCATGAGCATCCCCAACACGGACCAGACAGAGCCGGGCGAGGGAGCCTTCTCCATCCGCATCGGCGACCGCGAGGTGGCCGCCGACCGCAACGACGAGCTGCTGGCCGCCGTCATCGGACCCCAGTACCTGGACGAACAGGACCCGGAGCTGTTGTTCCTGATGCGGTTGGAGCACGCGATCATCATCGCCACCGCCGTGCAGGAATCGATCGTGGCCGCCGCCGTCGCCGCCGGTGATCTCGACGAGACCACAGACGAGGACACCTGGACGACGCTGCTGGCCGAGCGGGAGACCGCCCACCCCGGGGTGCGCTGGCAGCATCGGGTGCCGCTGGTGCTGGTCACGTCGCTGTTCGCCCCGTACACCGACCGGGACCAGCCCATCGGCAACGTCGCCTGGGTCGACCCCATCGACGACGTCGCCATGCTGGATTCACTGCAGGGGCTGGGCATCATCGAGGTGCTCGAGCACGACGATCTGGCGATGTCCTGATGCCGGCCGCGACGCTGACCGGGACGATGCCGCACCGGGCGGTGACCAGCGAGAACCCCGACCGGGTGGTGCCACTGGCACCCCGGATCGTCGAGTACCTGTGCGGCCAGTGCGAACTGACCACCACCGCACGACTGCACGCACAGGCACCGATCCCGCAGCTGTGGCCATGCCGCCGGTGCCGCGCCGGCGCCGAATGCACCGTCGAACCCGACGAATCCGCCGAGCTGATCAGCCTGCCCGTGGCCTCGAAGACCCCGCCACGCAAATCCCACTGGGAGCACGTCCGCGACCACCGCACCGACGCCGAACTCGAACGGCTACTCGACAAACGCCTGGCACTGCTGCACGCCGGCAAGCTCCACGCCGGCCCTTCCCCCAGCTGACTCGTCCCACCAGCGCGGGTCTCCGCCCACTTGCCACGGCGAGGCCGGAGATCCCGGGCGTCTGGAGGGTGATCAACATGATGGGCGGGCATCACGCGATCAGTGGGGCGGCGGCATGGCTGGCTCTGACCGGCTCCGCCAGCATCGGCGACCGTGCCCTCGGCGCCGGGGTGCTGGACCTGACCGGGCCGGAGGTGCTGGCCGGGACCGTGGTCGCGGCCGGTGCGGCGCTGTTGCCGGACATCGACCACCCATCCGCGACCATCGCCCGCTCCGCCGGCGCCGTCTCGAAGCTGGCCACGTCCGCGGTCTCCTCGGCCGCCGGTCACCGCGGCGCCACCCACACTCTGCTGGCCGTGGTCGCCTTCACCCTGCTCGGCGCCGTGGCCACCGGTGTGAACTGGAGCTGGCATGCGCCCGTGGTCGGTCAGGTCCAGGTCGGGGCGGTGATCGTGGTGACCGTGCTGTGCGCCATCGCCGTGCGCGCGATGAAACTCGTCCGCGGCGGCCTGACGCCCTGGCTCGTCGGGACCGGCTGCGGACTGCTGACCGCTGTTGCCGCCCCGGAGACGTCGATCTGGCTGCCGGTGGCGATCGGCCTGGGGGCGCTGGTGCATCTGCTCGGCGACCTCGTCACCACCGACGGCATCCCGTTCCCCACCTGGCCGCTCGTGCTGAAGCCCTCCAAGCGGGTCGAGTCGGCGCTGTGGCACGCCGACGGGGACATCGCCGTGCCGATCCTCGGCAACGCCGGAAGCGCCCGCGAATGGGTCCTGTGCGGCGCGTTGACCCTGTACGTCGCCGTCGCGATCGCCATCACCATCCTGCCCTGACCCGCCACCACCGCGGCGGTGTCGTCCTGCCGCGGGCCCGGTTCGCCCACTGCCCCGCCGAACCCCCTACCCGCACGAGGAGAAGGAACCCATGGCTTCCCTGATCGAGTCCGTCCGCAAGCTGCACGGCCCCCACGCCCTCGCCCATGAGAACGGCTACGACGTCGACGTCACCTGCGCCGAATGCACCCGCCTGCGACTGGAGGCCCTGGACCAAGCCGCCGGGGACGGCGAGGACCTGTCCTACAGCGCCGAGAGCGTCCGCGTGCCCTACCCGTGCAACACCCGCGTCGTCGCCGGCACCACCGCCGCCGAGGGAAAGGACGAGGCCGCCCGGATGCGGCTGGAGCGCCTGGTCGTCCAGCGGGAAGAGATCGAGGAGCAGGCTGAGCGGCTGGATGCGGTGATCGCGTTGATTCGTCGCGACCTCGGCGAGACCCCCGACGAGGCCGATGAGCCCGACGACGGCCCGGAGCCGGAGGACGGACCCGAGCCCGAGGATGAGGACGAGCGACCCGCACCGGCCAAACGCGGCAAGAAGGCCAAGGCCAAGGAGACCGACACCGACCAGTCCGGTAAGCCTGCCGAAGTCTCCAACGAGCCGGTCGATGCCGTCGACGAGTACGACTTCTGAACCCAGTTCGTCCGAGTCGGCCCGAAGCCGTGGACCACCTGGCCGACGGGGCTTGACAGACACCAGCGAACCGGTTTGACTATCTCGCACGAAACCGGTTTGCACATTGCTAACGGCCGTCGGGAGAACGCGCATCCGCGGAGTCTGCGCTCGACGCGGCCGGGCTTGATCCGACCACGCTCACCCCGCCCGGAGGAGGAAGACCATGCACGGTGCACGACCCACCATCGGGGACGTCGCGCACGCCGCCGGTGTTTCCAAGGGCACCGTCTCCCTCGCCTACTCGGGCAAGCGCCCGGTGGCGGAGGAGACTCGTCGCCGTATCTTCGCAGCGGCGGAGACGCTGCGGTGGACCGCGAGTTCGAGCGCCCAGGCGCTTGCGACCTCTCGCACCAGCACGATCGGTCTCGTCATTGCACGGCGACCGGAGATCATCGCCACCGACACCTTCTTCCCACGCTTCATCGCCGGCTGCGAGGCCGTCCTCGCCGAGGCCGGGATGGGTCTGATGCTCAACGTCGTTGCTGATGAGGACGCTGAGACGGCGGCCTACGAGCGCTTTGCCGCGGGACGCGTCGATGGAGTGATCCTGCTCGATGTGGAGCAGGGCGACCGCCGCCCCAATCTCGTCCGCGAGCTGGGACTGACCGCCGTGATGCTCAGCGCGGAGCCGCCGCACGAGAATGATCCCGTCGGCACTCCCGTGGTCTACACCGAGGACGCCGCCGCCGTCGGCGAGCTCGTGGAGCTGCTCATCGAGGCCGGCCACTCCCGCATCGCACACGTCTCCGGGCCTCTGCGCTACGTCCACGCCGTAGCGCGCCGGGACGCCTTCGCGGCCGCGATGACCCGCCATGGCCTCCTTCCCGACCGCATCGTCGAGGGCGACTTCACGGCCGCCTCCGGTCGTGATGCGACCGCTGCACTGCTCGACGGCGACGACCGGCCGACGGCGATCGTCTACGCGAACGACGTGATGGCGATCGCCGGCCTCTCCTACGCGCGCAGCTCCGGGCTGCGCATCCCCGAGGACCTCTCCGTCACGGGCTTCGACGACAGTGAGCTCTCCGCGCACCTCTCCCCCGGGCTGACCAGCGTCTCCACCGGGGCCGATGTGCGGGGCGCCGTCGCGGCCCGCACGTTGCTGGCGGCGCTCGGCGGCGATGCACGCCGCTCCGTCCTCGTCGACGGCACTGTCGTCGTGCGCCGAGGCAGCATCGCTCCGCCCTCTCGACCCTGACGATCCGCCCACCACCACGACCACCCCCACCACCGAGGAGATCGACGATGACTCTCACCCGGCGCGCTCTCGGCGCCACAGCACTCGCAGTTCCTCCGACCCTCGCCGCAGGAGCCTGCTCACGCAGCGCGGTCGACGCTGAGCAGGCGGCGACAACCCGTGGCGCCATCCGGATCTGGGTCTCCAACAACGAGCAGGAGCTCGCCTGGGGCGAGGCGGTCACCGCCGCCTGGAACGCCGAGCATCCCGATGAGCAGGTCACGCTGCAGGAGGTCCCTGCCGGAGCCAGCTCGGAGGAGGCTATCTCCGCCGCGATCGTGGCCGGCACCACCGCAGATCTCGTCTTCAACGCGTCCCCGGCAGCGCTGCCCGATTGGGTGCGCGCCGGCGGCCTGGTCGATCTGACCACGTTCGAGGGCGGCCGGGAGCACATCGAGAGCCGCACCGGACAGCGCGCCCGCGACTACGCCGAGGACGGAGGCCAGGGCGGTTATTACCAGCTGCCCTGGAAGTCCAACCCGGTGATGGTCATGTTCAACAAGGAGATCTTCGCGGCCGCCGGGATCGATCCAGGGTCCCCGGGAATGGACACCTTCGAGACTTTCCTCGAGGGCTCACGGCAGATCGTCAGCTCAGGTGCCTCGGCATCAGCCGTCTGGCCCGCACCCACGAGCGACTTCTACCAGCCGTGGTTCGACTTCTACCCGATGTACCTCGCCCAGACCCACGGCACGCTCCTCGTAGAGGATGACGCGACCACGTTCGACTCCCCCGACGGCCTGGCGGTCGCCGAGCTGTGGCGCGCGATGTACGAGGAAGAGCTCGCTCCACGGGAGGAGTCCACGGACGACGCGATGACGATGGGCACCACCGCGATGCAGCTGGCAGGGCCGTGGGCGATCGCCACCTACAAGGATCAGCTCGACTACGGATTCATGCCGGTTCCCAGTGCGGACGGCATCGCCCCTGAGGAGACCATCACCTTCGCGGATTCCAAGAACGTCGCGATGTTCAGCTCGAGTCGGAATCGGCTCACGGCCTGGGAGTTCCTCTCCTTCGCCACCAGCGAGGAGTGGGACGGCAAGCTGCTCGAGCTCTCCGGTCAGATGCCTCTGCGCACCGACCTGCTCGCCACCTACCCGGACTACTTCGCCGAGCATCCCGACTACACGAGCTTCGCCGATCAGGCCGATCGAGTGGCCGACGTGCCCTACCTGTCCGGCGCCATCGAGATCTGGCAGCGGTTCCGCGACGAGTTCTCCGCCTCCGCGATCTTCGAAAAGAAGTCGGTCACGGACGGCCTGCACGATGCCGCCGAGCAGATCGATGCGTTGGTCCAGAAGGGAGCACGATGACCACCCCCGATACCGCCCCGCCCCTACGACCCCCGGCGAGCCCGCTGCGTCGGCTGCTCGGGAAGCAGCCTCTCGGTCTGGGGATCTCCCTGCCGTACATCGTGTTCCTCGCCGCCGTGATGGCGTATCCGCTGGCCTACGCCGTGTACATCTCGTTCTTCGACTACGTGTTCACCGCCCCCGGCATGGACATGGACCACCCGTTCGTCGGGCTGGAGAACTATCGCATCGCGCTCACCGATCCCCGCGTGCTGCAGTCCTTCGGCAACATCGCGGTGTTCCTCGTGATCAACGTGCCACTCACGGTCATCCTGTCGATGGGGTTCGCGTCGGCCCTGAACGCGGTCACCCGCTGGGCCGGTGCTTTCCGCGTGGCGTTCTACGTGCCGTACGTGACGGCGAGCGTCTCGCTGATCGGCGTGTGGATGCTGCTGTTCTCGCAGGACGGTCTGGTCAACACGATCCTCGGACCGCTCGCCCCGGATCCTTCGTGGCTGGTCAACGACGCCCTCGCGATGCCGTCGATCGCCCTGTACGTGACGTGGAAGCAGCTGGGGTTCTACATCCTGCTGTACCTCGCCGCGCTCCAGAACGTGCCGAAGGAGCTGTACGAATCCGCCTCGACCGACGGGGCCGGGATCCTGCAGCGCTTCCGACACATCACGGTGCCGGGCCTGCGCGCCACCACGATGCTCGTGCTGATCCTCTCGATCATCACCGGCGCGAACCTGTTCACCGAGCCGTACCTGCTGACCAGCGGCGGCGGACCTGATGGCGCCTCCACCTCGCCGGTGCTGATGATCTACCAGAAGGGCATCCAGCAGGGGAACCCGGACGTCGCCTCCGCGATCGGCGTGCTGCTCGTGATCGGCGTCGGCGTGCTGTCCCTGGCCTCCACCCGCCTGACGAAGGAGAGCTGACATGAGGTCCCGCATTCCCACCCGGATCGCGCTGTACGTGATCCTCGCGCTCGCGGCGCTGGTGTTCATCTTCCCCTTCTACTTCATGATCGTCGGAGCCCTGCAGGAGAACCCGACCACCACCCCGGCGGGCATGTTCCCCACCGGGGGCTGGACGCTGGAGAACTTCGCCAGCATCAACGAGCGGCTCCCGCTGCTGCGTGCGCTGCTGAACTCGGTGGTGTTCACCGCCGGGGTTCTGCTGGGCACCCTGACCTTCGGTCTCAGCGCCGGCTACGCCCTGTCCCGGCTGCACTGGCGCGGTCGCGGAGTGCTGTTCGTGGTCATGCTCGGCGTGCAGATGGTCCCCTTCCAGCTGCTCATGATCCCCCTGTACGTACAGGTCGCAGGCTCCTACGGGCTCGGAGACACCTACGCCGGGATGATCCTGCCGTTCTTCATCAACACCACCGCGGTGTTCATCTTCCGGCAGTTCTTCCTGGCCCTGCCCGAGGAGATGTTCGAGGCGGCGAGGATCGACGGGGCGAGCGAGCTGCGCGTGCTGTGGGCCATCGCGATCCCGCTGGTGCGCCCGGCGATCGCGACGGTCGTGCTGATCACCTTCATCGGCCCGTGGAACGAGTTCCTCTGGCCCTTCCTCATCACGAAGGACGCCTCGATGCAGCCCCTCGCGGTGGCGCTGGCGAACTACATCGCCAACATCGCCCAGACCGTCGCGAACCCCAATGGCGCGATCCTCGCCGGGGCCTGCGCCCTCGCGCTGCCCGTCGTGATCCTGTTCTGCCTGTTCCAGAAGTACTTCACGGCCTCCGACATCGGCGCCGGAGTGAAGGGGTGATCGGCCGACGCGACCGACGCATCTGACGCCACTGATACGACCGATACGGCCGCAGCTGAAGCGGCCGCAGCAGCGGACGCGATCGGCGCCGCCTCGCCGAGCCGTCGCAGCACTGCACCCCGACCCCACAGCAAAGGACATCTCCATGACCACCACCAGCCTCTTCGGCGACGCCCGCTTCCCGCTGGGCCCTTTCACCCCCCACGACAACAACCCGATCCTGCGGCCCAAGGGCGACTCCTGGGAGTCCTCGAATCTCTACAATCCGGCGGCGCTGGTCGTCGATGATCAGGTGGTGCTGCTGTACCGAGCCCACGCGGAGGACATCATCTCGCACGTCGGCATAGCGTTCAGCGACGACGGGTACCACTTCGAGCGGGAGGACGCGCCGATCCTCTCGCCCGAGCACGACTACGAGCGCTTCGGCTGCGAGGACCCGCGCATCGCGTACATCGAGGGCACCTACTACCTCACCTACACGGGCTGGGACCGACGCTCCGCGCAGCTGTGCCTGGCGACCTCCCCGGATCTGCGCACCTGGACCAAGCACGGCCCGCTCTTCGAGGACTTCGACACCTTCAAGACCATGGATCCGCGGGGCTTCAACTGGTCCAAGGCCGGCGTGATCGTCCCCCAGCAGATCGACGGGAAGTGGTGGATGTATTTCGGAGAGGGCGGGATCTATTGGGCGACCAGCGACGACCTCATCCACTGGACCCCCGGCACGACCGACGAGGAACCGATGTACTCCCCCACCCCGGGCACCTGGGACGAGGCGCTCGTGGAGATCGGCACCTCTCCGGTGCTGACCGACAACGGGCTCCTGCTGATGCTCACCAACGGCGCCACCCGGCGCTACCTGGAGGACGGCACGCGGGAGGTGGACTACCGCTGCGGGCAGATCGTCATCGACCCCGCGAACCCGACGGCGGTCCTCGCCCGTCTCCAGGAGCCCTGGCTGCGGCCGCAGACCTTCGAGGACAGGCACGGGCTGGTCTCGAACGTGACCTTCGTGGAGGGGCTCGTGAAGTTCCGCGGGAAGTGGTTCGCCTACTACGGCCAGTCCGACACCACGCTCGCCGTCGCGGTTGCCGATCCGGCCGAGAGGTACGGGACCGATCTGCGCGCCGACGGCTGAGCTCGCCCGGTAGGGCCTTTGCACGAAACGGCCCGCCTTCCCGGTTCCGCGGGGCGGCGGGCCGTGCCTGCACGAGGACTCTCAGGGCAGGGAGAGCAGCGCCTGCATCGGCAGGTGATCGGACGCGAAGGCACCGCTGGGATCGCGGTAGTCGTTGATCGCAGCCTGATGCGTGGTGATGTCTTCCGTGGTCAGCACCCAGTCGATCCGGTCGCCACCCTCGACCGCCTCTGCGTAGCCGGGGCAGGTCTCCCAGGCCGGGGTGAGCTGCTCGGCCGCGGTATCCCAGGAATCCACGGTGGGGCCGTCCGTGACGAGGGTCGTGTAGGCACCGGAGTCATGGGCGGGTGAGTTGTAGTCGCCGGTGACGATGGTGGGGAGCTGGTCGAGCTCCCCGCCGTCGAAGAGGTCGATCATCGCCTGGCCGCTCTTGAGCCGTGCCTGCTCGGACTCGTGGTCGAAATGGGCCGAGCCGGGACGGTGTGACCACTGCGGAAAGTTCCGCGACCGCAACACCACCTACCTGGTCACCGACCCTGAGACCGGGGACACGCTGCAGGTCGGTGCCTCCTGCATGGGGGCATTCCTCGGCATCAAGCCCAAAGGTCTGTGGACCCTGGGGCTGGGGATGGATGACCTGCAGGACGATGACCAGCACGCGCCCGTGGGATCGACCCAGGTCACCGACAGTCGGGGACTGGTCGCGAAGGCACTGGTCGCCACCGACATGGGCAAGCGCTACGTGTCGAAGTCGCGCGCCGCCGGATGGGGCGCCTCCTCCACCGCGGACCGGGGCGAGTACCTGTTCAGCTCGGTCACCTCCCGCCGGCTGACCCCGGAGGAGCGCGAAGAGCGCGAGCAGGCCCACGAGCAGCTGGCCGAAGTGCTCAAATCGGGGGTCGTGGACGACGTCATCTCTGCCGGAGCCTCGATCGGCACGGACTCCGACTACGGCCGCAACCTCATCACAGCTCTCGAGGCCGGGTTCGCCACCGACAAAATGCAGGGCGTGGTCGTCAGTGCCGTCGCCGTCTACGGTCGCCGGCAGCGCGAGGTCGCGAACCAGGAGGCTCAGCAGGAGCGGGCCGCGTCGGCCGCCGAGGGGTTCGCCGCACCGGTCAAGACGCGGATGCGGGAGGTGCCGGTGGCCGTCACCAACGTGTACGAGTCCACCCGGCCCCGGTACGGCTACCCGTACGGTGACGAGCCGTTCCAGATCATCACCATGCGCGACGCTGACGGCCACGAGATCGTCTGGAAGACCGGCTCGCTCCAGCAGGTGCAGGCCGGAGACCAGGTCTCCATGACCGGCACCGTGAAGGACCATGACCGGTTCCGGGGCGTCGACCAGACCGTCATCTCCCGCGCGAAGCTGGACAGGCCCGCCGACCCCGGCGCCGACGGCTGACCAACCGGACCCGACGCCAGGAGCGGTCTCTCGGCTCGGGCCCCGCAGCTCAGTACGGCCACCGGATCGCTGGGTCGTGCCCGGACATGTACAGCTGCTCCCGCACCCAGACGGGACGCTCCCCCAGCGCTTGGGCGATCTTGCGGTGCGAGGACCCTTTCAGCCAGGCTTCCTCGATCGCCCACTCGCGTTCGAGGACGATGCGCGGCCGAAGCCGGTTGACCTCTCGTGCCAGGTCGTGGAGCAGCACTGCGTCGGATACTGGGTCGATCGAGGGGTGGTGGTTCACGGGGCGTCCTTCCTCATGGTTGCCGTTTTCGGTAGCGCTGATGTCGCTGTCGCCTCGCACCGTGCCGGTCCCGAACAGGATCCGCAGACGCAGCAGGCCTGCGATCATGTGGCCATGAGCTCCAAGCCCCTCGTGCTGTCCGACATCCGCTCGCGCGCCGGCGCCTTCGTCGCGGAGTGGCGGGACGCCGAGGGGTACGAGCGCGGTGAGGCGCAGGAGTTCGTGCGCGGCCTCCTGGGGGTGTTCGGGGTCAGCGGACGCACCGCTGCGGTCTACGAGAAGAGGGCGCAGCGCTCCACGACGGGGCGCCGCGGCTACATCGACGCGCTGATCTCCGGGACGGCGTTGGTCGAGATGAAGTCTGCCGGCGAAGACCTCATTGCTGCCGAAGCGCAGGCGCTGGACTACATGGAGTCGCTCACCGAGAACGAACGCCCCGATCACGTCATCACCAGCGACTTCCGCCGCTTCCGGCTGCTCGACCTCACCGCCGAACCCGGCGAGCAGTCCGTGATCGAGTTCGACCTCGACCAGCTGCCCTCCCGCGTCGAGGGCCTGATGTTCCTGGCCGGCTACCGGCGTACCAAGTTCGGCTCCACCGAGCAAGAGAACGCCTCGATCAAAGCCGCCCAGCTCATGGCCGGCCTGTACGAGCACCTCGAGAAGACCGGGTATGACGACCACCAGGCATCGATCTTCCTGATCCGCACCCTGTTCTGCCTGTACGCCGACGACTCCGGCCTGTGGGAACGCGACCTGTTCTCCCGCTACATCGAGGAGCGCACCAGCGAGGACGGCTCCGACCTCGGCGCGCAGCTGGCCACGCTGTACCAGGCGCTGAACAAGCCCGAGGACAAGCGCTACGGCCGCGACGACGACCTGCTGATGGCGTTCCCGTACGTCAACGGCTCCGTGTTCGGCGAGGCGGTGGACATCCCCTACTTCGACCGCGACTCCCGCCAGCTGCTGCTGCAGGCCGCCTACTTCAACTGGTCCAGCATCTCCCCCGCGATCTTCGGGTCCCTGTTCCAGGCGGTGAAGGACAAGAAGGCCAGGCGCGGCCTCGGCGAGCACTACACGACCGAGACCAACATCCTGAAGCTCATCCGTCCCCTGTTCCTCGACGAGCTCGAGGAGCGGTTCGTCAAGGCGCGCGCGAAGAAGCGCGACCTCGAGAAGCTGCTCGAGCACCTGGGGTCGCTGACGTTCGCGGACATGGCTTGCGGCTGCGGGAACTTCCTGATCATCGCCTACCGCGAGCTGCGCGCCCTGGAGCTACGGATCCATGAGCGCCTCCAGGAGCTCGACCCGCGCCGCACCCAGCTGTCGCTGGACGCGGAGTCGCGCGTGCATGTGAAGCTGACGCAGTTCTACGGCATGGAGATCGAGGAGTGGCCCGCTACGATCGCGCGGACGGCGATGTTCCTGGTCGAGCATCAGGCCAACCAGGACGTGAACCTCACCCTCGGCTACGCGGTCCCGATGCTGCCCCTACAGGATTCCGCTCGCATTGTGGTCGGCAACGCCCTGCGCACCGACTGGACCGACGTGCTCACCCCTGATGCCGGCACCTTCATCATGGGCAATCCGCCGTTCCTCGGGCACGCCACCCGCACCAACGAGCAGGCGCAGGAGCTGCGCGACGTGTGGCAGCGCAAGGACATCGGCCGGCTCGACTACGTCACCGGCTGGTACCGCAAGGCACTCGACTTCTTCGGCGAGATCCCAGGTCGATTCGCGTTCGTCTCGACCAACTCCATCGCTCAGGGCGAGCCCGTGCCGGCGCTGTTCGGCCCGATCTTCGAGGCGGGATGGCGCATCCGCTTCGCCCACCGCACCTTCGCCTGGACCAGCGAAGCACCTGGCGCCGCGGCCGTGCATTGCGTGATCATCGGTTTTGATCGGGAGGCGAAGCCGAAGCCCCGCCTGTTTGCTTATGCGAGTCCCAAGGGCGAGGCGTCCGAGATCGCCGCCCACACCGTCAACGGGTACCTCGTCGATGGCCCGAATGTTCTTGTCGAACAGCGCAGGGCTCCGCTGTCGCCAGGACTGCCAGATGCGACCTTCGGAAACATGCCGCGCGACGGAGGGCACCTCATCATCGAGGCCGAGGAATACGGTGAGGTCGTCGCCGATCCGATTGCCGCGAAGTACGTGCGACAGTATGTCGGTGCGCGGGAGCTCGTCCGCCGGCAGCAGCGTTGGTGCTTGTGGCTGGCCGATCTCGATCCCGCAGACGTACGGAAGTCCCCCGTGCTGAGGGAGCGCATCGAGGCGGTACGGGAGTTCCGCAACGCCAGCTCAGCCTCCTCCACGCGAGGGATGGCTGCGACCCCGCATCTCTTCGGGCAGCGCTCTCAGCCGGACGTGCGCTTCATCTGCATCCCCAGCGTCGTGAGTGAGCACCGCCTTTTCATGACGTGTGCCTATTTCGAGCCCGATGTGATTGCCAGCAACGCGGCATTCAAAGCCGGCGACCCCGACGGGTTGCTGTTCGGCATCATCTCCTCGTCTATGTTCATGGCCTGGCAACGAGCTGTCGGCGGTCGTCTGAAGTCAGACATCCGATTCTCGAACACGTTGACCTGGAATACGCTCCCCCTCCCGGCGCCGGAGCCGCCACTACGGCAGAAGATTATCGCCGCTGGCGAGGAAGTTCTGGAGGTACGGGCTCTCCATCCGGAGCGGTCGCTCGCAGAGCACTACGATCCGCTGGCGATGGACACTGCGCTGCTGAAGGCCCACCGGAGCCTGGACGTCGCGGTGGACAAGGCATTCGGTGCTAAGCGCACGTGCAAGTCGGAGTGGGAGCGCCAGCGGATCCTGTTCGAACGCTACGCGGAGATGACCCAGTGATAGGCCGCCGGCATTCCTGTTGCGCGGCACAGAGGCAAGGCGTAGATAATTGGCACAGACGAGGAGAGAAGGGTCATGACAACAAATAACACCGCGCGAGGGCCCGAGGACGGAAATCGAGACGCCGCCAGGCTTAAGACTGAATGGACCGCCGCTGCGCTCAGCGCCGAGAAGGCCCTGGAGGTCCCCCGCGGACTCATGAGTTTCGCGAGCGACGGGCGCGGCAGGCCGACCAACGAGCAGAAGTACCTCTACCTCTCCGCCGTCACCTTCACGTACGCCGTGTGGGAGTCCTACGCCGAGGATGTCGCGATCGAACTCGTTGAAGTCCTGGCCTCCTCGCTCCCCACTGACTCCATTCCGACTCACGTGGCGGATGTCCTGTCGGGCAAGGATGCGTGGCAACTTGCTGTACATCCAGGGTGGCGAGGCCTCTGGACCAAGGAGGTCAACACGGCCGCCAAAGGTGGCGAGGGGGCGGGCTACGGCATCAACACCGCCAGCTATAAGAACGTGCGGGCACTGTTCGAGCTTGCTGGTATCGGCGATGCGTTGCCGTCTCACTTGTCTGTCGCGCCGGAAACGGAACTTGGCAAGCTGAAAGGCTTGCCTGCCAGCGTAGGCGTCACCAAGAACGCGACCGTGAACGTCGATCGTTGCCTCAGCCTCCTCATTAACCTTCGCGGTGAAGCGGTTCACACCGCCCGCACCGAGGGCAAGCTGTTGAAGAACGAGGTGCTATGGTGGACAGCCTTCATCCGTGAGCTTCACGAGGAAGTCGATCGCAGGTCTCGGGGCACGATCATAGATCTCCTGAAACTCTGATTCGCAGCCTGGCGCCGACAACCATTTCCGTCCAGTAGACGTCGAAGACCTGCGTGCGGGCATTCAGGATTGCCCGGAGCAGTTGCCGCTTGGTCGCAAGAAAGGCGGCGTCGCCGTGAGCGGTGAGGAGGTCTGACGCTGCCGCATCGGCCAGCCGTGGGGAACCTTCGTGCCCGGCCTGGTCCCGCGAGACGCTCGCGCCGCCCACTTCCCGGGATACAGGGGATCCGGAGCTGGGTGAGCACCCCTCGGCATCGGGCCTCGACGGACCGTAGAGACTCGGTTCATCGTCCGGGAGGGTCTGGCCCCATCCGCCTCCCGCCAGGGCCCCGCCGGCCGGATCAACCCGGTCGTGGCGGGGTTCTTCCTGCCCATCGTCCCGTGGGCGTCACACCCAGGGATGCGCTCTGCGCCACCTGACTTGCACAGGTTTAGTGTGTCAGTGCGTCGAGGACGTGTCGGGCGTCGTCGGTGAGGTCGGGCTTCGCGGTGATCTGCTGCCTGGCCAGGGTGATCGTGACGTCCTGCAGCGGGCGGAGGGTCTGGATGATCTTTCGGATGCTGAACCCGGTCGTGTCTTGGAGGTAGCGGGCGATCGCCAGCGCGGTGAAGACGATGGTGAGGTGGGCTTCGATCGCGTCGCGCTGATGATGGAACATGGGTCTGGCCTGGAGGTCTGTCTTGCTCATTCGGAAGGACTGCTCCACGTGCCAGAGGTCGTGGTAGCTGGAGAGCACCTCCGGCGCGGCCATGGTGCTCGCGGGGATGTTGGTGACGTAGCCCTTCAGCCCGACCAGCTGCTTCGCCTTCTCCAGCGACTCCTCATCCAGCTTCTTGCCGGCCGTGGTGGATTTGATGAACCGGGTGCCCTTGACGGAGGCGTCGCCGGCGATCACGGCTCGGGCCCTGTTCTCCTGCTGGGTGAGGGTGTAGTTGTCGTGGACTGCGCGTTTGCGGGAGTAGGACCAGACCGCGCGCCAGTGCCCGGGATGCTCCTTCGCGTCCCAGACCGGCTCTTTGCGGCGTCGCTTCGTCTCGGTCTTGGTGGAGCCGTGCCGCGGGGTGACCGTGTCGATCAGCTGCCCATCGCTGAACGCGTCCCCGTTCCAGTGGAAGTGATTGGCCAGGTCACCGGGGGCTTTCTTCGGCCGTGAGCCGACGATGAACTTCAGCTCCGCTTCGGCCAGGGCGTTCAGGTTCGCCATCGAGAGCATCCCGGCGTCCGCGACGACGACCATGTCCGCCAGGTTGTGTCGCGCCTGGAACTGCTTGATGATCGGCACGATCGTGAGGGTCTCCGCCTTGTTGCCCTCGAAGCAGCCGATCTCCAGCGGGAACCCGTTCCGGTCCACCAGCAGGCCGACCACGATCTGGGGATCGACCCTGCGCTCCTTGCTGAAGCCGACTTTCCTCAGTTCATCTTCCTTCGGGGCTTCGAAGTAGAGCGTGGTGACGTCGTAGAGCACCAGGGAGATGTCGCCGCTGGTCGAGGCGTGTTTGAAGCACTTCGCGGCAATGCGGTCGCGGTACTCACGCTCGCCGCAGCGCTGGAGAGCGGCGTGGAAGGTGTTGCGGTGGACCGGCTGGACGCCGACATCGGCCAGGACGCGGCGGGAATCGCTCATCGAGGTCGGTTCGATCAGCCTCGCGGCGACGAGCTGGAAGAACGCCTCATCCTCGACGACATCGAAGCCGAGCGTGGACCAGGCCGAGCGGAGCGTCTCCACCAGCAGGCGAGAATGTTTCGACTGCACGACGGCCGCCTGTGGATCCTGGGAAAGGTCGAGGTCAAGAGCCCGTTGGCCGGCGTGGATCTTGTCCCTGCCGGCGCTCATCAACGCGGCGAGCTCCGCTTCGGTGCGTGCGGAGCCAAGATGCTCGAGGACCACGTCCCGACGGTTCTTCCGCTCGGCGATCTGCACGGCCGTCGCACCAGACGCCGTGGTCACCTTCCGCAGAAACACCATCCGGTTAGTGTGTCACTTCCACACTGCGCGAAGCGCTCACCAGCACGAACACGAGAGAATCTCCAGAATCGGCTCCTACCTGTGCAAGTCAGGCGGAGCAGCAGCATGCGGTGAGCCCAGGCAGGATCGTTCTTGCGGCCTCGCCGGCCGTGCTGGGTCCGAGCGAGGCGCTGACGGACCGTGGTGACCATGTCGTTGGCCAGCTTGACGAGGTGGAACTTGTCGACCGAGACCGCTGCTTGAGGTAGGTAGGTCCGCAGCGCCTTGCGGAACGCGGCCGAGGGGTCGATGGCGACGATCTCGACCCGCTCCAGCCACGAGTTCGAGCGCTCGGCCAGCCAGTCGCCGACGGCAGTGGAGTCGCGACCATCGACGACGCCGAGGACCTGCCCGGTGCCCAGGTCGACCAGGGTCGTCATCCACGGCTCGAAACGCTTCCAATCGCCCTGGTCGGTGCGGAAGAAGCGCACGGACCGGTAGCGGTGCTCATCGACGCCCAGACGCGTGACGTGAACCGTGTCCACGCTGGGCAGGAGCATGGTTGCGGCTGCGAGGGCGGCCTGGACCATCCACCAGGAGACCCCGTGCGCGCGGGCGACTTCTGAGGCCGCGCGCCCGGAGGTAATGACGGCGCTGACGAGGTCGCTCTTGAGCCGCGTGGTGGAGCGGGCGTAGCGGGGGACCTCCTCGGTGGCCTCGGCGAACGTGCCCCGGCCACAAGACGGTTCATCGCAGAACCAGCGGCGCTTGGCCCACACCACCTCCACCGCGCCGCCTATCGGGACGTCGCGGAGCCGCTGCCTGCGACGCGAATGCACCCTGGTCGCGACCACCCCGCAGGTCGGGCACCCCGGGGCAAGGATGGATTCGATGAGCACCCTCCGAGCACCGTCGGGGACGTCGGCGGCATCGACGACCCGGTAGCCGGGCAGGTTGAAGATCGTGCTCGCAGCATCACGCGGCGAGCCAGTAGGCTCATACACAGGCTCGTGGTCCCTCGCTTCATGGATGTCTCGACAACACCCATCACAGCAGGACCACGAGCCGTTCTACGCCAACGACGCGGCCCCCTCCTTCACCACGAACCGGGAAGAGCCGTTTTGACACCACTCCATGCCCGCCACTCGACCACGATCAATAATCGCCCTAGGGAACATCGTGCTACGCTTTTAGAACCTTCCTTTTGAGCCATTCTGGAATATTCTCCTCGTCTCTAGGAAAATCTTCTAGTTCGATCGCGTAAGTCGAAGCCGTGATAGACGCATCCCATTTCGGCTCATTCTCGTAATCGAATTCCGAGCTAACCGAGATCTCGCCCGACTCTTCGCGCTCCAGTGTCCACGTTGCCGTAAACCACGTTCCAACCCCATCCCGGTACATGACCTTTCGGAGCTCTTCGCTCAGATCTTCCATGTCGAGGGGAGGGAGTGCCGAACCCACTGAACCGTCTGGCCGATACACTCGCATCTCTTCTTGCGCATTCATCGACACAGCGGTTCGAATGTAAATAAGCTTGCTCCACTCTCCCTCGACCTCCAGGGGAACCTGCGAGGCAATTTCGTCAATGAGTTGCCCCTGTCGGATCATTAATGGAATGCTGGAATGATCAGTGTCGGACATTTTGGAAAACCCTTCGTTTCGCTTCTCCGTCAATGGTGTACTGGATCGTAATTCGGCTAGGAGTATCGGACTCCCCGTACTTGAGATACACAGACTCCCCGACCTCGCTACCGCCATCAATCGCGCTACGAAGCCTCGCTTCTATTTGGTAATAGTTTTGAGCGACAGGCCGATAAGTCCTTGAGCCGGACCTGTTCAACTCCTCAAGCATCCCGGCTATATTGATTCGCTCGCGACCGCCACCCAGCGCGTTCTGGATGAAATGTCCACCATCGTAGCCTGGCCCGGCAGAGCGTCCAACACTTTGTTGGATGCTCCCCGATCGAGGTGCCTCGGCCCGCTCGAGGTGCGGTGCGTGCACCTCCACGGTTCGCGACTTCGCATCCGTCACGAACACGTGCTTGTCGTTCACGACGTAGGTGGTGTTGGGGGCCGGGTGGTTGAGGTCTGGGTTCGGTGTACTCGACGGGCCGTAGTCGGTGACGACGTGCGTGACTCTCCCGGTAGCGTCGGTGTAGTACGTGCCGCGACCGGCGACCTCGTATGCCGTGTTGGCCTCCAGCTCCACGCCCTTCGGAGGGAACTGCGTTCGGCTGCCGACCTTTCCTTCGAAGTCAACGTGATGCTCAACTGCCGGCGGAGCCCATTGCTTCGATGCACCCCGTCCAGCTGGAGCGGCACTCTGCTCACCCGGGTCGGCAGCCCGGTTCGCCGCATCGACACTGTTCTCCGGACCTCGACCATCGCCTTGATGCGATTCTGCCCCGCCGGAAGCGGTATCCACTCGACCCTCCGGAGCACTAGTCTCTGCCGAGCGGCCCGGCGCTGCCGAGTCTCCGCTGTCGCCCGTGCCCCCGGGGTCGGTCTCATCCCTCCCCCGCGGCGGCTCCGCCGCCCGTGAACCATCAGCACTGCTGCTGGGAGGCCCAGCGTCCGCGCCAGGGTCAGTTTCCGCCCCGTCACCCGGCCTGGAAGGGGTAGGTGAAGGCTCGAGCTCGACGTCCTCGAGGACGCCTGTGCGGCCGCGAGAGGTCTCCACCCCCTTGGAGAACACGCCGGTGGATCCCTTGGTGATGTTCGCGCCAGCGGGCATCACGAAGTCGGCGGCGTTCCCCTTCACGTGCTTGCCACCTCGTGCGCCCTTCGCGAGACGCCCCGCACGACCCGCAGTCGACAGGACCTTGCCTCCACCGGCGACAGCCCCGCCGACGGGGATGAAGAAAGTGCCGATGTTCAAGACGGTCTCGGTCCCCGCCGCGACGGGGTCTTCCTTCCAGGCATGCCACCCGTCGCCGCCGGCCTCAGCCGCGGCACCGTCCCAACCGACGATCGACCCCACCCCGTCCCGCGCGGTGCGATGCCGCTCCTGCATGAACTGCCCCGCCCCGGTGCCAGAGATGCCCGGAACATAGGCGAGGTATGTCACCGGGGTGATTGCCACCAACGAGGAGAACCCGAAGTCCGCCGCACCGACCCACGACTGCTTCATCGTCTGGCCCCAGGTCGTGCTGTCGTCGAAGTCGAACCCAGCCATCGACGAGACCCCGACTGCAGAGTTCTTGACGAAGTTGCCCGTACCGTCCCAGACGGACTCTCCGCAGTTACGGTCCTCCGCCACAGGGCTGCCCCAGGGCATCGGCTGCGAAGAGTTCATGATCGCGTCCGCTGTCACCGGCGTGAACGCGGACTCGACCGTGCCCATCTGCAGCTCGTTGATCGAGTTGGCGCAATAGGCAGCCGCGCTGGAGATGCGCTCCATCAAGCCCGCATACCTCGCCAGCAGAGTGTTGTTCTTCTCGACGGCGGTTCCGTGCTCGTCCCAGGCGACTTCCTCAGTCTTGGTCCGGTTCGGGCTGTTGCCCCCGACCGCATATTGCTTCTCCTCGACATACCCGGCCTGTGCCCGGGCCCGGAACTCCCGTGCCTCGCTCTCGAGGTCCATCAGGTCCAGCGCGATGTCGAACAGCACCATCGCATAGGTGTCCAGCTGCACTGCCGCGGAGTTCAACCTCTCCTTGAGGTCCTCTGCCGCATCCCTCGGGTCATTCAGCAACGAATAGACCAGCTCCTGCTCCGGCCCCTCGTAACTGGCCGGCAGGCTCGACCAGGTCATCCGCATCCCCTGGACCTCATCGCGGACCTTGGTGCCCATCGTCCGCAGCGACGAGGCACCGGCCTCGATCGATGAGGTATCCAGCGTCGTCCAGCTGCATACGAACTGGTCCGGGTTGATCAATCCGCTGGGGTCGACCGGGTCCGGGGCCCCGCCGCCCATCGGTGGTGTCGTCATCTGGTCACCCCGTCAGCCGAGAAGGCCGTGCTGGTCGAAGTAGCTGAAGTCGCCATCGTCGGCCGCGCTGGCCGCCTTCGACTGGAACACGCCGATCATCTCTTCCTGGCCGTTGTTGTAGGCCGTGGTCGCATTGGCCACCCCCAGGCGTGCCGCGTCGATGCCGTTCATGATCGTGGTCAGGTTCGTCTGTTGGTCCTCCATCAGGCGGTTCAACGCCTCCGGGACCATCGACGTGAACGAGCTGCCCCAGTCAAGCCCCGAGTAGCACGCCGCGAGCTGCTCTTCGCCGAGGGCGTCATGCATGTCCGCGTTGTCCTCGCTGACGACGTCGATCACCCGCTGTACCCCCGCGGGATCGATCCTCCATCTGCTCATGTGTTCACCTCTTGTCGCTGATGTGGCCCGAGACGGCGCGTGCCATCTCTTCCGCTGCCGCTCGCGCCGTGGACTCGAGACTGTGGTCCGGGATCGCGATGTCGGTCCAGTACGTGTAGTGCGGCGCGGGATCCGCCAGGAGGTCGGCCCCCGCCCCCTCGATCTCGACCTCGACACTCTCGCAGACAGTCAGGACCGTCGTCTGGCCGAGATCGACATGCATCGACAGGCCCGGAACGGAGAAATCGAAGGACTCGGCCTCTGGCAGGATGCGGATCAACGCGCGGTGCGCCACCTCGACGGGAAGCGGCACATCGCTCAGCAGCACGATCTCCGTCGCCATCAGCTCGCCTCCCGGATCCTCGCGAAGTCGACCGCCAGGGCGGACGCCAAGCGCTCCTCGTCGAGGTCGTGGGTGAAGGCGACGAACTGGTGCCACATCGGATCAGGGCCCGAAAGGCGCAGCAGCGCGCACGGTGCCCGGTGGGACCCGACATGGGTGACATCGTGGCGCTGCGCGAGCTCGTCGAGGTCCAGATCGAGATCGCGCACGGCCCGCGCGCCGATCAGCACGGCCACCGGTTGGTCGGGCCAACGCGCCGCCGCGCGCTGGCCTGTCCCGCCGCCCGTCCTGACTGCTTGCGTAAGGGAGACCATCGCCACCGTCGGCCGGAAGGACTGGGCAAGCTCTACCAGTGCTGTTTCCAGACGTGGGTGGCGGGCGAGATGGATCGCACCGCCTGCCTCGAGCTGGCGGTCGAACTCCCCGATGGGCACCATTCCTCGGGTGTGCTCGAGCAGCCCCTTGCTCGTCCTCGCGACTGTGGTGCTGAAGACCGTCCCGTAGGGCCCGCTGACATAGTGCGGGGTCGTCACCGGCATCTGCGAGCGCAGTGAGGACGTGAGCCCTCTGGGATCCCATCGACGTGTGGTCGGCTCCTGCTGACCCCACGACTCCAGAGCCTCAGCGCCCAGGGACCGCACGAGGCTCTCCGCGAGGCCGCCGAAGCGGGTTCCGGCGCTGGCCCGCTCCCGGGCGTACACGTCTAGGCTGAGGTAGGCATCACCGCCGGAAGGCGGCCCGCTGAAGGTGTCCAGTCGCATCGCATGCTCGGTCGGTTCGTCCCAGAGCTCCGCGGGCGACGCCGCCTCGTAGCCCGACAGCGCGTTGAACAGTCGTCCGTCCAGAGTCCGGACAGCCCACATCCCGTCGGCCTCCCGCAGCCTCTCCGCGACGGCCCAGCTGATCACGGAGGTCGCCGGGGTCACGAGGACCGCCCTGCGACCGGACTCCCGCGCATCGTCGATGACGGCGCGCAGAGGAGCGCTCAAAACGGTGGTTTCGTGCCGTGCCTCGTAGACGAGCAGCCCGTCCGGCCAGGAATCGGCGACCGGATGGATCTCGGCCGGCATCAGCCGGGAATGGCGGCTCGTGCCGCGGACAGTGCCCTGCGCGCGACATCATCGTTCTCCGCGAGAGACTTCCGGATCTCGGAGATGACCATCCGTACCTGGTCACCGGCGCTCTTCCACTGCTGCTCGAGAGCTGCGTACTCCTCCGAGACACCGTCGGCCATGTAGTCCGCCATCGCGGTCTTCACATCGGCATCGCGGCGGTCGAGAAGAACCTCGAGGTGCTGCGCGACGGCCTCGAAGTTCGCCTGCGCAGCTTCGGACGACCCGATGTTGTAGTCATTGCGGTCGACCTGGTTGCCTGTCGAATTCATGGTCTATCCCCCTGTAGCGTCACTGCCCCGTCTGCGGCCCTCAGGCCTGCGGTGCGATCCTGTTCAAGAACGCCTCGCTGCTGTAGTCGCTGCGCCCCTCGGCGGCCTCGTGCGTGGCCGCGCCCTCTTCGGCACCGGTCACGAATGCCCGGTTCTGACCGTCGATCGACCCGACGATCCCCGCCAGCGCCGTGTTCAGAGAATTGGCGATGCTGTCCGTTCGGGCCTTGAAGTTGTTGAACGTGCTGCGTGCCGGCCCGTTGAACTGGCCCGCCAGCGGCTCCGCGGCGTCCACGAGGGACCGGACATGGGAGCCGAGATCGTCGGACTCCGTCTGGCTGCGCTGCCCGAGACGGACCAGGGTGTCGGACTCCATAGAGAACTTCATGTTCATATCTGAGTCTCCTGCACGTGTGCGTGCCAGGTAGGTTACTGGGAGCGCGGACAGCCTCGCACGCCCCTCGGGGGTGCGCAACTCGTGATCTCATAGCGGCTGCCGCGCGTGGTCAGATCGCGAGGGCCGCAGCAGGGACCAAGGGGGACGATGCACACGAGTGACACGCGGGCCGCAGCCGGCCCGCCGGCGTCACGGACGTCGTTCGTCCGCGCCCGCACGCAGCAGATCGTCCTGGCCGCGGTCGCCGACGCCGTCATTGTCGTTGGCCTGGTCGTTCTTGCCATCGCGTTCGGACGTGGGCTTGACCTCGAGGCACTGGGCGTCGCGCTGCTCGTCGTGGCCGTGCTGATCTCGGCGGCCGCCGCCTGGGCGGCCATGCGGCGACGCCTCGGGGCCGGCCCCGGCGAGCTCCTGCTCCGGGTGCGCGCGATCGATGCCGCGAGCAGGATGCCGCCAGCGCTCCCCGGCCGCCGTCAGCAGGTCTACGACGTCTCCGCCGGCCTCGACCCGCTGCGACTGGCTGAGACCGCGTCCCATCTGCCCAGCGCCTCGGAGGCGTACGTCGCGGACGCTCCGGCCTACATCACGATCGCGATAGACGACGGCCGACGATTCTCGGTGCGCCGCCATGCGGTCATCGGCCACCGGCCGGGAGTGCTGGTGGAGCCGCCCGACGCAACGCAGATCGTTCTGACGGACTTCAGCCGGACAGTCGACCGGATTCACGCGCTGGTGACCTTGGTGCCCCACGGCATCCGCGTCGAGGCGCTGACAGACCGGGCCGAGACCTGGATCGAGCAGCACGACCGCCGGATGGCGCTCGCCCCGGGCACGTCCACCGAGGTGGAGGGGCCGGTCGACCTGGTGCTCGGTGAGCGCCGGCTCAGGCTCGCCCGCCGGGATGCGAAGGCGGGGTCGTGGTGAGCGATCCGGACCGTACCCTCATCGAATCCACGCGCACGCATCGCGAGCGCCTCCTCGCTGCGCTCGTGCACGGCTCGCTCACCGCCCGGCGGAAGGTGACCACGAACGTGCCCCGCCTGCTCGGTTCATTCATCATCGCGGCTGTTCTGGGCCTCGGTTGCGTCGGGGCCGGCTTCGTCATCGGGTATCTCGAGCAGCAGCGCGATGAGAAGGCAGTCACTGCGTTCCAGCAGGCGCTGTCCTCGAACCCTCTTGAGCCCGGTGATGGTCTGGTCGAGGACGAGGAGACCGGACTGCTCTACGACACCGAGCGCGACGAGTACATCGATCCCGAGACCGGATTCGTGGTGGATCCCGACACCATGCTCGCCCGGGACCCGCAGGGTCGTCTCGTCGACACCCGCACCAAGTGGTACTACGACCCCGCCAGCGGGAACTACACCGACCCGGCCACCGGAGTCACCATCGACCCCCGCACACTGACCGTCGTCGAGGAGGAATAGTGCAGTACACCCGGCTGACATTCTTCGGTTCCCGAAGAACCGCCGACATCGTCCTGCCCGACGATGAGCCCGTCGGCGGGCTCCTGCCCGAGGTCCTTGACCTTCTCGAAGAGCCGCCGGCGGTCGGCGGCGCACCCGTTCTCGTGACCACCGTCGGCCAGCGCATCGACATGGAGGGGACCCTCGCCTCACAGGACATCGCACAGGGGGCGATGATGCGGATCGTCCCGGAGGACGACGCGCCGCAATCCCCCGAGATAGCTGACGTGACCGACACGGTCGGGCAGGTCCGCGAAGCACGCAGGGACATCTGGACAGCGACATCGACCACCGCCACGGCAGCTGGCGCTGCGGTGATCTTGACGCTCTACGCCGCAGGGACCTGGTCGCGGCTCGACCCGTCAGTGACGCCCTGGCTCATCGCTGCCGCGGCATTGGCCGCAGCGCTGGCAACCCTCGCCGCCCGCCGCGATATCCCTGGACCCGCCGCGGTCCTCGCAGGCCTGGCCGGGGGGACTGCGGTCGCCGGGCTCCTCGCTGCGACCGACGGACTCCCGGTCGTCCTGCGGCTCAGTGCCTCAACCGGTGCGCTCTGGTTGGTGATAGGTCTCGTGCGCGGCGTCGGGGCACGACGCCCGTCGGCTCTCGCCGGAGCTGTCCTGGGGCTCGCGAACGCCGCCGGGGTCGGTGTCGTCACGGCGCTCGCACCGGGAGTCGACACGGGGGTTCTGGCGGTGTTCGTCGCCGTCGCGAACGTCGTGGTCCTCGGCCTGCTTCCCGGTGTCGCCGCTGCGGCCAGCGGACTGACCCGGTACGACGACCTCGTCATCGGTGGCGAGCCGACCACCCGGCGCGTCGTGGAGTCGGTGGTCGAGGACGCGTTCGCGGCGCTGACCTGGTCCCTGGCCGCAGTCCTGCCCGTCCTGGCGCTGTCCGCTCACGCGCTGCTGACCGAGGACGACGCATGGAGCTTCGCGCTGGGCATCAGCGTGAGCCTGGTTGCTCTGCTGCGCATGAGGATGTTCCCCCTGATGCTGCAGAAGCTTCTTGTGCTGGTCACGGTCGGCCCAGCCCTAGGATCGTGGCTGGCGTCGACGCCTGAGCTCTCGGACCCGCAGAAGGTCGCGATCGCTCTGGCCGTGGCCAGCGCGTGCTTGGTGACCTCCCTGGTATCGCCCGCCCCGGTTACCCTCGCGCGCATCCGCCGGGGCCTGTCGACCCTCGAGTTGTTCGCCGTGCTCGCGGTGCTGCCTTCGGCGCTCGGTGCACTGGGAATCTTCGCCGACCTGTTCGGAGTTTTTCGATGAGGATCCCTGGTCTCGAACGCCTTCGCACACTGTCCAGAGCCAGCACCCGCAGGGGCATGGCTGAGCTCGTCGCGCTCGAGCAAGCGGTGTGCATCCCGATGCCGCTGAGCAGGCGGGTGTCGGTGCTTTCTCTGGCAGGCGGGGTCGGATGCTCGACGGTCGCGACCGAGACCGCCACGCTCCTTTCGCGACTGCGCCAAGAGCGGATCCGGCTCGTCAGCGCCCAGGGAAGCAGCCCTGCACCCCGGTCTCCAGCAGGCAACGACCTCGAGTTCCTCGCCCTACCACCCGAATCCTGGCCCGCGGCCGTCCCGGCGTGGCAGGCCCTGCTGGAATCCCACCCCACGCGCGCGGAACTGACGATCACCGACTGGGGCGCTGCCCCCATGGACGCCCTCCGTCCCATCTCCACGGGCGCACACGCCATCTGCCTCGTCACGGACGCGTCCAGACCCGGCATCGAGCGCGCAGCATCGGTCGCCCGCAGCCTCCGCGACGAGGCCCCGGTCATCGTGTGCAGTGTCGATGTCCATCACGTCGCGACGACGGCGACCCCCGATCTGCTCACGCAGATGCATGTGCCCGCGTTCTTGGTGCGATTCGACGCCAGACGTCCCGCACGTCTCGATCTCCCGCGCCCGGCGGGCAGCGAGACCTCCAGAGAACTTCTCCGGCTCGGCGCGCAGCTGATGACGACGATCGTCACGCCCGACACGGGGCGGGTCCAGACGGAGGCACGGTCATGAGCGCCGGCCGGCTCGCCTCCCGGCCGACCCGCACGGTCCAGCCGCTCGATCAGCCCGATCCGATCGACCTCGCCGCTCCCCCGGTGATGGCCGACGATTCCGCGACCACCCCGCTGCAGTTCTTCCTGCCCGTCATCGGCGCGGTGACCTCGGTGACGATGATGGTCGTACTGCGCAACGGACAACCGTTGTTCATGCTGGTCGCCGCGATCGTGTTCCTCGTGGCGATCGTCGGAGGCATCGTCTTCGCCGTCTCCAGCCGCGGCCGCGCCGTGAGGCAGATGCGCACTCAGCGCGAGAGGTACCTCGACTACCTCGAACGCACACGCGGCGAGCTTCGCGGCCACTCGGACTCCGCGCTCACGGAGGCGGAGCAGCTCCACCCGAGCCCTGATGCGCTCGTGAACTTCGCGAGGGACCCGGCCCGTCGATGGGAGCGACGCCGCAGCGACAGCGACCATCTGGACGCGCGCATCGGCACGGCATCCCTGCCGTGGTTCGACCTGCGCATCCCGGCACCCGAGTCGCCCGTCGAGCCGCAAGACCCCGTCCTGCTCGACGAAGCCAAACTCCTGCGCGAGACCACCGCGTCGATCCCGGGCATGCCCGCCGTCGCCCGGGTCGGGAGCGCCTCGGTCGTCTCCGTCATCGGCGCACGCGAGCACACCGTGCCCGTGATCCGCGCCTTGCTCGCGCAGCTCGCCAGCCACCAGCTGCCCGAGGACGTCCGTATCGCAGCGGCTTTCGACCCCGAGCATGCGGCGGACTGGCGCGGGATCGACCTGCTGCCGCACTCGCAGTCCAGTGATCTCTTCGACGGCCCAGTGCCAGCTCGCCGCATTGCCCCGTCGATCGGCTCTCTCGCCCACGTGCTGGGTCCCGAACTCATCGACCGCTCCCAGGCGGCGGCCTCCACGCGCCGGCAAGGCCCCCGGCAGCCCGGGCTGCGGATCTCCAGCCTGATCGTGGTGGCCGACCAGCATGGCGGCGAGGCGACTTCGCTGCGGATGCCGGACTCGAACATGGACCCCCACGAACTCGAGATCGTCCAGATCCACCTGCTTGATGACCGCCTCCACGAGCCCGACGACGTCGACATCCGCATCGACCTGCGTGCGGAGCCCACGATCACCCACCGCGCCCGCGCCGCGGACGCTGCCACGATCGCGTTCACCCCGGACGAGATGCCGTCCTGGCAGTTCTCAGCACTCGCCCGGGAGCTGGCCGCGCACCGAACCACCCAGATCGCCGCCGGCGACTCCACCGGTGACGACTCCCTCGACATCACAGATTTGCTGGGAATCGACCCGCAGAATCCCCCTCCGCTCGCGCAACTGTGGAAGCCGAGGGCGTCCTCGGAGTTCCTGCGCGCCCCGTTCGCCGTCGACGACAGCGGGGGTCCTGTGCATCTCGACCTCAAAGAAGCAGCACAACAAGGGATGGGGCCCCACGGAATATGCATCGGTGCCACGGGAGCGGGGAAATCTGAAGCACTCCGGACCCTCGTTCTCTCGCTCGCATTATCACATCCGCCAGAAGACCTTTCCATGATTCTCATGGATTACAAGGGCGGCGCGGCGTTCGCGCCCTTCTCCGGGCTCCCCCACCTCGCCGGGCTCATCGACAACCTCGCCGACGACCCGCAGCTCACCGTGCGTGCACGCTCCTCGCTGCAGGGCGAGGTCGTGCGCCGCCAGCAGATGCTCAAGGCCGCCGACTCCTCCCCGTCCATCACGCACTACCGCGAGCTGCGTACACAACGTCCAGATCTGCCGCCGATGCCGCACCTGCTCGTCGTGATCGACGAGTTCGGCGAGCTGCTCACCGCGGAGCGGGAGTTCATCGACTTGTTCCTCCAGATCGGGCGCATCGGCCGCTCGATCGGCGTGCACCTGCTGCTGGCCAGCCAGCGCATCGAGGGCGGCCAGCTGCGCGGCCTGGACACGTATCTCTCCTACCGCCTGGGACTGCGCACCTTCAGCGAGGCCGAGTCCCAGATCGTGCTGGACACCAACGATGCCTTCAACCTGCCGTCGCTTCCCGGCTACGGCTACCTCAAGGTCGACACCAGCATCTACCAACGATTCCGCGCCGGATTCGTCTCCGGCCCGGTGGCCGCGCCCGGACAACAGCGCGACACGGGAGACGAGGCCAAGGCCTTCCTCGTGCCGGTGTTCAATGGAATCAGCGCCGGCGAGGACGCCCCGGACTCCCCGGTACTGCACCGGCCCGAGGTCGGACGGAGCCTGGTCGATGAGATGGTCGACCACGTCCGCTCCGGCCCGGACGCCCTGCCCCCGGTCTGGCTCCCTCCGCTGGAACCGCAGCTCGCTCTCGGGCACGTGCTCGAAAGGGCCGAGCAGGAGGACTCTGGCCGCCGCTCGGGACTCGATGTGGTCCTCGGCCTCCAGGACGACCCGGCCCGCCAGTCGCAGTCCCCCTGGCGCGTCGATCTGACGCGCGCCGGCGGGCATCTGGTCATCACCGGGGCCCCTCAATCCGGCCGCAGCACGCTGCTGCGCACCCTCGGGGCATCGCTCGCGCTCAGTCGGACCCCCGCCGAGGTGGCGATCTACGGCATGGACCTGTCCGGCTCGGGACTGCGCCGGCTCGAGGCCTTCCCCCACGTCGGCGGCGTCGCCACCCGGGGCGACGAGGCGAGGATCTCCAGATTGATCGAAGAGCTGACGAGCACGATCTCCGCCCGCGAGCGACTGTTCAAGGAGCACGGCATCGAGTCGATGCCCCACCTGCGAAAGCTCCACGCAGCGGGCCGCCTGCCCCACCTCCCCAGCTCAGACATCGTCCTCCTGGTCGACGGGTACGGCGCGATCCGCAGCGAGCTCGAATCGCTCGAAGGGCCCTTCACCCATGTCATGTCCCGCGCGTCCAGCTACGGCATCCATATCGTGCTCACGCTGAACCGCTGGGGCGAGCTGCGCATGGCCCACCAGTCCCTGTTCGGCAATCGCATCGAGCTGAGGCTGAACGACTCCTCCGACTCGCTCATCGACCGCAAGCTCGCCGCGACCATCCCTGCCGACATCCCCGGACGCGCCCTGTCTGACCCCGGTCTGCTCGCCCAGGTCGCCCTCCCGACTCTGGAGTACGTCGACCACAGCGAGCTCGGCGACGCCCTCGAAGACCTCGCCCAGCAGTCCGCGCGGTCCTGGAGCGGGCCGGCAGCAGCACCGATCCGCCTTCTTCCCGCCCAGCTGTCGGCCGGCGACCTGCCGGACGAACTCGACGAGCCGCACGCCGTCCCCCTCGGCCTGCGCCAGGACACGATGGATGCGGCCTTCTGGGACCTCCAGGACGGCGACCAGCATCTCCTGGTCCTCGGCGACGCCAAGAGCGGCAAGACGACCACCCTGCGCACCATCGCCGAAGGACTGATGTCCAGGTACACCCCGGACGAGCTCGCCATCGCCGTGATCGACTCACGCGGGCACGTCCCGGACATCATCCCCGAGAGCTACCTCGCCGCCCATGCCACCTCGCTCAAGCAGGCGACAGGACTGGCCGCCTCGATCGCCATCGAGATGGACAAACGACCATCCCGCTCACCCGAGGAACGCACGAACGCTCCCCGCGTGGTTCTGCTGATCGATGACCACGACATCATCGCCGCCGGCGGCCAAGAGCCCCTCGCCGAGCTCATGACGCACCTCCCCTCGGCCCGCGACCTCGGGCTGCACATCGTCCTCGCCCGCCCCGTCGCCGGCGCGAGCCGGGCGATGTACTCTCCGATGCTCCTCGGAATCCGCGAGACCGGCGGTGCGACCCTGCTCATGTCCGGCGACCGCGGCGAAGGTCCTCTCCTGCCCCGCGTCTACCCCGAGCGGATGCCGCCGGGGCGCGGCCGGTACGTCCGCCGCGGGGAACGCCCCTACGTCGTTCAGGTCGCACAGACAGCGGCAGACCAGAAGGACAAGGAGCCGCAAAGGCCATGACCACGCTCACCTTCCTCGGCCTCACGGGAGGCGCAGGAACCACCACCCTCGTGGCGATGACCCTGCTGGCCCACCCAGGAAGCGAGCGCACACTGCCCGAGCTGGCCAGCCACGACCCCGCCACCCTCGAACAGCGCGTAGGCCGCTCGTTCCCCACCGTGATCGGAGACCGCCGCATCACCGACGCAGGACGCTTCACACCTCAGAAACTGCACGGCGCTCTGCACGACGGCCACGCCGTGCTCGTCTCCCCAGTAGGCGCTCGCGGAGACCTCGCGATCGACAACGCGACAGCCCACCTCGGCCAGGGCAGCCGCCGAGTCCTCGGCCCGCACGTCTCCGTGGCCCGCATCGCCGTCAACGGCCCGGTGCGAATACCGCGCCACGAGTACGACTCGTTCGCCCTCCCCTACGACCGCCTCCTCGCCCACGGCACACCCATCAACGCCCTGTGGGAACGGCTCGGCCGGCGCACCACCGACGCCATGAGCCGCTGGCACCAGATCCTCGAAGACCACCTCTGGCGCACGCAGCCCGCCGACGCTGCCGTCCTGGACCAGCTCCAGGAGCCGGCGCCGGAAGCAAGTCCCTGGACTCAGCCGGAATAGACTCACTCCGCGCCATATGCTCCACCCCGGATCCGCGACAGGTCGTGCACGGCGAAGTTGGGGCACAGCCCCGTCGCGGCAGAGCAGGTTCTCGCACGCCATTCCGGGACCCCTCCTTCCGGCAGCACGCTGAACTGCTACGCAGCAATGCTCAGCAATGGCGGTGCGCTAAGGACAGAAGGGTCCGACGTTCGCGCTGTCCGTCGTCCTCGAGCTCGCTGCACGAGCCCGGAATGTCCGTGCGCCGCAGCTCCGCGGCCTGGGCGCCCAGCAGGGGGCGGCCGCCCTGCTGATCACGGCGATCGCCGGCGGGGTCGGGGCACCCGCGGCCCTGGCGGAGACGGCCCCCGTCGAGCCCTCATCTTCCGGGCAGTCGGAGAGCACCGCCCCGGCCGTCCCCGCCCCGAGCAGCACCGGGGCCGAGGAGGCGCAGGCCGAGGAGTCCTCGACCCCGCACGACGAACCTGACCTCGTCATCACCGTCCAGCCCGGCGACACCGCCTGGGACCTGGCGGAGGAGCACCTCGGCGACGGCCACCGGTGGCGGGAGATCGTCGCCGCCAACGACGGGCGCCTCCAGCCCGACGGCCACTCGCTGCGGGCGGGCCAGGACCCGATCCTGGAGCCGGGCTGGACCCTGACGATCCCCGGGGTGCCCGCGAGCACGCCCGACGGCGACACGGCCGGCGCGGAGCAGCCCTATGAGACGGTCACCGTCCAGCCCGGGGACACGCTCTCCTCGCTCGCCGCCGCGCATCTCGGCGATGCGGACCGCTGGCCGGAGATCCTCGACGCCTCCCGGGGCCTCGAGCAGCCCGACGGCGGTGCCCTCCTCGACGCCGACGAGATCCGCGCCGGATGGATGCTCCGCGTCCCCGTCCCGGCCGTCCAGGACTCCGCTGGTTCCGAGCAGGCGCAGAGCGCCGCGGGCACCCATACACAGGACCCGACGGACGCGCTGCGCGATGACGTCGCCCGTGCCTCGCTGACTGTCGCAGCCGACGAGCAGAAGGCGGCCGCGGCGGCCGGGACCCGGGCGGAGGCCGCCGCGCTCGAGGCCGACGTCGCATGGATCGCCGTGGCCGAGGCGAAAGCCACCGGGGATCCGGCAGGGGCTTCGCTGGTCGAGGCCGCGCAGAATGCCCAGGCGGAAGCCGACGACGCCGCCGAGCGGGCCGCTCTGGCCCGGGCCGACGCCGGGGAGGTGCCGGACCACGGCGCGGCCTCCGCGGCCACCGGCACCGACACCGACACCGACACCGACACCGACACCGACACCGACACCGACACCGAGGAGCGTGCTTCCGGTGCCGCCGAGGACGCCGGCGCCTCGCGCGCCGCCTTCCTCGCCGCCCCGACCGTGGAGGCTGCCGCCGTGCCGTGGGCGGGCGTCGGTTCCGTCCTCGCGGCGAGCGTCCTCAGCTCCCTGCTCACCCGGCGCCACTACGTCCAGCGCACCCGTCGTGCCGGAGAGCGCGTCGGCGGCGGACCCGTGGCCGATCTCGACCAGGTCCGCCTGGCCCGCCGCGAGGATCCCGCCGCCCTCGACCTCGTCGACCGCTCGCTGCGCACTCTGGCGGTCTCCTGTCTCCGAGACGGCATGCCGATCCCTGACCTCCGCCTGGCCCTGCTTGGCCAGACGCACCTCGAGTTGCGCACGGCCGGGCCCCAGCAGCTGCCCGCACCGTTCGAGGCGACCGAGGACCCGGACCGCTGGCTGCTGGCGCGCACCGCCGAGCTCGCCCGCGACGCCTCGATCGCCGACGCCCTCGCCCCCTACCCGGCGCTGGTCCCGCTCGGTGTCACCGCCGAGGGCAGCGAGGTGCTGGTCGACCTCGAGCACCTGGCCGCCACCGGCCTCGAGACGGACGCCGCGACCTCGCGCGCCGTGCTGCGGGCACTGGCGGTCTTCCTCGCCACCTCCCCCTGGGCCGACGACCTCACGATCACCACGGTCGGCGTCGGCCCGGAGCTCGAGGCCGCGCTCGACTCCGGGCGGATCCGGAGCCGCGCGAGTGTCCATGAAGTGCTCACAGAGCTCGAGGCCGGTCTCGCCGCCGACCAGAAAGCCCTGGCCGAGCTGGGACATGACTCCGCCCAGCGGGCCCGGCGAACCGGCGACGCCGGCGACCTCTGGGCTCCGCAGATCCTGCTGCTGGGCACCGACGTGAGCTCGTCCGAGCAGGCACGGCTCCGCAAGGCTCTCGAGTCCCGCCCCCAGGTGGGCCTCGCTGTCGTCGCGACCGGCCAGCAAGACCGCCCGAGCGACGGACTGCTCACGGTCAAGTCGCTGGAGTCCGCCCGTCTCGAGCCGTACGGGCTGGACTTTGCCCCGCAGCTGCTGACAGCGGCCGATTTCGGCCGCATCCTGCGAGCCTTCTCCGCCGCCGCAACTCCCGAAGCGGTGGAGCCCGAGGAGGAGCCCACCGGGACGGTGCTGCGACCCCTGTCGGTCGTCCCGGCACCGACGGGCACCCTGCTCACTGCGGACGTGCGCGACCGCGCGCCGGAGCTGCCGGACTCCGCGCCCTTCCTCCGGGTGCTGGGACCCCTCGAGGTCCTCGGCGCCGCCGGGCCGCTGGAGGAGAAGCGCCGCGCCGAGCTGACCGAGACCGTCGCCTACATCCATCTGCACCCGGGCATGCCCGACGGCGACTTCCGCGCCGATCTCTGGCCCGGCAAGCGCATCGCCGACAGCACCCGCCACCAGCGCATCTCCCGACTGCGCAGCTGGCTCGGCTCGCAGGAGAACGGCGAGCCGTACCTGCCGCGGGCGCGGGGCGCCGACGGCTCCTACGCCTTCGAGCACCTCAGCTCCGACTGGGCGCTGGTCCAGGAGGTCGCCCGCGACCGCCGCACCGCGTCTGCCGAGGAGCTGGCCGAGGCGCTGAAACTGGTGCAGAGCCGACCTTTCGAGGACGCCGGTCGCTCCCGGTACCGCTGGGCGATCCCGCTCCAGTACCGGATGACCGACACGATCCTCGATCTCGCCCACGAGCTCGCCCAACGAGCGCTCGAGGTCGGCGACACGGAGACCGTGCTGTGGGCGACCGAGCGCGGCCTCCTCGTCGAGCCCCTCCACGAGCAGCTCTGGCGCGATCGCCTCCGAGCAGTCGCTTCTGACCAGGGCCTCCACCGCCGCATCACCCACCAGCTGGAAGCCATGATCGACGAGATCGATGACGGCTACGATCTTCTGCCCGAGACCGAATCCCTGATGTCCACCACCCCCGCGTCCCACCGGATCGCACTCTGAGGAGCCCCATGCGCACCCGCCACCGAGCACTGACCGCCCTCGCGATGGCCAGCCTCGTCGCCCTCCCCCTTGCCGCCTGCAGCGCCGAGACCGAGGAGAAGCCCACCGAAGCCGCCACGCAGGAAGCACCGCCGTCTCAGGATCCGGCCGACGCGACCCCGCAAGAGCGGGTCGACGCGTACTTAGACGCGTTCGACGCGGCTGCCGCAAAGGGGTGGGAGGACACGAGCTACAACTCCGAATACCTCACCCCTGACCTGGCCGAGCAGGCCGACAGCGTCGATGCCGAAAACCGCGATAGCGGGGCGACCATCGAAGGGGAACGAGAGCTCTCCAATTGGACGGTCCGCGAGCAGGACGAGACGAGTGTCGTGATTGAGTTCTGTCAGGACACCTCGAAACAGCGCATAATGCGCGACGGTCAGGACGGGGGTGAGGCGGAAGGTCTTGATGTCGGTAAGTTCACACTGACGCGTGACACAGCTGACGAGCCGTGGCTTATTGCGGAGAAGCAATTCTACCCGGAAGGAACAACGTGCGCCAAGCACTTCGCGTAGCCCAATGGCTCACGATTCTGGCCTGTACGTTCGTACTGCTGCTGACAATTATGCCGCCGGCACTGGCGACTAAGGACCCTGTAAACGTTGGCGGCAGCGATTCAACACGAATAGACGAAACCACAGTCACGGGCAGAGCGGTAGATCCGCCAGACGATCGAGAGGTCGACGATACGTCGTCCGATAAGGAAGAGTCCTCGGGTGACGGTACCGAAAAACCCTCTGTGCCCGCCGAAGACTCCGGCAACGACAATGATTCATCCACGGGAGCAGGAACTGGTTCCAACGAAAGCACCCGGGGGCAATCCGTATCTGCCGACGACGGCGAGAGAGCCAGCGTCCACGAGTACAATGACGGCAACCCAGCCACGATTGCCGTACCGGGCCTAGAAGACTCTTGGGCGACGGTCACTGAGGAAAAGGAAGACCTCAAAGAACTGAGAGCTAATTGCCTTCGCATCTCTTTAATTCCCCTCAGTCGCGATTGCATGGATCTCACCTCTTCCGCAGACGGTGATGACTCCGCGGACACAGACCCCTCCGGGGGCCCAGCAGCACGACCCTCCCCGGCCGAAGTCGCACAGACGGCCGTCTCTCAGATGCATTTGGTGGCTCCGCAGATTGCGTCGGCGCCGAACGATCCGGACACCCTCGGTGCGGTCGGACTGCCGGTATGGCTGTGGGTGGCCAATCCGGGCCCGACCACGACCGGCCCGAACTCCACCAGCGCCACCGCCGGCGATGTCACCGTCACCGCGACCGCTACGTTCTCTGGCATGACGATCGACATGGGCGATGGCACCACGATCGAATGCACCGGCCCCGGCACCGAGTACCCCGGCACCGGGATCGAGGAATCCCCCGATTGCGGCCACGTCTACGAGCAGATGAGCGATGACCAGCCCGGCGGACTCTACACCGTCAACATCACCGCTCACTGGGCCGTCGACTGGGAATCCAACAGCGGAGAAGGCGGACAGATCCCCGTCGACCTGACCACCGACAAACAGCTCCGCATCGGCAGCTACCAAAGCGTCGTCACCGACGTCACCTGAACCCCACTCGCGCATCACTCACCAACTGGAAGCCCTGATTGACGAGATCGACGACGGCTACGATCTTCTGCCCGAGACCGAATCCCTGATGTCCACCACCCCCGCGTCCCACCGGATAGCACTCTGAGGAGCCCCATGCGCACCCGCCACCGAGCACTCCCGAGCACCTATCGAGCGCCCGCGACAACCACCGACTCCGAGGAGACCCCGTGATCCGACACCGAGCACTCACCACGATCGCGATGGCCACCCTCCTCGCCGCCCCACTCACCGCCTGCACCAGCAACGCCGGCGAGGAGGGCCCCACCACCACGACCACCCAAGAAGCCCCGCCGACCGCAGACCCCGCCGACGCCACCGCCCAGTAACGCGTTGAGGCTTCCTTCGCTGCCTCCGACGCAGCCGCCGCCGATGGCTGGAAAGACTCCAGCTACGCCGACGAGTACTTCGTCCCCGAACTCGCCGAGGAGCAGAAGACGTTCGACGCTGAGCGCGCAGCTAAGGGGGCGGTCATCACCGGAGAGCGAGTCCTCTCCAACTGGACCGTCGTCGAGGAGACCGATACGACCGCGACCATAGAGTTCTGCGACGACACCACCGCACGGGAAGCAACTCAGAACGGGGAGCCGATAGAGGTCACCAACAAGGGCATCGCCGTCGGCAGGTTCAAGCTTGTGCGCGACGGCGAGACAGAACCCTGGATGATCGAGACGAAGGCGTACTACGACGAGGAAACGACATGCGACGCGCATTTCACCGCCTAATCACCACCGCGGCCGTCTCGACTGTCGCCGTCAGCCTCACCGCGCCAGCCCTAGCGGACCCCAGTGGTGGTATCACCGACGACAGCAGCGGGGGAGACAGCTTCATCAAGACCATCGCCACCGATGAAGGAAGCAACGACGGCGGAGGCGGCAGCGGAGACGGTGGCGGTGGCGGTGGCGACGAATCTTCAAGTGGCAGTGGCGAGAGCCCGCCCGCCGATGGTTCTTCCGGACCTCGGACTGAACGGGTAGACAATACGAAGCCCGAATCTGTGGATGGCTACAGTAGCGGAGCACCGAACTCGGCGCCTTCGAGGCCCCCTGACAACAGCGTTACTCTCCCCGATGGATCTACGGCCAGATACACCTCCGAAGGCGCGTACGTTCAGGGTCGGAACGGCGGCCCCACCGCATACGTCGACGGAATGACTCGACCCCAGGCTGAGCCAGCCGACCCGCAAGCGCCTGCCGCGCCACAACAGCCGGCCCCTCCACAACCTGCTGCTCCGCAGGTCAACCCAGCCGAGCTCGCACAGACCGCCGTCTCGCAGATGCACCTGACAGCACCGGAGATCGCGTCGGCGCCGAACGATCCGGACACCCTCGGTGCGGTCGGACTGCCGGTATGGCTGTGGGTGGCCAATCCGGGCCCGACCACGACCGGCCCGAACTCCACCAGCGCCACCGCCGGCGATGTCACCGTCACCGCGACCGCTACGTTCTCTGGCATGACGATCGACATGGGCGATGGCACCACGATCGAATGCACCGGCCCCGGCACCGAGTACCCCGGCACCGGGATCGAGCATTCCCCCGACTGTGGCCATGTCTACGAGCAGATGAGCGATGACCAGCCCGGCGGACTCTACACCGTCAACATCACCGCTCACTGGGCCGTCGACTGGGAATCCAACAGCGGAGAAGGCGGACAGATCCCCGTCGACCTGACCACCGACAAACAGCTCCGCATCGGCAGCTACCAAAGCGTCGTCACCGACGTCACCTGAACCCCACTCGCGCATCACTCACCAACTGGAAGCCCTGATTGACGAGATCGACGACGGCTACGATCTTCTGCCCGAGACCGAATCCCTGATGTCCACCACCCCCGCGTCCCACCGGATAGCACTCTGAGGAGCCCCATGCGCACCCGCCACCGAGCACTCCCGAGCACCTATCGAGCGCCCGCGACAACCACCGACTCCGAGGAGACCCCGTGATCCGACACCGAGCACTCACCACGATCGCGATGGCCACCCTCCTCGCCGCCCCACTCGCCGCCTGCACCAGCAACGCCGGCGAGGAGGGCCCCACCACCACGACCACCCAGGAAGCACCACCCACCACCGACCCTGCCGACGCCACCCCCCGGGAACGGATCGAAGCTTCATTTGACGCAGCAAATGCCGCAGCGGCGGATGGGTGGGAAGACACCAGCTATATCGACGAATTCTACGTGCCGGAACTGGCGGAGAAGCAACGAGCCGTCGATGCTAAAAATGCGGACACGGGGGCAATTATCACCGGTGAGACGCAGTTCTCCCACTGGACTGTAGTCGAGGAAACCGACACGACTGCGGTCGTGGAGTTCTGTCAAGATTCCAGCCAGCTGAAGGCGACCAAGGATGGCGAGCCTTTCGAGATTGAGAACCAGAACGGGGAAACTGTTGGTCGGTTTACTCTCGTTCGAGAATCCGATGATCAGCCGTGGATGATCCAGGAGCAGGCGTACTACGAGGAAGGGACGAAATGCAGCGAGCACTTCGGAGACTGACCGCCGTAGGCGCGACGGCCGGGGTCATCCTCGCCACAGCACCTGCATGGGCCACCGGCGAGGGAGATGAAGGAGGCGTGACAATCCACAACGAAGGTAGTGACGCATCAGCCAGTGCTGGTGCCTCCTCAGGTGGAGGCGGAGGCGGCAGCGGAGACGGCGGTGGTGGTGGTGGCGACGGCGGCGACGGCGACGGCGACGCCGGATCATCAAGTGGCAGTGGGGAGAGCCCGCCCACCGATGGTTCTTCCGGACCTCGGACTGAACGCGTAGACAATGCGAAGCCCGAATCTGTGGAGGGCTACAGTCGTGGAACGCCGGCTTCAGTGTCTTCGAAGCCTCCTGACAACACCGCCACTCTCCCCGACGGATCTACGGCCACATACACCTCCGAAGGCGCGTACGTTCAGGGTCGGAACGGCGGCCCCACCGCATACGTCGACGGAATGGCTCGACCCCAGGCTGAACCAGCCGACCCGCAAGCGCCTGCCGAGCCACAACAGCCGGCCCCTCCACAACCTGCTGCTCCGCAGGTCAACCCGGCCGAGCTCGCGCAGACCGCCGTCTCGCAGATGCACCTGACAGCACCGGAGATCGCGTCGACGCCGAACGATCCGGACACGCTCGGTGCGGTCGGGCTGCCGGTGTGGCTGTGGGTGGCCAACCCTGGACCGACCACGACCGGCCCGAACTCCACCAGCGCCACCGCGGGCGACGTCACCGTCACCGCCGCCGCCGCCTTCTCCGGGATGACGATCGACATGGGCGATGACACCACGATCGAATGCACCGGCCCCGGCACCGAGTACCCCGGCACCGGGACCGAGGAATCCCCTGACTGCGGCCATGTCTACGAGCAGATGAGCGATGACCAGCCCGGCGGACTCTACACCCTCAACATCACCGCACACTGGGCCGTCGACTGGGAATCCAACACCGGAGAAGGCGGACAGATCCCCCTCGACCTGACCACCGACAAACAGCTCCGCATCGGAAGCTACCAAAGCGTCGTCACCGACGTCACCTGAGCCCCCAGCGGCGCGTCACCCACCAGCTCGAAGCCCTGCTCGACGAGATTAAGCTTTCTACCCGAGCCAATTCCCCGATGCCCACCACCCCGCGTCCCACCGGGTCGCGCGCTGAGGAGCCCCATGCGCACCCGCCACCGTGCCCTGACCGCCCTCGCAATGACCAGCCTCGTCGCCCTCCCCCTCGCCGCCTGCAGCGGCGAGACCGAGGAAAAGCCCACCGAGGCCGCCGCGCAGGAAGCGCTACCGTCCCCGGACCCCGCCGACGCCACGCCGCAGGAGCGGATCGAAGCGTACTTCGAAGCCTCCGACGCCGCGGCCGCAGAGGGCTGGAAAGACGTGAGTTTTCACGAACGGTACCTCGTCCCCGAATTGTCCGAGAAAGCGCAAGCGGACGGCAAAAAGCGCGCTGAATCGGGGGCGACTATATCGGGTGAACGGCGCCTAACCAATTGGATCTCCGTTGAGCAGACGGACACGGGGGCCACCGTCGAGTTTTGTGACGACACCACCGAACTAACCGCGACGACGAACGGCGAGACCACTGACATTTCAAACTCCGGCAAACTTGTCGCCCAGTTCAAGTTGGTCCGCGAATCTGAATCCGGAATATGGCTGATCGAACAGAAGGGATACTACGACGCAGCGATTACGTGCGGAGCACATTTCGCTAATTGATGGTCGACATCACCGGATTCCACGCTTTGGCTCTAATTGTGGCCCATCTTCGGCAAAACCCACCCCTACACCCACGCCCGAGCCCACGCCTCCACCCACACAAAGCCCGGTAGAGGTCGACACGGGCGAGGACGGTAGCGGCACCGTAGAGGTGAAATCTCCAGTCCAGGCCAGCCCGGCAAGCCATCGGACACTGCCGAAGAACGACCTGACGGGGCGGGGGCGGCGACGCCAGCACCAGCAACAGAGAGAAGTACCCCCCGGATCGCACTCGGCGAAGCCCCCTGCGCACCCGCCACCGAGCACCTACCGAGCGCCCGCGACAACCACCGACTCCGAGGAGACCCCGTGATCCGACACCGAGCACTCACCACGATCGCGATGGCCACCCTCCTCGCCGCCCCACTCGCCGCGTGCACCAGCAACGGCGAGAACGATCCTCCCACCGCCGAGACCGCCACCCAGGAAGCACCCACCACCGACCCCGCCGACGCGACGCCGCAGGAACGCGTCAAAGCTTCATTCGACGCATCAGATGCGGCAGCGGCAGAAGGGTGGGAGGACACCAGCTACATCGACGAGTTCTTCGTCCCGGAGCTGGCGGAGAAGCAGCGGGCTGACGATGCTAAGCGTGCCGAATCCGGGGCGATCGTCACTGGCGAACGCAAACTCTCGCACTGGACGGTCGTCGAGGAAACCAATACGTCCGCGGTCGTCGAGTTCTGTGACGACACTAGTGCGCTACAAGCCACAAGGGACGGAGAACCCGTCGAGATCGCGAACAAGTACGGCCAGAGCGTCGGTCAATTCACGCTCGTGCGAGAGTCCAATGATGAACCATGGATGATCCAGAAGCAGGGGTACTACGAGGAGGGGACGACATGCGACGAACACTTCGGAGACTGATCGCCGTAGGCACGACGACCGGGGTCCTCCTCGCCACAGCACCCGCATGGGCAACAGGCGAGGGACAAGGACAGGAAGAGGGACAAGGACAAGAAGAGGGAGAAGGACAGGAAGAGGGGGAGGCAGAAGAAGAAGGAGAGAGTGGCCTGAGTATCTATGGCCTAGAGGGCGGTGATGCACTAGTCGGGGTTGACGCCAATACAGGCTGAATCGGCCCAGGTTTGATGCCGCTGCTGTTTGAGTCCGAGAGGATGGACAGCATGCCGAAGAAGATCGATCCCCAGCTGCGCGCGAGGTGCGTGCGGCTCGTGCGCGAGCACGCCCAGGAGTACCCCACCCTGACCGCGGCGACGGCCGCGGTCGCCCGCCAAGAGGGCGTCTCGCGGGAGTCCGTGCGGCGCTGGCTGGCCCAGGCCGAGGTCGACGACGGGTCCCGTCCCGGCACCACGACCGAAGAATCCGCCGAGGTCAAACGACTGAAGGCCGAGGTCAAGCGATTGCGGGAGGACAACGAGATCCTCCGCCGGGCCTCAATTTTCTTCGCGGGGGAGCTCGACCCCCGCAACCGCTGATCCTCGCCTTCATCGACGAGATGCGCGCCGAGGGCTATGCAGTCGAGTCGATCCTCCGCGTCCTGCGCCAGCAGGGCCTGGAGATCGCTGCACGCACCTACCGGGCCTGGAAACGGCCGGCCCGCATCGCTGCTCGCACCGTCACAGACGCTCTGGTCGAGGACAAGGTCCGCGAGCTTGCATGGAAGTTCAACCCGGTCACCGGGCAGGTGCAGATGACGCCGGAGGGCTTGTACGGGCGACGGAAGTGGGTTGCCTTGCTCCGCCGCCAAGAAGGCCTCGCCGGCACCTCCCGCGGCGCGGTCGACCGGGCCATGCGGACCCTTGGCCTCGAGGGCGTGCGGCGGGTGAAGAAGCTGCGCACCACCATCCCTAATCCGGATGGGAAACGTGCCGGTGACCTGCTGAGTCGTGACTTCACGGCTCCGGCTCCGGACCGGGTCTGGGTCACCGATTTCACGTATGTCCGGACGTGGGCGGGGTTCGTCTATGTCGCGTTCGTCGTGGACGTGTTCGCCCAGCGGATCGTGGGCTGGCACGCCAGCTCCAGCATGCGCACCGACCTGGTGATGACTCCGCTGCGGATCGCACTGTGGCAGCGCGACCGCGACGGAAACCCGGTCCCACCAGGATCTTTGGTAGCGCACAGCGATGCCGGGTCCCAGTACACCTCGGTCCGGTACACCGAGCACCTCGACCTCGAGGGCATTGCCCCGTCGATCGGGACCGTCGGCGACGCGTATGACAACGCCCTCATGGAGGGCGTGAACGGCCTGTACAAGACCGAGTGCATCCGCACCACGGTCTTCCACGCCGGCCCCTTCCGGACGCTCTCGGACGTCGAGTTCGCGACCGCCGGCTGGGTCGACTGGTACAACAACCGGCGTCTCCACGGCTCCCTCGGGATGCTCACCCCGGTAGAGTTCGAGACGCTCCACTACGAGGCCCTCGACCGAGAGCCCGAACCCGCAAAGTAGCGGCAGAGAACCTGGGCCGATTCAGGCGGAGGTAGCGACTCGTCCGACGGCAAAGACGAGTCCTCCGGAAGCAGCGCAGGCGGTGACGGGAGCCCGCCCGCCGAAGGTTCGTCCGAACCTCGGACTGAACCCGTAGACAATGCGAAGCCCGAATCTGTGGAGGGCTACAGTCGTGGAACGCCGGCTTCGGCGTCTTCGAAGCCTCCTGACAACACCGCCACTCTCCCCGACGGATCTACGGCCACATACACTTCTGAGGGCGCGTACATTCAGGGACGGAACGGCGGCCCCACCGCATACGTCGACGGAATGACTCGACCCCAGGCTGAGCCAGCCGACCCGCAGGCGCCTGCCGAGCCACAACAGCCGGCCCCTCCACAACCTGCTGCTCCGCAGGTCAACCCAGCCGAGCTCGCACAGACCGCAATCTCCGAGATGCACCTCGAGGCACCAGAGGTCGCCTCGACGCCAAATGACCCGGACACACTCGGCGCGGTCGGGCTGCCCGTGTGGCTGTGGGTGGCCAACCCCGGGCCGACCACGACCGGGCCGAACTCCACCAGCGCCACAGCGGGCGACGTCACCGTCACCGCGACCGCAACGTTCTCCGGGATGACGATCGGCATGGGCGATGGCACCACGATCGAGTGCACCGGGTCCGGCACTGAGCCTGGATCCGCCGGTCGGGTAGGCGGGTCGTGACAGCCAAATGCTCCTGTGGCCAGCGATAATGGGACTGTTCGAAGGTTCCATGACGCTGAGCAACAGGAGCACTGGTAGTGCGAGTATCCCATGATTTCTCTGCCGAGTTCGATGATGACAATCTGGTTGGTCGGGCGGGGCTGGTGCCGGTGATGGCGCTCGCGGAGTCGGCGGGCCTGCCGGGCCTGGTCGCCGAGCACGTCACGGTGCCGGGCAGCATCGGTTCCAACGCCGATGTGAAGGTCCCCTCCCTGGTCGCGGGAATGCTCGCTGGCGCCGACAGCATCTCGGACATGGACGTTCTGCGTCATGGCGGGATGGGCCGGGCGTTTACCGCGCGGCGGGCACCCACGACGCTGGGCACCCACCTGCGCGGATACACCTTCGGGCACGTGCGCCAGCTCGACGCAGTCGCCTCCAGGGTCCTGACCGGGCTGGCGGCCCGGGTGCCGGGCCTGTTGAGCGGTGGCGACCGGGTCGCGTTCGTCGATATCGATGACACGATCCGGGCCACCCACGGCTACGCGAAGCAGGGCGCCGGCTACGGCTACAGCGGGGTGAAGGGTTTGAACGCCCAGGTCGCGACCCTCTCCACGCTGCAGGCCGTGCCGGTGATCGCCGGGATCCGGCTGCGTCGGGGCGCGGCGGCCTCGGCCCACGGCACCGCGGCGATGATCGGCAGCGCGTTGGCCACTGCGAAGCGCGCCGGCGTCTCCGGGATGGTGACCGTGCGTGCGGATTCGGCCTACTTCCAGCACGCCACGGTGGCCGCGGCCCGCCGGGGCGGGGCCCACTTCTCGCTCACCGCGAGGATGAACCCGTCCGTGGTCGGGGCGATCTCTCGCATCCCCGAGGACGCATGGACGCCGATCAAGTATCCGCAGGCGATCTGGGAGGAGGCCGAGCAGCGGTGGATCTCCGATGCCGAGGTCGCCGAGGTCGAGTACACCGCGTTCACCTCCCGCAAGCAGGCCGAGCACGTCACGGCCCGGTTGATCGTGCGTCGCGTGAAACGCCTGAACCCACGCCACGGGCACAGTGAGCAGGGCGGGCTGCTGGATGCGTATCGCCACCACGCGGTGTTCACCGACTCACCGCTTTCGATGCTGGCCGCGGAGGCCTCCCACCGAGACCACGCGATCGTCGAGCAGGTCATCGCCGACCTCAAGGGCGGGCCGCTGGCTCACTGCCCCTCCGGGGTGTTCACCGCCAACAGTGCCTGGACCGTGCTGGCCGCGATCGCGTTCAACCTCGCCCGCGCTGCCGGGGTGCTGGCCTCGAGCTTCCATGCCCGCGCCCGCTGGCAGACCCTGGTCGATCATCTGATCGCGGTGCCCGCCCGGATCGCGAACCGCGCCCGCTCCTGGCGACTGCACCTACCGCGGAACTGGCCCTGGCACACGGCCTGGGAGAACCTCTTCGACACCACCCGGGTGATGATGACCTGACCAGCAGCGATCTGTCCCTACGAGAAGGAACCGAAGTGGAAATGCCGGGCAGACCGGCAGCACCCGCACGCCCTCACGCCGGCATCAGGGTCACTGCTCGACCGCAACCATCGAAAAGCACCCCGGAAACCCGATCGGCGCATCGAGGCTGAGTACCCAGGCACCGGGATCGAGGAATCCCCTGACTGCGGCCATGTCTACGAGCAGATGAGCGATGACCAGCCCGGCGGGCTCTACACCCTCAACATCACCGCACACTGGGCCGTCGACTGGGACTCCAACACCGGAGAAGGCGGACAGATCCCCCTCGACCTGACCACGGACAAACAGCTCCGCATCGGCAGTTACCAAAGCGTCGTCACCGATGTCACCTGAGCCCCCACTCGCGCTTCACTCACCAGCTGGAAGCCCTGATCGACGAGATCGATGACGGCTACGATCTTCCGCCCGAGACTGAGTCCCTGATGTCCACCACCCCCGCGTCCCACCGGATCGCGCTCTGAGGAGCCCCGTGCGCACCCGCCACCGAGCATTGACCGCCCTCGCAATGGCCAGCCTCGTCGCCTTCCCCCTCGCCGCCTGCGGCAACGAAGGCGAAGAGAAGCCCACCGAGGCCGCCACGCAGGAAGCGCCACCGTCCCAGGATCCCGCGGACGCCACCCCGCAGGAACGGATCGAAGCGTACTTCGAAGCCTCCGACGCCGCAGCCGCAGAGGGTTGGAAAGACTCCAGCTACGCCGACGACTACCTCGTGCCCGAACTAGCGGAGAAACAGAAGGCGGACGACGCCGAGCGAGCCGAGACCGGCACTGTGATCACCGGCGACCGCAAGCTGTCGGAATGGAAGATCGTCAACGAATCGGGTACCGCTGCAGAAATCGAGTTTTGCGATGATGCCACCAGGCTTGAAGCGTCGAAAGCGGGGAAGCCGGTCGGTCTTTCCGATGAAAGCCCCAAGCTGATCGCCGGATTCAAGTTGACTCGGGATCCAACTTCAGAACCCTGGATGATCCAGAAGAAGGGCTACTACGACGAGGGAACTTCATGCGAAGCCTATTTCACCGACTGACCGCGGGGCGGCTGCTACCGCACCTGACTTGGACCTCTTTAGTGACCCAGGCTCTGGCCGATGCCAAGGGCATCGGTGATCGCTCGAGCGTTGTCGGTGAGCTGGGGCTTGGCGGTGATCCGTTGGCCGGCGACGCTGATCGTGACGTCCTGGAGGGGTCGCAGGGTGCGGATGATCTTGCGGATGCTGAACCCGGTCCTGTCTTGCAGGTAGCGGGCGATCGCGAGCGCGGTGAAGACGATGGTGAGGTGGGCTTCGATGGCGTCGCGTGTGCGGTGAAACATGGGTCTGGCCTGCAGGTCGGTTCTGCTCATCCGGAATGACTGCTCCACGTGCCAGAGGTCGTGGTAGCTGGCGAGCACCTCCGCCGCTGGCATGATGCTGGCGGGGATGTTGGTGACGTAGCCCTTCAGTCCGGCCAGCTGCTGGGACCGTTCCAGCGACGCGATATCGAGTGCCCGGCCGGCGGCGGTGGTCTTCACGAACCGGGTGCCCTTGACCGGGGCGTCCCCGGCGATCACGGCTCGCGCCTTGTTCTCTTGCTGCGTGAGCGTGTAGTTGTCGTGGACGGCGCGTTTGCGGGAGTAGGACCAGATCGCGCGCCAGTGCCCGGGATGCGTCTCGGGATCCCAGACCGGCTCCTTCCGACGCTGCTTCGAGACGGTCTTGGTGTTGCCGTGGCGCGGGGTGACCGTGTCGATCAGCTGCCCGTCCTGGAACGCATCCCCGTTCCAGTGGAAGTGATTGGCCAGGTCACCGGGGGCTTTGACTGGTCGCGAGCCGACGATGACCTTCAGGCCCGCTTCGTCGAGGGCGGTCAGGTTGTTCATGGAGAGCATTCCGGCGTCGGCGACGACGACCATGTCTGCCAGGCCGTGGCGGGCCTGGAACTGTTTGACGATCGGCACGATCGTGAGGGTTTCGGCCTTGTTGCCCTCGTAGCAGCCGATCTCCAGCGGGAACCCGTTTCGGTCCACCAGTAGCCCGACCACAATTTGAGGATCCACCCTCCGCTCCTTGCTGAAACCAACTTTCCGCAGCTCGTCTTCCTTCGGAGCTTCGAAGTAGAGGGTGGTGACGTCGTAGAGCACCAGTGAGACGTCACCGCTGGTCCAGGCATGGGTGAAGCACTTCGTCGCGATCTGGTCGCGGTAGTCGCGCTGCTTGATCCGGGCCAGGCAGCGCTTCATCGTCGATCGGTGCACGGGTTGGATCCCGATGTCGTCCAACACGCGAGAGGTGTCGAGCATCGAGGTCGGCTCGATCAGCCTGGCGGCGATGAGTTGGAAGAACGCCTTGTCATCGAGGTCATCGAAGCCGAGAGCTTCCCACGCCATCGTGATCGCTTCGATCAGCAACCGCGAAGCGCTGGATTGGACCACCGCTGCCGGGTCCGACTCCGCGGGAAAGTCCAGGGCAAGTTCACCCTGACCTGCGTGAAGTTTGGCCTTGCCTGCTTCCATCAACGCTGCCAGTTCCGCTTTGGAGTGCGCGGATCCCAGATGCTCGAGGACCTTGTTGCGCCGGCCCTGCTTCGCGACGACCTGCACGGCCGTCGCACCGGACGCCGTGGTCACCTTCCTCAGAAACGGGCTCACAACCCCCGATCCTACCCAGGATTAGTGACCCACCCAGGCTCCACCTCAAAGCGGCTCATCCCAATCGGGGGTGTAGAAGTTGGGGTCTGAAGCCGCCGGTCTCGAGCAGGCTTCGGGCGATGTAGTTGGTCAGGTTGCGGAACCCGAGTGCGGAGCCGCGCAGGTGTTCGAGCCGTCCGTTGAGCGCCTCGGTCGGCCCGTTGCTGGTGCCGGGTCGTTCGAAGTAGGCGAGCACGTCAGCGGCTCGCTTCTTCAGGGTCCGGCCCAGGGTGGTGAGCTCGGTGAGCACCTTGGGGACGCCGGCGCTGAGGTCGGTGATCAGCTTCTCCATGAGCTCGCGGCCACGTTGCCGGTCCTCGTGGCGATAGGCGGCGATCATGCGCTGGTAGACACCCCAGGTCGCCTCGACCTCGACGTGAGCGTCATCAACGAACAGCGCGCGTAGCCTGTCGCTCTGCTTGTCAGTGAGCAGGTCCGCGCCGGTGTGCAGCGTGCGCCGCGACTTGTAGAGCGGGTCGTCCCTGAACTCACGGTGCCCGTGGATCGCGAGTTGGACCCGGCGCCGGCACCTGTCGAGGGCGTCACCGGCCAAGCGCACGACGTGGAAGGGATCCATCACCGTGACCGCGTCCGGGATCTCCTCTGCAGCGGCGGTCTTGAACCCGGTGAAGCCGTCCATCGCGACCACCTCGACCGCGTCACGGAAGGCGTCGTCGCGGTCGGCGAGCCAGGTCTTGAACGCCGCCTTCGACCGGCCCTCGACCATGTCCAGCAGCCTTGCTGGGCCGGCGCCATCGCGGACCGGGGTGAGGTCGATGATCACGGTGACGTACTTGTCGCCACGCCTGGTGTGGCGCCAGACGTGCTCATCGACGCCAATGACCTTCACGCACTCGAACCGCGTGGGGTCGTTGATCAGCAGCCGCTTGCCTTCGGCCAGGACCGCGTTGTTGGCGGTGTCCCACGCGACCCCGAGTCCCTCGGCGACACGGGCGACGGTGAGGTGTGCGACCACGATCCCTTCCAGCGCCCACCGCAGCCCGGTGCGCGAGAGCTTCGCGCGTGGCTCCGCCGCGGCGCTGGTGTCTTGGCGCCACACGTGTCCGCAGTCGGCACAGCGGTAGCGGCGCACTACAACTTCCAGCACGGTCGGTCGCCAGCCCAGCGGCTCGTGGGCCAACCGCCGGATCACGGTGTCACGAGCAGCGCCTTCGCTGCCGCACCGTCGGCACCACTGATCTGGTTCCACCACGCGGCACGCGAGGACCGCACGATCCGGTTCAAGTCGTTGCCCGGTCACGCTCAGACCGAGGCCGTCGAGTCGAGCGAAGGCGGTCAGGTCAGGGCGGCCGAAGCCGGCCGGCGGGGTAGCGTCGGACACGTCGAGGTCTTTCGGATGGATGGCGTAGGAACCTCCGTCGTCGGGAGACCTCGACGTCTATCTGCGGACCGACGCGCCCGGCCGACCTACACCGTCATCTGGGAAGACCCCTGAAACGTCTTCGACGACGACGGGACCGGCTAGGAGGAGGGCGCGGTGAGCTAAAAGAATGGAGCTTGCTCGGCTTCGACGCCGCCGCAAGCTCCGGTGAAACGGTCGGTACTGGTCGGTCGTCGTCGGTCACCACCGGATGGCGGCGCCCCCACTCTCGGCGTTTGCGCAGGTCAGCGGCTCGTTCGCCCAGTGGGCGCATCAAGCGATAGACGCAAAGCCGACGTGATTAGGTCGTCGGTTCAATTCCGACAGGCGGCTCTGGCGAACAGCCCCTGACCTGCGGAAACGCAGGGCAGGGGCGGTTCGGTTCTGGTGGTCGCGCGATGCGCTGGCCTCACGGCTCTGCCCGACACCGACGTCGCTCTCCTCTGCGACGGACCCCTCGCCGGCTGAGCGCTCGCGGCCGGCATCCTGTCCGTGTGCCGATAGGCCTCGCTCCGCTCGGCAACGCGGCGTGGCGTTGTGTCGCGACCTGGACGTGCGAGGTGTCAACGGTGCGTCGGCGCAGCGATCGTTGTGTGCGCAGCGAGATGTTCCATGCCGCACGGGCGACGCGCACGAACGCAACGCCCCGGAACGCCAACGACCCGTCATCGCTGCGACGCGCAACGCGTCTCCCGTCACGGCAACGGATCGCAACCAAGACCCGCCCACGGCGCCTAGCGGGACGGAGGGCAAGTTGACACAGTTGCGCTGCCATGGAACCGCGCTGGCTCTCTCGATGACCACCGGTGAACCAGTGCCGCTCCAGGCTTGCGCCTGGTGTTGCCTGGCCCCCCTCGTGATCGGCCCGTCGGGGATCGTCAACGTGGTGCGGGTGTCGAGGCGGTCGGGTCCGACGGCTCGGCGGGGCGCGATCGTCTCGTGCGTTGGCGGACTACGGGAGCTTGGACGCGAGGACGTCGGCCGCCAGGATCTCGGGTGCTGCGCCGAGGAGGTGCCGGTTGGCCATCAGGGCTGCGACGATGGCGCCGTTGGCGTGGGCGTCGCGAGCGGCTTCGTCGGGGAATGCATCGAAGATCCAGAAGGTGTCGGCGTGGGTCCTGACCGCGAACCAGACAATCGTTCCTACTTCTTCGTTGGCGAGTGCGACAGCGCCGGCGAGCAGATCGGCGACCGCGTCGTGCTGTCCATCGGCCGCGACGATCTTGGCGACGAAGGCATACGGAAGTGATGCGGGTGTGGACATGAGGGACTCTCCTTGACGTCGGGGTTCTTCGTGGGACGAGTTCAGCGTATGACGAGCGAGGGCCGGTGGGGAGTGGCGTATACGGCAGTATTGCTATTGTTTACGTCATGCGTATCGGACTGATCGCGATCGACGGCTGCTTCGGTTCGGCTATCGCGTCGGTCATCGACATCGTGCGGGTGGCCGACGGAGCCCGCGGCGATATCGACCCGCGGATCGACCCGATCGAACTCGCCATCCTCGGACCGAAACGGCGAGTGACCACGACGGCATCGATGACCCTGTCGGTTGACCACCCGCTGTCGGAGTCCGGAGAGTTCGACGTGGTCGTCGTCCCTGCGCTTGGAACCCTCACGGCCGCCGCTACCAACGACGCCCTCCAGAGCCGAGATGCTCGTTCGGTCATCGCCTCGCTCGGGCGCCTCGACGACGCGACCACCCGTATCGCCGCGGCGTGCACCGGCGTGTTCGCCGTCGCCGAGACCGGACGGATGCATCATCGGCGGGCGACGACCAGCTGGTTCCTGGGGCCGGAGTTCCTGAAGCGCTATCCGACCGTCGCCCTCGATCTCGACACCATGGTCGTGGTCGACGGGAACCTCGTCACCGCCGGCGCCGCGTTCGCCCACATCGACCTCGCGCTCTCACTCGTGCGATCGATCAGCCCCGACCTGGCCCAACATGTCGCCAAGCTCCTCATCATCGACGAGCGTCCGTCGCAGGCGGCCTTCGTCGCCTACGAACATCTCCGGCACGAGGACCCGATCGTCGTCGAGTTCGAACGCTTCGTGCGCGCCCGCCTGGACGAACCGTTCAACGTCGCCTTCGTCGCGCAGTCGCTCGGCACCAGCCGGCGCACCCTCGAACGACGAGTCCGTGCGGCGCTCAACCTCACTCCGCTCGGCTTCGTCCAACGGCTTCGCATCGAACGAGCTCGGCACCTCTCAGCAACCACGGACCTCACCTCCGCCGAGATCGCGCTACGGGTCGGCTACGCGAACGCCGAGACTCTGCGCTCCCTCCTGCGCAGGGAGCGACGCCGTTCCTGACCTATCGCCATGCCTGTAGCCGGTGTCCTAGCGCCCGGTTGGAACCACCTCTCAGCACGTCGCGTCGACGCTCCTGCGTCGCCCCTGGACGACCCACTCGACACGCCAGCAGCACAGGCCATGTGACGTGCCCCGGCTTCCCGGCCGGTCGGGGTTGGGTGGCTGTGATGTCGCTGCGTTCTCGTCGAGGGGGTCAGCAGACCCGATCAGGGTCGATTGGGATGAGACGCGAAGGCGGTCAGGTCAGGGCGGCCGAGGCCGGCCGGCGGGGTAGCGTCGGTCACGTCGAGGTCTTTCGGATGGATGGCGTAGGAACCTCCATCGTCGGGAGACCTCGACGTCTATCTGCGGACCGACGCGCCCGGCCGACCTACACCCTCATCTGGGAAGAGCCCCGCCGGCCCTGACGGGACTCGTTCCCCGCGCTGAGCCGTCGCTACGCTCTGCCCATGCCGAACCCCAAGTGCCGCGTCCGCGATGCCACGAGCGATGATGCCGACGCACTGACCAACCTCGCGATACAGGTGCAGACGCTCCATGCCGAGGGACGCCCGGATCTCTTCCGCCCGGCCCACGAGGGAGCGCTGCGCGATTTCCTCATCGACCGCCTCGCAGCCGGCGTCACCGTCCTCATCGCGGAGGCCGATGACGGGAGGGCCCTCGGGTACCTTCTGGCGGACGCGGCGTCGCGACCGGAATCGCCCTTCCTGTGCCCCCACACGTCCCTGTACGTGCACCACATCGCCGTGGATCAGGATGCCCGCCGTCAGCACGTCGGCGCGCTCCTCATGGCGGAAATCCTCGACAGGGCACAGCAGGCATCCGCAGACACCATCCGCCTGGACTCATGGTCGCTCAACGAGGAGGCTCACCGCTTCTTCGAAGCCCAGGGATTCGCGGCGTCGCGCGTCATCTTCGAACGGCTCATCGGCACGACGGGCTGATACGTCCGCGCAAGAAGGCGACCCGGCTATGGGCGCCGCACTCGCCGAATGGACCGTGAGAGCGTTCTCGAGCACCTCGCCTCCCCCGCCGCGCCGCGTCGCGACATCCCCTCGTCGTCGGCATCTCCGGATACGCCGGCTCCGGAAAATCGACCCTGGCCCGCTGCCTGACGGATTCGCCGCCGGGCGCATGGCTCTCCCTGTCGAAACTGATGCCCTCACTGTAGAAAGTGACGCTCTCACTCGATGCACTGAGCGCGACAAGGCATCGCGCGAGGCCTCCCGGACCAGCTGTTCGCGGGATCGACGAGACCAGCGACCACGTGCGGTCGGTCCACCGCAAGAGGATCGCAGCACTGCCGAAGCCCTCGAGGGGAGAGGGCGGCAGACGAATCCTGGGTGGCGTCACCGGTCCCGGGTGCCACGGAGATCGAACGCGGCGAGTGCGGGGCGTGCTCTGCCGTGTCGATCCGGGACCAGCACGGTGGCGCACGACGTCCCGGTGGTACGTTCGCGAACGCGCGCCGCCACCCGTGCGCTCAGACCGCCGGAAGGAGCTCGTCATGAAGGTGCTCGTCATCGGAGCGACCGGGAACATCGGCCGCGTCGCAGCGTCAGCGCTCGAGGAGCAGGGGCATGAGGTCGTCCGAGCCTCCCGCTCGAGCGACCCGTCGGTGGATCTCGCCGACACCGCCTCGATCGCAGCACTGTTCGCGTCGCTCGACGCGCTGGACGCCGTGGTCGTCGCCGCCGGCGAGGTGCCCTTCAAGCCGGTCACCGAGCTCACCCGTGAGGACTACGCCGACGCCTTCGCCGTGAAGACCCTCGGGCAGCTCGACGTGGTCCGTCACGCCTTCGAGCACCTGAGGGACGGTGGCTCGGTCACGCTGACCTCCGGCGTGCTCTCCCGGGAGCCGATCGCGACCGCCTCGGCCGCCGCAGCGGCGAACGGGGCGATCGAGTCCTTCGTGACCACGGCGGCGACCGAGGCACCGCGCGGCATCCGCCTGAACGTCGTCTCCCCCGACGTGCTCGAGAACTCCCCGCACCACCACGCGACGTTCCCCGGCCACCGCCCCGTCTCCGACGCCGAGGTGGCCCGCGCCTTCGTCCGTGCGGTCGACGGGGTGGGCACAGGACGAACGATCTCCGTCTGAGAGGTCCGAGGCGCCTCGTGATGACAATGCGCTGGCTCCCCACCGTGGACGAAGCCTTCCGCCATCGGGTCCTGGGCCAGGACGACGAGGCGTGCCGCGCCTGGCTGGACTCCATCTCGGGCGTCTGCGACGACGTCGCCCGTCGCTGGGAGCTCGAGCAGGCAGGACCGCCGTCCTTCGGCGGCACCGGCATCGTCCTGCCCGTGACCGTGCGGGGGACCCGCCCGGCTGCCCTGAAGCTGCTCTCCCCGATCGCCGACGTCCACGCTGAGCACCGCGCGCTGTCCGCGCTCCATGGGCACGGCACCGTCGAGGTCCACGACGCCGATCTCGAGCGCAGCGCGCTGCTCCTGGAGTTCATGGACGGCCCGACGCTCGCCGAGGTGAGCAAGCGGATGCGCTCCCTCGAGGCTGTATCGATCGCGGGACGTGTCGCGGGCCGCATCGCGGAGGTCCCGGCTCCGCGCGATGCACCCCAGCTCGCCGAGGGGGCCGGGCCCTGGCTCGAACAGCTCGAGGAACAGCACGAGGCCGCCCACCGCCTCGGCATCGCCGTGGACGGGAGGACCTTCGCCGCCGCCGTCGGGGCCGTGGAGCGACTGGGCCGAACCCGGTCCGGGACGCTGACCCACGGCGATCTCAGCTTCGAGAACATCATGCGCCCCGGCGACGGAACCTGGATCGCCATCGATCCCCTCTTCGTCGCCGGTCCGGTCGAGCACGAGGCCCACACCGTCCTGCGGAGCCTGCTGCCGAAGATCGTGGGGGCACCGGATCCCGGTGCGGCGATGACGGAGGTCGTGCGCGCATTCTGCACTGCTGCAGACGCCGATCCGGCGCTCGCCCTCGACATCTCGTACGCACGGTTCGTCGCCTCCTTCTACTGGGAGTCGCAGCACCAGGGCGATCCGGAGAACATCGAGCGACTGCGCGAAGCGACGCGCTACGCGGGGACGCTGCATCGGAGACATCCACCGTCCGACTGATCCTCAGCGCTCCTTCAGAAGGCGCAGTCGATGCAGGTCGTGGCCTCGGGGCGGGCCGCGAGCCGCGCCGGGGAGATCGCGCCTCCGCAGCGTCGGCAGCGGCCGTCCTCACCGCGTTCCAGGCGCGCCTCCGCCTGGTCGACCCCGGCGAGCACGCCGGCCCGCGCACGCCGCAGGCCCTCCAGGCGGGACCACTGCTCCGACAGCGGCACCCCGTCGGGATCGTGCTCGTCGTCGTCCGCCGCGCCCTCACGGGTGCGACGCAGCGCCGTGAGCTCGTCCTCGATCTCCTGCAGCCGCGACTCCACCTCGCGCCGACGCGACAAGAGCTGCGCGGCACGCCCACGGGCCACGCCGGAGTTTTGCCGATCGCCGCCCATGGGTCGGTCCGGGTCTCGCATTCTCTCGATCAGCACTTCTCTTCTCGCGACCATCTCCAGGCGGATCCCATCACCGAGTATTCCGGTGGCAGTTCAGGCGTTGCCCAGTTAGCGGGAGCACGAAACGTCTGCCACTGGGGATCGAACGCACCCTCGCCTGCCGTAGACGGCTCTTCGCGGTTCGTGGTGAATGACCCTGCTGTGGAGGGTGTTCACGCTACGGTTCTCGCGGCGCTGGTCAGCAGGATACGCATCCGGTAGTTCTCCGCGTTGCGGAATCCGCGGCCGGTGCGTTTGATGTTCTTGATGCCGGTGTTCGCGGCCTCGACGCGGGCGGTGGTCGCGCCGGTGACGATGAGGACCTCGATCGCGTCCCACCAGGCCACGACGGTGTCGTAGAGCTTTGTCGCCTCGGGCATGTTCGCGATCTGGGCGAAGTAGCCCATCCGCATCCGTTCGTCCCAGGCCTGGGCGAGGGTGTCGGTGGCCAGCAGGCGGCGGAGTTGCTCCTTGATGCCCCAGGCGGCGGAGAGCTCGTCGGTGGGGTCATCGGTGCGGAACACGTCCTCGAGCCGCTCCCAGGCTCGCGGGGTGAGGGTGTCGCCGCCGCGTAGCAGCAGCATCCGGTGGGCCCAGGCCGGGTCGTCCTTGCGGCCCCGGCGACCGCGGTGGGTGCGGGCCAGGCGCTGCCTGATGGTGGTGACCATGTCGTTGCCGAGCTTTACGAGGTGGAACTTGTCGACCGAGACCGCGGCGCGGGGCAGGTAGGTCCGTAGTGCTTTGCGGAACGCGGCCGAGGGGTCGATCGCGACGATCTCGATCCGCTCCCGCCAGGCCTCGGAGCGCTGGGCGAGCCAGTCCCCGACGGTGGCGCTGTCGCGGCCGTCGACGATGCCCAGGACCTGCCCGGTGGCCAGGTCGACCAGTGTCGTCATCCACGGCTCGAACCGCCTCCAGGAGCCCTGATCGGTGCGGAACCAGCGCACTGACCGGTAGCGGTGCTCATCGATGCCCAGCCGGGTCACGCACGTCTTCTCGACGTCGGTCAGGACCACGGCAGCGGCGCTGAGGGCGGCCTGGACCAGCCACCACGAGACGCCGTGGGCCCGGGCGACCTCGGAAGCTGCCCGGCCGGAGGTGATCACGGCCGAGACGACTTGATCGCGCAGCCTGGTGGTCGAGCGGGCGTATCGGGGGATCTGCTCGGTGGCCTCAGCGAACGTGCCCCGGGCGCAGGCCGGCTCGAGACAGAACCAGCGCCGCTTGGCCCACACCACCACCGTCGCCCCGGCGACGGGAACGTCCCTGACTTGCTGCATCCGGCGGGAGTGGACCTGCGTCGCGAGCGCCCCGCAGGACGGACAGCCCGGCGGGACGGTCGAGGCGATCACCACCCGCCGGCTGCCATCGGGCAGGTCGACGGCATCGATGACGCGGTAGTTGGGCAGGTTGAAGATCGTGCTCGCAGCATCCCGCTGCGAACCAGTATTCTCGTGCACAGGCTCGTGGTCCTCTGGAATGTGGATGTCTTGACAACACCCATCACAGCAGGACCACGAGCCGTTCTACGCCAACGACGCGACGCTCCCCATCACCACGAACCGGGAAGAGCCCGATAACTTCAGGTGAGGCCGGGAAGCTACGGTATCCGCGCTCGCGGCACCAGGTGGTGAAGGTGCGGATGGCGGAGGCGTAGGAGCGGCGCGTCTCTGCGGACCTACTGGATGTCAGGAGGTTCCCGACGCTTTGGACGTCCTCGGGGCTGATCGCAGGGATATACGGGGACGTGGTTTCGAGCTCTGCACCCACGGCATCTCCCTCCGAGTCCTCGGGCCGGAGCGAGCAGAGCACGCATCCTGCCCCTCGGCCCCACACGACCCAGGCCTTCATCGATCAGTGCCGCCGGGACGTCCAAGGGGGTCCAGTTCGCCACTGAGTACCGGCCCGACGGGTGGCGCTCAGCCGACGGCGTCGTGCTCCTGCTCTGCGATCCAGTCGTTGACGCTTGAAGCACGGTACCTGACGCGCCCGCCGACCTTGAAGTTGGTGGGGCCGATCCCGAGGCTCCGCCAGTTCGCAAGTGTGCCTGCGGAGAGCCCGAGTATCTCTCCCACTTCGCGGGCGGTGAGCAGGTCGTCGATCGTCGCACCCTCGCGGGGCTGTGTCTTGCGGGGCATCATGTCCTCCGGATCTTACTGGGGCCGCGACTCGGCCCCTCGTGCTCCCATCAGTGGGCGGGGGCGAGGACTCACGGGACATGTCGCAGAGGTAACGGCGGGCACAGCAGGGATCATGGTGCTTAACGCGAAGTCCTCCTGGTGCAAGCTGCTCCGGACCCGTGCGGAGTGCCATGTGACGGGATGGAGTGATCTCCCTGTGGTCGGGCAGTTGATCTCCTCGTCAGCGGACCGTTCATCTCCCTGCTCGCGGACTGCTGATCTCCCGGCGGGTTCAGTACAGGGGGACTACGCCGACGACGATCGCGGCTTAGGCTGATGTGGACGACGAGAGGAGATGGGAGCATGTCCCGAGCCGCGACCACCAGGTTGGAACCCGGGGAACACAGCATCGACAGGGCTCAGGTATTCCCGTACCGCGACGGTTTCGCTATGCGTTGGTCGATTCGGCTTCATAGCGGACGGCTCATGCGCCCGCTCACCCAGGGGCCGGCGAAGGGCAAGGTCAGGGCTCGAGCGAGGGCGAGGGCTGCAGACCTATTGAGTGGTTCCGGCGACGGTGGATGGAAGGGCACCAGCAAGACCCTCGACTATCTGGACACGGTCACCCTCCCGGCTATTCGTGCTGAGCGTCTCGCCGACAGCACCACGAGACGTTACGAGCTGGCCTACCGGCTACTGCGCGGCGAGTGCGGAGACGAGGCATGCAAGCACGCCCATGCGTTGGCCGGTCTCTCGCTGCGAGAGGCGATGCGGCCCCGGGCCCTGACCTCGTGTCTGGAGGAGATCGGGAGACTGCACGGTGCGGTCAACGCGAAGCATGCGAAGACGGTGGCGAAGAAGTACCTGGCGGCACCGCTGCGCGTGGACGAGGTGATCGAGTACAACCCCCTCATGGATCTGGACCTCGACCTGTCCGGGGCCAAGAGGCCGGCATACTCGCGGGGCGGGCGGGCGCTGACCGCGGAGCAGTACCGCGCGGCCATCGAGTACCTACTCGCCGCCGACCCGGAGGATGTGGAAGCGCCGAAGCGCGGACGGTGGACGCGGGAGCAACGGGTGATCGAGCGGGCCGCATGCATCGACATCGTGCTCGCGCAAGCGACGACGGGGCTCCGCACCTCCGAGCTGTGCATGAGGCCCACGGAGGACTGCCACGTGGACGCCTCCGGCACCTTCATCGTCGAACTGCCCCCGGATGCCACGAAGACGCGTACGGGCCGTCCAGTACCTGTCCTTGCTCCCGCGGTCAGTAAGCGTCTCGCGACGCGGCTGGATTCTGGGAGTCCGTGGCTCTTCCCTTCGCCGACTGACCAAGCGAAGGTCTGGGACCCCCGCAACCGTGATCGGAAGCTCGCGGCGCTCTACCGGGAGCTCGCCGAGCAGCTCCACATCGAGATGTTCGAGTACGAGCGGGGGCACTCCTGGCGCACCACGAACAACACGCTGCTGTACGACGTGCTTCCCGAGGCGACCCGCACCCGGCTCTTCGGCCACACGGCGGCGGTCAACCGGCAGCGGTACACGGCCGTGACGAGCACCGAGGCTGTGGTCTCTGCGGCGGCCGGAATCTTCGAGAAGTGACCGCTAAGGTGACCGCAAGGGGCGGGATTTGGCGGTCACATCCGGGAGTCTCCGTGAAGTCTCCGAGCGCACACAACCGTCAACTGCCTGCACGTTCTCCGCACTACCAGGACATCAAACCTTGATTGGCGCAGAGTCATGGGGTCGCAGGTTCAAATCCTGTCAGCCCGACCGAGACGAAGCACCCCCCCACCTGGAGCACCAGGCGGGAGGGTGCTTCGCGTTCCCCGTCCTCCGGGTCGGCGCGAGTCAGGCCTTGGCGGGCCCCACCCAGATCTGCTGGGCGTTGGTGAACTCCCGGATGCCGTGCGGCCCCAGCTCCCGGCCGTAGCCGGAGCGCTTGATCCCGCCCGAGGGCAACCGCGGATCCGACTTCACGATCCCGTTGACCGAGACCTGTCCCGCTTCGATGCGTCGGGCCATCTCCACCCCGCGCTCGGTGTCCGTCCAGATCGCGGCGCCGAGACCGTAGGGGGTGTCGTTGGCCAGCGCCAGGGCGTGCTCCGCGTCCTCCGCCACCATCACCACGGCGATCGGCCCGAAGGTCTCCTCGGTGCAGGCGGCCATCCCCGGCTCCACGCCGGTCAGCAGGGTCACCGGATAGAAGAGGCCCTCGCCCTGAGGCATCTCGCCTCCCAGCACGCAGGTGGCCCCGGCCTCGACGCTCGAGGTGACCTGCCGGTGGAGGCTCTCGCGCAGCTCCTCGCGGGCGATCGGCCCCACCTTCGTGGCCGGATCGCGGGGATCGCCGACCACCAGGTCCCGCAGCTGCGCGGCCAGCAGCTCCACGAACGTATCGTGCACGGAGCGCTCCACGATCACCCGCTTCGCGGCGATGCAGGACTGGCCGGCGTTGATGATCCGCGACAGGGCCGAGACCTCCGCGGCCTTGGGCAGATCGGCATCGGCCAGCACGATGCAGGGGTCGGAGCCGCCGAGCTCGAGCACCGCGGGCTTGATCTCGCTGCCCGCGATCGCGGCGACCTGGGCCCCGGCCCGGTCGGAGCCGGTGAAGGAGACCGCCCGGATCCGGGGATCGCGGATCGCCTGCTCGACGTCCTCGGTCCGGGCCAGCAGGGTCTGGAACACTCCCTCGGGGGCGCCGACGGCCCGGAACACCTCCTCGAGCGCGGCGGCGCAGCCCGGCACGTGGGGGTCGTGCTTCATGACGCAGGTGTTCCCGGCCATGAGCGCCGGGGCGCAGAAGCGGAACGCGACCCAGAACGGGGCGTTCCAGGGCAGGATCCCGAGCACCGGGCCCAGGGGAAGGTACTGGACGTAGGAGGAGGTCGCGTCGGAGTCGAGATGCTCGTCGGCCAGGTACGCGGGGGCGTGCTCGGCGTAGTGCTCGGCGGCCCAGGCGGCCTTGCCCACCTCCCCCCGCGCCTCGCCGATGGGTTTGCCCATCTCCTCGGTCATCAGCGGCGCCAGCTCCTCGGTGTGCTCGCGCATATAGGTGGCGACGCGACGCAGCACCTCGGCGCGCTCGGCGAGGGTGTGCTCCTTCCAGGAGGTGTAGGCGACCTCGGCGCGGTCGATGATCTCGGTGATCTCCGCGGGCGTCGCGGCGGGCACCTCGCGCACGACGGCGCCGGTGGTGGGGTCGATGGCGGTCAGCATGGTCATGAGGCCGCTCCTCTCAGAAGCCGTGCGGGACGGCGGCGGGGGTCGGGAACGAACGGGCGGAGCTCTCGTGGACGGTGAAGTCCTCGGGCAACGTGAAGAACGACTTACAGCCGTCCTCGGTGATGCGGACGGTGTCCGAGATGCCGACGGTCTTGTTGCCGTCCACACCCCACATCCACGGGAGGACATGGAGGGTCATGCCCTCCTGGAGCGGACGGTCGTCCCCGTCCATCAGGGAGAGGATGTAGCCCTCGTCCCAGGAGGGTGGGAACGCGATGCCGATCGAGTAGCCCGCGCGGGTCACCAGCTGGGCGCCCACGTCGTTGCTCTCGATCATCGACCGGGCGAGCCGGTCGACCTCGGCGACGGTCACCCCCGGTTTCATGAGGCTGCGCAGCTCCGCCAGCGTGTGCTTCATCAGCTCCTGCGCGGAGTACATCGAGTCCGAGAGCGCCCCGTTGACCGCGGTGCGCATCAGGGCGGTGTGGTACCTGCGGTAGCACCCGCCCACCTCGAGATACACGTGCTCTCCGGGACGGATCATGCGGCCCTCCCAGGTGGAATGGCCGATCATCGAGCGAGGACCGGAGGCGACATACGGCAGCACCGCCGGGAACTCCCCGCCGGAGCGGAACATCGCGGCGGTGATGGCGGCGGCCACCTCGTTCTCGGTGGCCCCGGCCACCGCCGCCTGCAGCCCCGTGGCCATCCCGGCCTCACCGGCGTACGCCGCGAGCTGCATCACGTCGATCTCGGCGGGCGATTTGCGGATCCGCCCCTCCTCGACGATGCCGAAGCAGTCCACCAGGCCTTCGCCGAAGGCGTCGTGGAAGCGATCCTGCTGATAGGCGGGGAAGTAGTAGCTGTTGCGCTCATAGCCCACCCGGGAGTCGCTGAGCCGCAGATCCCGCAGGGTGCTGACCAGCTCGAGGATCGCGTCCCCGGTATCCGGATAGGGCCGGGAGTGCTCCACCCAGGTCCGCGCGATCACGTTGGACTCCTCGAGCGCACGGGTGATCATCACCGCGTCCGCCTCCAGCGGCACGATCAGGGCCTGGAAGAAGGAGTACCCGGTGGTCTGGTGGTCCGTGAGGTACATCAGGTTCTCGGGATCGGTGATGATCACGGCGTCCAGCTCGCGCTGGACCATGCGCTCCCGCAGCTCCCGCACACGACGTTCGTACTCCTCGGGCTCGAACGTCATATCGGACCGGCGGCGCATCAGAGAGCCCTCGTGGCCGCGTCGATGGCCTGCTCGAGCAGGTCCAGTCCCTCGGTGAGATCGCCCTCGGGGATGGTCAGCGGCGGGATCAGCTTGATCACCCGCCCCCCGCTCCCGCAGGGGCCGATCAGCAGCCCGGCGTCGAAGGCCTCCTTCTGGACGCGCTTGGCGAAGGCCCCGTCGCCCGTGTCCAGGGCCTGGATCATGCCGCGGCCGCGGACCTCCCAGCCCCGATCGGGGTTCGCCTCCACGATCTTCACCAGACGCTCACGCAGCCGCTCGCCCTTGGCCCGGACGTCGTCGAGGAAGGAGTCATCGGTGAAATAGTCCAGCGCCACGACACCGGCGACGAAGGACAGGCCCGGTCCGCGGAAGGTGCCGGTGTGCGCGCCGGGCGACCAGTGATCGTCGATCTCGGGCTTGTTGAGGTTCATGGCGATCGGGGTGCCGAAGCCGCCCAGGCCCTTGGCCAGCGTGATGATGTCCGGGTCCAGACCCATCCCGTCGAAGGAGAAGTAGCTGCCGGTGCGGCCGATGCCGGCCTGGATGTCGTCGAAGATCACCAGGGCTCCGACCTCGCGGGCGAGGTCCTGGACCTCGTGCAGCCATTCCTTGCTGGCGACGTTGACGCCGCCCTCGGCCTGGATCGGCTCGATCAGGAACGCCGCCGGGGCCAGCAGCCCGCTCGAGGGGTCCGCCAGCGCCTCCCGGTACTCCGCCAGCGCCGTGTCCCCGCCCGGAGCGGTCTCGAACGGCAGCCGGTGGATGTTCTCCAGCGGCACCCCGGACCACTGCCGGAAGGCGTCGTTGGCGGTGGCCGCGAGCGAACCCAGCGTCATGCCGTGGAACCCGTGGCTGAAGGCCACGATCTGTCGCCGGCCGGTGGCCTTGCGTGCGAGCTTCATCGCCGCCTCGACCGCGTTGGACCCCGTCGGGCCCATGAACTGCATCCGGTGATCCATGCCGCGCGGGGCCAGGACCACCTCGTGGAAGCGGGAGACGAAGTCCCGCTTGGTGGTGGTGTAGGTGTCCAGGCTGTGCGTGATGCCGTCGGCCTGGATGAAGTCGATCAGGGCCTCCTTCATCCGGGGGTTGTTGTGCCCGAAGTTCAGCACGCCGGCGCCGGCGAAGAAGTCGATGAACGAGCGGCCGTCCTCATCGACCTGCCGCGCGTTGGAGGCCGAGGCGAACACCGTGGGGTAGTTGCGGCAGTAGCCGCGGATCTCGGATTCGTGTGCTTCGAAAACAGTGGTGTCCATGGGAGACCTCTCTACGGTGGAAGGCGACCCGATCTCCATGCCCGGCCCTCATAGCGAAGATCGCCTCGTCTGGCAAGAGTGAGCCGTTATGCCGACTTTCACCTTCCGTGTCGCACTCCGTCAAGATCCCCATCGCCGGGAGGTCTGGACACGTGTCCCGATGCAGGTCACGTATCCGACCGATCGGTAGGTCACCGCTCTGTGCAGCCTCTGGACGGCCTGCCCGCACGCCCGTGCGAGCGCGGGCCGGAGACGCCTCCCCCCGCGCGGACGACGCTCAGATCGGGCCATCGGACTCCCCCGGCTGCGCGGCCCAGTCCACCCCGGCGACCGAGATCTCCGCGGCCATGTCCTGAAGGAAGCCGATGACGACATCGCGCTGCGCCGGACTCAGCCGGCGGACGGCGAGCACGCGGCGCGCCTGCTGCGCGCCGACGGTGCGCATCGCCGCCTCGCGCGTGACGGGCTCGATGTCGATCACGAGGGCGCGGCGGTCCGAGGGGTGCCGACGGCGCCGGATGTGCCCGGCCCGTTCGAGGCGGTCCAGGAGCTTGGTGGTCGAGGCGGTGGAGATCTCCAGCGCCTGCGAGATCGCGCTGGGGGTGGCGAGGGCCCCGGTGCTCTCGCAGGCGATGAGGAAGTGCAGGGCCCGCATGTCGGTCTCCCCGAGATCCATGTACCGCAGCGAGGCGCCGGCGAGCTCCTTCTCCGCCGTGCGCAGCTGCCCCAGGGCGGCCATCAGGGCGTCGATCTGGAGGAGGTCCCGCTCCGAGAGACCCGTCCGGTCCACCAGGACGGCCTCGGGGTCACTCGCGGCGAGGCTGTACACCGCCGGCAGCGAGGGGGGCTCCGCGGGCTGCTCCTGCTCCTGGTGGCTCATGGGAGCGATGATAGCCGCCCGGAAGCATCACACCGTCCATATATCTCGCCAAGCTAGCAATGTATGGCAGACTGTCCGCGACGCACCCCTCGCCCGAAGGATCCCTCCATGACCGACCACGCAGGGTCATCCGGCCCCACCCATCGCCGGCCCGTGCCCCGCGTGCCGCGGGCTCTGCGCATCATCCTGCCCGCGCTGCTGATCCTGATCTGGCTGGGTGCCGCCGGCATCGGCGGGCCGTACTTCGGGCGGGTCGACGAGGTCTCCTCCAACGACCGCACCGCCTACCTGCCGGACTCGGCCGAGGCGACGGAGGTCCAGGCGCTGGCCGAGGAGTTCACGGGCTCCGAGGCGATCCCCGCGATCATCGTGGTCACCTCCGAGAGCGAGCTCTCCGACGAGGACGTCACGGCGCTCACCGACGCCGCCGAGGAGCTCTCCGCGCTCGAGGCGGTGATCGAGGAGGTCTCCCCGCCGATCGTCTCCGAGGACTCCCGGGCGGCCCAGGTGTTCGTCCCGATCGACGCCGACGCCGACATCGGCGCCGTCGTGGAGCAGCTCGAGCAGGAGCTGGCCACCGACCTGCCGGAGGGCCTGACCTCGTCCGTGACCGGACCCGCCGGGTTCTCGGCCGACCTCGCCGCGGCCTTCGCCGGGATCGACTTCCTGCTGCTGGGGGTGGCGCTGGCCGCCGTGCTGGTCATCCTGATCATCGTCTACCGCTCCCTGCTGCTGCCGCTGATGGTGCTGTCCACCTCCCTGTTCGCCCTGTGTGCGGCGCTGCTGGTGATCTGGCACCTCGCCAGCGCCGGGATCCTGCTGCTGAGCGGGCAGACCCAGGGAATCCTGTTCATCCTGGTCATCGGCGCGGCCACCGACTACTCGTTGCTGTACGTCGCCCGCTACCGCGACGAGCTGCGTCACCGGGAGAGCACGTGGGCCGCCACCGTCTCCGCCCTGCGCGGCACCGTCGAGCCGGTGCTGGCCTCCGGAGGGACGGTGATCGCGGGCCTGCTGTGCCTGCTGCTGTCCGAGCTGAAGTCCAACAGCACCCTCGGGCCGGTCGCGGCCATCGGGATCGCCTTCGCGATGCTCGCGGCGCTGACGTTCCTGCCCGCCCTGCTGTACGCCGCGGGTCGCGCCGCCTTCTGGCCGCGCCGCCCGCGGTACGACCCCGCACCGGCCGCCGAGGACGCCTCCGGGACGGACGGCGGCGGGTGGGGCAGGGTCGCCGCAGCGGTCTCCCGTCGTCCGCGACCGCTGTGGATCCTCACCGCGCTGGTGCTCGCGGCCGGCTGCGTCGGTGCCCTCTCGCTGGACGCCGACGGGGTCCCGCAGTCGGATCTGGTGCTCGGCTCCTCCTCCGCCCGTGCCGGGCAGGAGGCGCTCGGCGAGCACTTCCCGGCCGGAGCCGGCAGCCCCGTGCAGGTCATCGTCGATCAGGAGGACCTCCAGGCCACGGCCGACGTGCTGCTGGCCGAGGACGGCATCGCCTCCGTCTCCGTGGTCGCGGCGGACTCCCCCAGCGGCTCCGCCCCGGTGACCGCCGACGGCATCGGCGCGCAGGGCCCGCCGGGGACGCCCGCCGCGGACCCGACCGTCGTCGAGGGGAGGGTCCTGGTCCAGGGGACCCTCACCGATGCGCCCGATTCGGCCGCGGCCGAACGGACGGTCCGCGACCTGCGCGCGGCTCTGGACCAGGAGGGGTTCGAGGAGATCGTGGGCGGAGTGACCGCCACCTCGATCGACACCAACGATGCCTCCGTCCACGACCGCACGCTGATCATCCCCGTGGTGCTGGCGGTGATCCTCGTGATCCTCATGCTGCTGCTGCGCTCGCTGCTCGCCCCTGTGCTGCTGGTGGCGACCACCGTGCTGTCCTTCGGCACCGCGCTCGGGGTCGCGGCGCTGGTCTTCGAGCACGTCCTGGACTTCCCCGGGGCCGATCCGGCGGTGCCGCTGTACGGATTCGTCTTCCTGGTCGCGCTCGGGATCGACTACAACATCTTCCTCATGACCCGGGTGCGCGAGGAATCTCGGCGGCACGGGACCCGAGCGGGCGTCGTGCGCGGGCTGGCCGTCACGGGCGGGGTGATCACCTCCGCCGGACTGGTGCTGGCCGCCACCTTCGCCGCGCTGGCGGTGATCCCCATCCTGTTCCTCGCCCAGATCGCGTTCATCGTCGCCTTCGGAGTGCTGCTGGACACCTTCGTGGTGCGCACCCTGCTGGTCCCGGCGCTCGCTCTCGATGTCGGCAAGGCCATCTGGTGGCCCTCCCGACTGTGGCGCACAGGCTCGCCGTGAGGGTGCCGACGTGATGTGCGCCCTCCGCCCGGCCCCGGTATGCGGGCAGATCGGTGCCCGCGCCCCGGAGGCTCCTAGAATCCCGGCATGAGCAGTCCGAGCCCCACCGGTACCCCCGCCCCCGCCGTCGAGTACGTCCTCACCTTCGTGTGCGAGGACCGCCCCGGGATCGTCCACGCGGTCACCGGCGCGATCGTCGAGGTGGGCGGGAACATCACGGAGTCGCGCCAGTTCGAGAGCGGCAGCACCCACCGCTTCTACATGCGTCTGCAGCTGACCACCGGCGCCTCGACGCAGGAGATCGCCGCGGCCCTCGCGCCGGTCATCGAGCGCTTCGGCATCGAGCACCGGCTGGATGTGGTGGGACGCCCCGTCCGCACCCTCGTGCTCGGCTCCACCGCCAAGCACTGCCTGAACGACCTGCTGTTCCAGGTCGACGCGGGCCACCTCCCCATCGAGGTGCCGCTGATCCTGGCCAATCATCCCACCCTCGAGCCCCTGGCGAGATTCCACGAGATCCCCTTCGAGCACCTGTCCACCCAGGGCGACGGGGCCAAGGCGGCCTTCGAGGATCGGGTGCGCACGGCGATCGACGAGCACGACATCGAGCTCGTGGTCCTGGCGCGGTACATGCAGATCCTCTCCCCCGAGCTGTGCGCGGAGCTGTCCGGGCGCTGCATCAACATCCACCACTCGTTCCTGCCGGGCTTCAAGGGCGCCAATCCCTATCGCCAGGCACATGCCCGCGGCGTCAAGCAGATCGGGGCCACCGCGCACTTCGTCACCAGCGATCTCGACGAGGGCCCGATCATCGAGCAGGACGTGATCCGGGTGGACCACACCCGCTCCCCGCAGGAGCTGATGGCGATCGGCCAGGACGCCGAGGTGCGCACGCTGCGCCAGGCGGTCGCCTGGTTCGCGCAGTCGCGGGTGCTGCTGGACGGGGCTCGCACCGTCATCTTCCGCTGACCGCGCTCCGTCTCCGCGGTCTCCGCCCGCTCAGACCAGAGCGAGCTCCCACGCCGTGCGCACCGCCGAGGCCCGGTCGCCGACCCCGAGCTTGTCGTAGATGTGCATCAGGTGCGTCTTCACCGTGGCCTCGCCGATCCCGAGCCGGGAGGCGACCGCACGGTTCGTGCAGCCGTCGGCCACCAGGCGCAGCACCTCGGCCTCCCGCGCGCTGAGGACGATGCGTCCGGCGCGGCTCCCGGTCAGAGCCGCGAGCGCTGCGGGCGCCAGCACCGCACGGCCTGCGGCGAGATCGTGCACGGCCCGGACCACCTCCTGGCGGGGCGTGTCCTTGAGCAGGTAGCCGTCGGCCCCCGCCTCGAGCGCACCGTGGATGTCACGGTCGGTGTCGTACGTGGTCAGCACCAGGATCCGTGGGGTCGTGCGCCCGTGCAGGCGCAGGGTCCGGATCGCCTCGATCCCGCTGGTCCCCGGCATCCGCAGATCCATCAGCACCACGTCCGGGCCGGCCGAATCGCTCACCGTGATCGCCTCGGCGCCGTCCCCGGCGGTGCCGACCACCTCGATGTCCTCCTCGGACCCGAGCATCGCGACCAGTCCGTCGCGCACCACCGGATGATCATCGACCACCACCACCCGCACCGGGCTCATCGCGGCACCCTCGCCGTCACCGTGGTGCCCCGGCCGACGGCCGAGGTGACGTCGAGATCCCCGCCGACCCGGCGGGTGCGCTCGGCCATGTTGGCCAGGCCGTGGCCGCGTTCGACGGCGTCCAGATCGACGCCGCGGCCGTCGTCGGCGATGCGCAGGAGGACCATGCGCTCCTCGACGGAGAGGGTCGCCGTGACCGTCCGCGCCCCGGCGTGACGGGCCACGTTCGCCAGCGCCTCCTGGGCGACGCGCACCAGCACGTCCCCGTGGCGCGCCTCCCGCGGCGCGTCGTCGGCATCGAGGGTCGCGACCACGCGGTGGGTCCGGGCCCAGCGGGCCACCAGCGCGGACAGCGCCTCGACGAGGTCGGCGTCGTGCAGCTGGTGGGGCCCGAGCGCCTCGACCGCCCGTCGGGCCTCGAGCAGACAGTCGCGGGCGGCCTCCTCGGCGATCTCGAGGCGCTGCCGCGAGGGCGCATCGTCCACGGGCCCGACCGCCTCCAGCTGGCGGATGACCCCGACCAGGCCCTGGGCGACGGTGTCGTGGATCTCCCGCGAGAGCCGGTCCCGCTCCTCGCCGGCCCCGGCCCGGCGCGCTCCGGCCATCAGCTGCTCGTGCAGACGGAAGTTCTCCCGGTGGACCCGGTCGTTCTCGGCCAGCGCCTGCTCGCGCTCGTCCAGGATCCGCTCCCGCTCCCCCGCCAGGTGCATCATCCCCAGAGCGATCAGCAGGTTCACCGCGGCCAGCCCCACGAAGAACCACGTCTCCGCGGCCACGACCCCGATCCCGCCCACCTGCCCGACGGCGCTCAGCAGCGCCGTCGCCACGACCACGGCGCGGGCGCGACCCCCGCTGAGGAAGCGTCCCGAATCGAGATAGCCGACGAAGGCGTAGATGCAGCTCATCGGGTTCAGCAGGATCGCGACGGCGACCAGGACCAGGTGGAGGGCGTAGAGCAGCTCCAGCGGGCGCGATCCCGGCCCGCCGGCTCGCCGGGTCCTCTCCAGCGCTGCCCGGAGCGCAAGGAGCAGCAGCGTCGGTCCCAGCGCCCACAGGATGAGGTCGCCGGTCATCCAGGTGCGCGAGGCGATCCACCCCACGGACCAGGACACCAGCAGCAGCACCGGGGGCATCCACACCTCGAGCTTCTCGCCCAGCGGGCCCTGCTCCGGGGCGGGGCGCACGGACGACGCACCGGTCCCGGGCCCGAGATCGGGCTCGGGGCCCGGTCCGGGGCCGGTCCGCGGGACCGCCGGGGCAGGGAGCATGGCCATGGACCCAGTGTTCCCCGTCCCGGTCGAACCCACCAGGGCCCGGGCATCCTCTGATCGGTGGATCCCCCGGCGACCGATCGGGCGAGGCGGGCCGGGCTCCCGCGCCCCTAGCGTCGAGGACATGTCACAGCCCCTCGCCCCCAGCACGTCGACGACGTCCCCTCCGTCCGCCGCCCCGGCCCGCCTGCACCACCTCGACGCGCTGCGCGGCGGGGCGCTCCTGCTCGGCGTGCTGCTGCACGCCCTGATGCCCTTCTTCCCCGGCGATGTCTGGCTCATCGACGACACGCACGACTCCCCGGATGCGGCCGCCGCGGTGGGGGTGATCCACCTCTTCCGCATGAACCTGTTCATGATGCTGGCCGGCTACTTCGGGCACATGGTGCTGCACCGGCGCGGGGCCGGCGCCTACGTGCGGGACCGCCTGAAGCGGATCGGTCTGCCGCTGGTCGTCTTCCTGCCGGGATTGTTCCTGCTGGTGATCGGCGCAGCGGTGCTGAACACCGTCGTCCGTGACCTGGGGCCCTTCACTCCCCCGCCGCCTGCGCCCGGGGCACCGACAGGAATCCTCGCCCTGCCGACGCTGCACCTGTGGTTCCTGCTGCTGCTGCTCGAGATCGTGCTCGTGGTGGTCCTCGTGCGCGCCGTGCTCGTGCGCCTCCTGGGACCGGCCCGGGCGGAGCGGGCCTCCCGCCGCATCGCCTCGGCGCTGGCCTCCCCGTTCGGCCTCGTGCTGGTCGCAGCGCCGTACGCCGTGGCCCTGGTGGTCCAGGGCGGGAACGTCGCGTCCATCACCGAACCCACGACACTCATGCCGGTCGCGGGCGCGAGCATCGCCTACTCCGGCGCCTTCCTGGCCGGCTGGTTCCTGCGCGCGCACCCCGAGGCGCTGGGCCGGGTGGAGCGGCAGTGGATCCCGCAGCTGGTGACCGCCGTCGTCCTCAGCCCGCTCGCCCTGCTGGCACCGTCGTCCACGCCGCCGGTCCTGGTGGCGATCGTCGCGGCGCTCGCCGGATGGGCCTGGGTCTACGGGCTGCTCGGGCTCATGGGCCGACTCGTGAATCAGGAGATCCGCTGGGTGCGGTACCTGGCCGATTCCTCCTACTGGGTCTATCTCATCCATTTCCCGCTGCTGCTGCTGGTGGAAGTGCCCCTGGCGGATCTCGGCGCGCCGATCCTGGTCAAGCTCGCCGTCGCGCTCACGCTCGTGATGGCGGTGCTGCTGGTGAGCTACGACCTCCTGGTGCGCTCCACCTGGCTCGGGAAGTGGCTGAACGGGCACCGCCGGCCCCGGGCGCTGCGGCGGCGCCGGGCCGCGGCGTGAGAGCCCGTCGTGCTCATCCCTTGACGCCGCCCGCCGCGGCGAAGCCCTGACCCAGGCTGCGGCCCAGGAACAGGTACAGCACCACCACCGGCAGCGAGTAGAAGATCGAGAAGGCGGCCAGCTGCCCGTAGGCGACCTGCCCGTACTGCGAGGAGAAGGTGTACAGCGTCACCGCGGCGGGAAGGTTCTCCGGGCTCAGCAGCAGCATGAACGGGACGAAGAAGTTCCCCCACATCATCACGAAGGTGAAGATGGTCGCCACGGCCAGGCCGGGACGCATCAGGGGCAGCACCACGGACCACAGGGCCCGATACACCCCGGCGCCCTCGGTCCAGGCGGACTCCTCGATCTCCACCGGGACCCCGTCCATGAACCCCTTGGTCAGGAAGATCGCGTACGGCAGGGAGCTGGCGCCGAGGAACAGGATCGCCCCGCCCATCGAGTCGATCAGGTTCACCTGCACGAACAGCGAGTAGACCGGGATCATGATCGCGGTGATCGGCAGCCCCGTGGAGAAGATGATCCCCAGCAGCAGCGGACGCTTGGCACGGAACCGGTACCGCGACATCGGGTAGGCGCACAGCACGGCCGTGACCATGGTGACGATCGTCGCCCCGCCGCACAGGATCAGGGAGTTCAGCAGCGGCCGGAAGGTGGTCTCCATGTTCCAGATCGCGGCGAAGTTGCCCAGGGACCAGTTCTCCGGCCAGGCGATGGACAGCGACGCCTCGGTGTTGAAGGAGGCCAGCACCACCCACAGCAGCGGGACCAGGAAGGCCGCGCCGATCACCAGCATCACCACCGTGCTGGCGATCGTGCTGCTGCGCTCGCGCGGTCCCATGCCGGAACGGCGCGGTCGCAGCCGCGAGCCGCCGCCGGATCCGGCACCGCCGCGGTCCTCCCGCGTCGCGGGATCCGTGGTCTCGTCGATCGCGGTCATCGCTTGTCCTCCTCCGGGAGCAGACGCAGGTACACCAAGGAGGCCACGGCTCCGATCAGGAGCAGCAGCAGGGCCACGGCGGTGCCGTAGCCGAGCTGGCCGTAGGAGAACGCCTGCTCGTACATGTACAGCGGCAGCGTCTGGCTCTGCCGGGACGGACCGCCGCCGGTCATGATGAAGATCAGCCCGAACACCGACAGCGTCTGCAGGGTGGTCAGCATCAGGTTGGTGGCGATCGCGGGTCGCATCAGCGGCAGCGTCACGGAGACGAACCGGCGCACCGGGCCGGCCCCGTCCAGGGACGCGGACTCGTAGACGTCGCCGGGCACGGAGCTCAGCGCCGCCGAGTACACGAGCATCGAGAACGCGGTGCCGCGCCAGATGTTCGCGAAGGAGACCGCGATGATGGGCGCGCTGAACAGCAGCTGCTGCGGCGGCAGTCCGATCGCCGTGATGATCGCGTTCAGCGACCCTTCGGGGGAGAAGAACGTGTACAGCAGGTAGCCGGCGACCACCTCCGGGAGGATCCAGGCGGCGATCACGATCGCGGTCACCACGGAGGAGATCACCCGGTGGGCGCGCTCCAGCAGCAGGGCCAGCAGCATGCCCATGATGTTCTGGCCGATCACGGCGGAGACCACCGTGAAGATCAGGGTCAGGATCACCGAGTTCCAGAAGTCGCCGTCGGTGAACGCGTCGGTGAAGTTCTGGAAGCCGACGAACTCGGCGTCCTCGGCTCCCTTGCCGCGGATGGCCTTGTCGGTGAACGCGAGGTACACGGAGTACACGATCGGTCCCAGCATGAACGCGATCAGCAGCAGGAAGGCCGGAACCATCGGCACCGCCCGGGTCGTGGTCAGGCGGTTGCCCAGCCTTCCGCGCTTCGGCGGCGTCGAGGACGCCGCAGCGGGGGGCGGTTCGTGCTCCCTCGTGGGGGCGCTGGTGCTCATGCGCTGGCCTCCTGCACGTTCTCGGGGCCGACGATGTCGGTGACGGTGGCGTCGTACGCGGCGGCCGCCGACTCGGGGCCGACTCCCGTCATCACGGCCTCCATCGCTTCCTGGATGGCCGAGGACACCTCGGGATACGCCGGGAGCGCCGGGCGGTAGTAGGCGGTCTCCAGGAGGTCGGTGAAGTAGCCGACCGCCGGCGAGTAGCCCTGGTAGCGCTCGTCGGCCGCGACGTCCTCGCGCACGGTGATGTGGTTGTCGGCGATCGCGTAGTCCACCAGGGTCTCGGTGGAGACCAGCTTCTCGAGGAAGGCGAAGGCGACCTCGCGATCGGTGACGTGCCGCGGGATCGACAGGCCCCAGCCGCCGGCGAGGGTCACGGTGCCGTTGCCGCCGCCGTCCTGGGTGGGCATGTCCGCCAGAGAGATCACGTCCGGCCACTCGGGCCAGGGCCGGGCCGCGGACTCGGTCCAGTTCTGGGAGATCCAGGAGCCGTCCACGAGCATGCCGAGCTTCTTCTCCGGCAGCAGGGTGGTGTAGATCGACTCGGAGATGTTCGGGTCCAGCAGCTGGGCCGGCGGCAGGGTCAGGTCCTCCTCGAAGATCGTCTGCAGGAAGGCGAGGGAGTCGATGAATCCGCTCGAGCCGATGATCCACTTCTTCGTCTCGCGGTCGTACAGCCAGCTGTCGGACGATGTGCCGTACAGCAGCATCTCGAAGCCCTGCATCGAGGCCTTCTCGCCCTGCGGCGTCCCCGCGAACATGAAGAACGGGGTCGCCTCGCTGTCGGAGTCGCGGATCGCGCGGGCTGCCTCGAGGATGTCCTCCCAGCTGCCGGGCTGCCAGTCCTCGGGCAGTCCGGCCTCCGCGAAGACCTCCTGGTGGAACCAGATGGCGCGGGTGTCCGTGGTGATGGGGATCCCGTAGATCTCCCCGTCCTCCCCGGTGACGGCGACCTTCGAGGCGTCGGCGATGTCGTCCCAGTGCTCGAAGCCCTCGGCCAGATCGGTGATCGGCTGCAGATAGCCCGCCCCGACGTCGGAGAGCAGGATGAACGAGTCCTCGTACACCAGATCCGGGCTGGTGCGCGGCGAGCTCATCAGCAGCTCGTTCTTGGTGAAGTAGTCCCCTTCGGAGGCGACGATCGGGACCAGCTCCACCGTCAGCTCCGGGTTCTCGGCGGAGAACTCCTCGGCGGCGGTGGTGATCCATTGCTCCTTGATGGTTCCGGAGCCGAACTGCTGGAAGGCGATCCGGATGACCGTGGGGTCACCGTTGGTGCCGGCGCAGCCGGCCAGGGCCGCCAGCGGAACGACCGTCGCGACTCCGGCGCTCAGGCGCAGGAAGGTGCGGCGGTCGGGGGACGACCGGGTGAGCGGTCCTGGAGCCACGAAGACCTCCTCGTCGACATCGGGCACGATGCTCGACCTTAGCCTCTGCGACGCGCGTCACACCATCACCGTCCCGGCGCGTCGGACGCGGATCTGCCGTCGCAGCGCCCCCTCAGGACCGGGAGCGGGCGCGGCCGACGCCCTGGAGCCGCTCGGCGTCGGCGTAGCGGGTCCCCGGCGGGACCTGCGCGAGCTCGAACCAGCGGGCCGCGTGCGGCAGCAGTCGCACGTCGTGCCAGGGGATCTCGAAGTCCGGCGCCTGCCAGAGGGTCAGCGCGATCTCCCTGCGTCGGCCGAGCGCCACCAGCACCAGGCGACGCAGCCGGGCGAGCGGATGCGGCGCGGCACGGCCGGCCGACGGGATCGCGACCGCTCCCCCGAGCTCGAGGGGCCAGACCGTCTCTCCCCAGTGCAGGGCGGCGCGCTCCGGGGTGCCGGCGATGACGGCCGGGGGGCGCAGGTCGCCGGCGGCGACCGGCACCGGTTCCAGCGCGGTGCCGCGCCGGAGCACCTCCGGCTCGACCCACGCCCCGGGCAGCACGATCCGGTCATCGACGGCCACGTCGACCAGCAGGGCGTCGGCGAAGGGCCTCAGCGGATCGCCGAGCGTGCCGGCGCGGACCATGTCGCGTCGCGGCGCGGCGATCACCCGCACCACGGCCATGTCCCCCTCGCGCGGGGTGAGCGGGATCGTGACCCGGGTCCCGGGCAGCGGCTCGCCGGCGCTCATGCGCGGAAGCGCGCCGAGAGGTCGCCGGCGAGGGCGAGCTGGAGCTGCTGGGTGAAGCGGGTGTTCAGCGCGGGCGGTTCGCTGATCGGGAACCAGCGAGCCTCGGTGTTCTCCCCGTCGGCCGGGAAGGGCTCGCCGCCGGTGTGCTCGCACAGGAAGCACAGGTCCAGGTACTGGGCGCGGTCCTCATTGGGATAGGTGACCGGCGGGAGGGTGCGCACGTCGAGCAGGCGCAGCGGCGTGCAGTCGACCCCGGCCTCCTCGGCGACCTCGCGGACCGCGGCCGTGGCCGGCTCCTCGCCCGGGTCGATGATGCCCGTCACGGGGGTCCAGGCGCCGTTGTCCGCCCGACGCACCGCGAGCATGCGGGCGCGCTCGCGGTCGAGCACGATCGCGGTGACGCCCGGCAGCCACAGCAGCTCGTGTCCGAGCTTCTCGCGCAGGGCGAGCACGAAGTCGGGGGTGGCCATGCTTCTCCTCGGGACGGGGGCCGCGTGGGGTGCGGGGGTGCGGAGTCGGTCCGCCGACGGCGGCCGTGCGACGGCCGCGCGGCGGCTGTGCCGCTGATCAGCGTCGCCTCTTCTCCCGGATCCGGACGCCGATGACGATCGGGGAGCCGGTGAACTCGAAGTCCTCCCGCAGGCGCCGCTCGATGAAGCGGCGGTAACCGTGCTCGAGGAATCCGCTGGCGAAGATGACGAACCGGGGCGGCCGGGTGCGGGCCTGCGTCGCGAACAGGATCCGCGACTGCTTGCCGCCCCGCAGCGGATGCGGGTGCGCGGCGACCAGCGTGCCGAGGAAGGCGTTCAGACGGCCGGTCGGGATGCGACGGTCCCAGGACTCCAGCGCCTCGTCCAGGGCCGGGACGAGGCGGTCGGCGTGGCGCCCGGTCTGCGCGGAGATGTTGACCCGGGGCGCCCAGGCGACATGGCCGAGGTTCTGCTCGATCTCCCGCTCCAGCTGGGCGTGGCGCTCCTCGTCCAGCAGGTCCCACTTGTTGAAGGCCAGCACCAGTGCCCGGCCCGACTCGAGCACCAGGTCGATGATCTTGAGGTCCTGGGTGGAGATCGGCTCGTTCGCCTCCAGCAGCACCACGGCGACCTCGGCCCGGTCCAGCGCGGCGCGCGTGCGCAGGGAGGCGTAGTAGTCCGCGCCCTGCGACTGCAGCACGCGACGGCGGATCCCCGCGGTGTCCACGAACGTCCAGTCCCTGCCGCCGAGGGTGATCCTCTCGTCGACCGGGTCGCGGGTGGTGCCGGCGACCTCGTCGACGACCACCCGGCGCTCCCGCGCGAGGCGGTTCAGCAGGGAGGACTTGCCGACGTTGGGGCGACCCAGCAGGGCGATGCGGCGCGGGCCGCGGTCGACGGCCCCGCCCCGGCCCTCCTCGGGCATCGCCTCGAGGACCGCGTCCAGCAGGTCGCCGGAGCCGCGGCCGTGCAGCGCCGAGACGGGGTGCGGCTCCCCCAGGCCGAGGTTCCACAGGGCGGCGGCCTCGAGCTCGCCGCGCTGGTCGTCGACCTTGTTGGCCACCAGCACCACCGGACGGTCCGCGCGGCGCAGCACGCGCAGCAGCTGCTCGTCGGTGGTGGTGATGCCGACGTTCGCATCGACGATGAACAGCACGACGTCGGCCAGGGAGACCGCGACCTCGGCCTGCTCGGCGACCCGGTGCGCCATGCCCTGGACCCGGTCCTCCCAGCCTCCGGTGTCGACCAGCCAGAAGTCTCTGCCGACCCATTCGGCCTCGTAGAACACGCGGTCGCGAGTGACTCCGGGCTGGTCCTCGACCACGGCCTCGCGGCGGCCCAGGATGCGGTTGACCAAGGTGGACTTGCCGACGTTCGGCCGACCCACGACGGCGACGACCGGCAGGTTCCGCGGCGCGGCGGCCACCGCGGCCTCGCCGTGCTCCCCCTCGAGCAGCTCCCGGTCCGCCTCGTCCAGCTCGTAGTCCTCGAGACCGACCCGCAGAGCGGATTCGAGGTCGTGATCGGAGGTGCCGTGAGGATCTGCCGCGGCAGGTCCGGGGTGCGCGGGTGCCGGTGCGACGGGCGCCTCCGCGGTCCCGTGCAGCCGTTCCTCCTGGGCGGTCTCGGCGGCGGCGACGAGCATCAGCACCTGCTCGACGACGTCCTCGATCCCGAGCCCGGTGGTGTCGACCTCGTCGACCCCCTCGGCGGCGGTGAGGAACTCGGAGACGGTGGAGTCGTCCCGATCCCGGCGCAGCACCTGGTCGGCCATCCGGGCGCGGGTGTCCTCGGTGTCCTCGAGGTCCAGTTCGGCGGCGCGGCGACGCATGCGCTCCTCGTCGGAGGCGGTCAGCAGCACGCGCACATGGGCATCGGGGGCGACGACGGTGGTGATGTCCCGACCCTCGGCCACGCAGAAGCCGCGGGCGCCGGCGGTGGCGAACAGGACCTCGCGCTGGCGGCGCTGCAGAATGGCGCGCACCAGCGTGTTGGTGGCGACGTCGCTGACCCGCTGGGAGATGCGCTCGGTGCGGATCTCGGCGGTGATGTCGGTGCCCCCGACGGCGACGGTCGCACCGGCGGGATCCGTGCCGAGGTCCAGGTCGATCGCCTCGGCCACCGCGGCGACGGCTTCGCGGTCCGCCAGGTCGACGCCGTCGGCCAGGCAGCTCCAGGTGACGGCGCGGTACATCGCCCCGGTGTCCAGGATGCCGCCGTCCAGCGCCTCGGCGACGAGCCGGGAGACGGTCGACTTGCCCGAGCCGGCCGGGCCGTCGATCGCGATGGTGATGCCCTGGTCGAAGCCCGCTCTCGCGGGGGCGGAGGAGTCGTGCGGCGCGCTGGTGTGCATCCGGCAAGGATACGGGGCGCTCAGGCGTCGGCGACCCTCCAGCCGCGTTCCGTGAGGGATCTCGTGAGCAGGTCCTCACGGGCGGCGTCCACGGCGACGTGGGCGAGGCCCACCTCCCGTCCCAGCTCGTGCTCCAGGCGGAGGTCCTCGAGGTTCACGCCGATCTCGCCGATCTCGGTCAGCAGGCGGGCCAGCTCCCCGGGGCGGTCCGGCACCAGGACGGTCAGCGTCGCGAAGGCGTCGGTGGCCCCGCCGTGCTTGCCGGGGATGCGGCGCACCCCTCGGTTGCCGTCGGCGATCAGCTCGGCCAGGGCGCGCCGGGAGCCGACGGACGGGTCCGGATCGCCCGGCATGGTCCCCAGGGCCGCGAGCACATCGTCCAGCCGTGCGCGCACCTCCTCGAGCACCGTCGAGACGGCCGCGGCGTTCGCGCCGAGGATCTCGACCCACAGCCGCGGATCGGAGTCGGCGATCCGGGTGGTGTCCCGCAGCCCCTGACCGGCCAGGCCGAGGGCCGCCTCGTCGGGAGCGAGCAGGCTCGTGGCGAGCAGGCTGGACATCACCTGCGGAGCGTGGGAGACGTGGGCGACGGCGAGGTCGTGGGCCGCCGGCCGCATCACGACCGGGACCGAGCCGATCTCGGCGGCCAGCCCCTTGAGCACGCTGACGGCCTCCGGCCGGGTGTCTTCGTGCGGGGCGACCACGAAGGGCCGTCCCTGGAACAGGTCCCCGCGGGCGGCGATCACCCCGGAGACCTCGCGGCCGGCCATGGGGTGCGCCCCGATGTAGCGCGGGAGATCCTCGGGATCCGCGTGGTGGCGCACGCCCTCGAGCACGATCTGCTTGACGCTGGCGACGTCGGTGACCAGGGCCCGGGGCCAGCGTCCCAGGGAGTCCGCGACGATCCGCGCGGTCACGTCCGGCGGGGCGGCGACGACCACGAGGGCCGGGGCGGGGTCCTGCGCGGTGGTCGCGGTGCCCACGCCGAGCTCGACGGCCAGCGCGGTGGTGCCCGGGGAGACGTCCTCGACCTGCACCTCGGCGCCGGAGCGCCGCAGCGCCATCCCGAGGGATCCACCGATCAGCCCCGTGCCGATGATCCGCACCGGGGACGGCACCAGGGCGCTCACAGTCCGACCTCGGCCATCAGGGTGCCCAGCTCCCGTCCGCTCAGCTCGCGGGTCTCCCCCGCGCCGAGGTCGCCGAGCAGCACGGGGCCGATCCGGGTGCGCACCAGAGTGGTCAGCTCGAATCCCTGGGAGGCGAACATGCGTCGCACGATCCGGTTGCGACCCTCATGGAGGGTGACCTCGACGACGGCCTCCCGGCCGTCCTGGGCGAGCACCCGGGCGGAATCGGCGCGGGCCGGACCATCGCCGAGCTCGACCCCGTCGCGCAGCGCCCGCACCAGGGATCGGGGCGGCCCGCCGGGGGCGTCGAAGCGGCAGACGTAGGTCTTCTCGACCAGGAAGCTGGGGTGGGTCAGGCGGTGGGCGAGCTCGCCGTCGTTCGTCAGCAGCAGCAACCCCTCGGTCTCGTAGTCCAGGCGGCCCACGTGGTAGAGCCGCTCGGGGAACCGGGAGGAGAACTCGGTGAGGTCGCGACGCCCCTCGGGGTCGCTCATCGCGGAGACCACGTGCCGCGGCTTGTGCAGCACGACGGTCCGCTTCGCGGTGTCGAGCTGGAGGCGCCGGCCGTCGACGTGGACCACCTGGGTCCCGGCGTCGATCCGCACACCCTGTTCCCGCACCGTCGCCCCGTCGACCGCGACCCGCCCGGTCGAGATCAGCGTCTCGCAGGCCCGGCGGGACCCGAAGCCGGCGCGCGCCAGGACCTTCTGGAGCCGTTCCCCGTCCTCGCGGTGGAGGTCGCCGTCCGCGCCCTGCTCGTCGGCGGCCGGGGCCACGCGAGCACCCTGGTCGTCGCGCAGGCGCACGGTGCGGGGCGGGGTGAAGGCGCTGCGACGACGTCGCCCGGCAGCCCCGGAGCGGCCGTCGGAGCCCTTCGTCGCCATCAGGCGGCCGCGCCGCGGGAGATCAGCTCCCGGGCCAGCTGCCGATAGGCATCGGCGCCCTTCGTCGAACCGGCGAAGGAGATGATGGGCTCGGCGGCGACGGAGGCGTCGGGGAACTTCACGGTGCGGTTGATGGTGGTGTGGAAGACCTTGTCGGGGAAGGCCTCCACGACGCGCTGACAGACCTCGCGGGCGTGCAGGGTCCGGGGGTCGAACATGGTGATGACGATGCCGTCCATCTCCAGGCGCGGGTTGATGCGGTCCTGGACCTTCTCGATGGTCTCCACCAGCAGGGCCACGCCGCGCAGGGCGAAGTACTCCGCTTCCAGCGGGATCATCACGCCGTGGCTGGCGGCCAGGGCGTTGACGGTCAGCAGGCCCAGGGACGGCTGGCAGTCGATGAGGATCACGTCGTAGTCGTCGGCGACCGGGCGCAGCACCCGCGCCAGGGCCATCTCGCGGGCGACCTCGTTGACCAGGGTCACCTCCGCGGCGGAGAGGTCGATGTTCGCCGGCAGCACGTCGAGGTCGTCGGTGCTGGTGGAGCGGATCACCTCGTGCACATCGTGACCGCGCTCCATGAGCAGGTTGTAGACGGTCACGTCGAGGTCGTAGGGGTTCACGCCCATCCCGGCGCTCAGCGCGCCCTGCGGATCGAGATCCACCAGCAGCACCTTGCGACCCATCTCCGCGAGCGCGGCGCCGAGGTTGATGACGCTGGTGGTCTTGCCCACCCCGCCCTTCTGGTTGACCATCGAGATGATCCGGGCCGGTCCGTGGTCGTCGAGCGGGGCTGGCTCCGGCAGCTCCGGCATCGGACGGCCGGTGGGGCCGAGGTCGATGTCCAGCTGCTGGTTGGAGGTCGAGCTCACGTCGGTGTCCTGTCGTCGGCTTCGTGGTCTGGTGCGCGGCCGGGAGGTGCCGCCCCGTGCACGGTACGGGACGGGCCCCAGACCGGGGAGCGACGGCTGCGAGCAGTCGTCGGCGTCATGGGGACGGCGGCCGTCGCGGGGCGAGGTCGTCGTGAGGGACAAGTCTAAGCCCCCCGGCGGGCCCGAGGGTGGGCGCCGGCGTGGGTCTCGCGCAGGGAATCGACGGTGACCTGCGTGTACAGCTGGGTCGTGGTGACCGATGCATGCCCCAGCAGCTCCTGCACGCTGCGGACGTCCGCTCCCCCGTGCAGCAGGTGCGTGGCGTAGGAATGGCGCAGCGTGTGAGGACTGATCGGCTCGGGAAGATCCGCGAGATCGGCCTCCTCGGCCGCCCGCTGGACCACCTGCCAGGCAGCCTGGCGGGTCAGCCGGGTGCCGCGGGAGCCGAGGAAGACGGCGGGAGTCCCGGTGCCGTGGCGCGCGAGCACCGGCCGACCGCGGGTGACATAGGCATCCAGCGCCTCGAGGGCGTACCGGCCCACCGGCACCACCCGCTGCTTGTCCCCCTTGCCCCGCAGGATCGCGGAGCGCTGGTCGCGGTCGACGTCGTCGAGATCGAGGCCGGTCGCCTCGGAGATGCGAGCCCCGAGCCCGTAGAGGATCTCCAGCAGCGCGCGGTCCCGCAGCGCCCGCTCGGCGGCGTCCCGCCCGGTGCCGGGGCGTCCGGCCGCCTCCAGCAGCGCCTCGACCTGGTCGAGGGCCAGCGGGTGCGGCAACCGGCCGGGCAACGAGGGGGTGGGCACCGCGCGCGAAGGATCCCCGGTGCTCGAGACCCGCTCGTCGTCGAGGAAAGCGTGCAGCCCCCGCACGGCGGCCAGCGAGCGGGCCGCCGAGGCGGCCGACAGCACGGTGCCCCCGTCGGCCCCGGTGCGCAGGGCCTGCAGCCAGGCCGTCAGCCGTTCCGGCTCGACCGCCGCGGGGTCGACGTCCTCGCAGGCGAGATGACGCAGGTAGCGCTCGAGGTCGCGCCGATAGGCGGCCAGCGTGTTGGCGGCCAGCCCGCGCTCGATGCGCAGATGGCTGAGGTACTGCTCCAGGATCCGCCGGTCCCCGGGGCGCAGCGACGGCTCCCCGGGGGGATTCGGACCGCCGCGGGGGCTCACAGGTGCACGAAGGGATCGACCGCGAGGGCGACGAACAGCAGCGTGAGGTAGGTGATCGATCCGTGGAAGACCGCCATGGGGCCGAGAGCCTTCCCGCTGAGTCCCTTGCCGACGCGCACGGCGTAGCGGATGACCAGGAAGGCGAACCAGGCGCCCACGGCGACGGCGCTGACGGCATAGACCCATCCCGTGTGGCCCAGCGGGATGATCGCGAGGCTGGCCGTGATCATCGCCAGCGTGTGCATGACCATCTGGCGGGCGACGGTGCTGCGGGAGGCGACCACGGGGAGCATCGGCACCCCGGCGGCCGCGTAGTCGCGGTTGAACTTCTCGGCCAGCGGCCAGTAGTGCGGAGGGGTCCAGAAGAAGATCACCAGGAACAGCAGCACCGCCGTCCAGGAGATCGTGCCGGTGACGGCCGACCAGCCGATCAGCACCGGCATGCAGCCGGCCACGCCGCCCCAGACGATGTTCTGGCTCGTGCGGCGCTTGAGGATCATCGTGTAGAAGACGACGTACAGCAGGATCGCGCCGACCGCGAAGGCGGCCGAGGCCCAGTTCACGAGCACGCCCAGCCACACCGTCGAGATCACCGAGAGGGACAGCCCGAAGACGAGGGCCGCACGGGGCGAGACCGCCCCCGAGGGGATCGGCCGATGGCGGGTGCGCTTCATCATCGCGTCGATGTCGCGCTCGAGGTACATGTTCAGCGTGTTCGCGCCGCCCGCGGCCAGATAGCCGCCGACGACCGTGGCGATGATCAGCCACAGGGACGGGAAGCCGCCCGCCGCCAGGAACATGGTGGGGATGGTGGTGATCAGCAGCAGCTCGATGATGCGCGGTTTCGTCAGCGCCACATACGCCCGGAGCACCGAACGCGCCGTCCGGTCATGGGGGCGAGGGGGCCGATCACCGCCCTGACCCGAGTCCCGGACCGAAGCTCCCTGGGTGGCGGACACCGCCCACCGTCCTTCCTCCTGAGCGCGACGCAGCCGTCGCATGAACCCGGCCAGTCTAGTCGCTCGCCCCCTGAGGTCCCAGTCACCACGGGGGTGAGCCCCGGCACCGTCGCCGCCCCGGGCGCGACCCGCGCCTGCGCTTCGGGCGGTCCGGGCCCCGGGGCCCCGGGGCAACAGGCTGGACCAAGATGTGCCGGAGGCCGGCTCGCATTAAGGTGGGCACGTCGCTCCGCGCTCGGCCCCGACCTCGCAGGACGCAGGTCGGGCCGCGCCGAGCGGAGCAGTCCGTCCGAGCGGCCGCAGCGGCCGCACTCCGGTGAAAGGAAGCACTCCTCGTGACCGAAACGTTCAAGGCCCCCGAGGGCTGGACCGAGCTCGACAAGCGGGCGGTCGACACCGTCCGCGTCCTCGCCGCCGACGCGGTGGAGAAGGTCGGCAACGGCCACCCCGGCACCGCGATCAGCCTGGCGCCCGCCGCATACCTGCTCTACCAGGACCTGATGCGCCACGATCCCACCGATCCGGACTGGCTGGGCCGCGACCGCTTCGTGCTCTCGGCCGGCCACTCCAGCCTCACCCAGTACATCCAGCTCTACCTCGGCGGCTTCGGCCTCGAGAAGGAGGACCTCGCGGAGTTCCGCACCTGGGGCTCGAAGACCCCGGGGCACCCCGAGAACTTCCACACCCGGGGCGTCGAGGTCACCACCGGCCCCCTCGGCCAGGGCATCTCCTCGGCCGTCGGCATGGCGATGGCCCAGCGCCGCGAGCGCGGCCTGCTGGACCCCGAGGCCGCCCCCGGCACCAGCCCCTTCGACCACTTCACCTACGTGATCGCCTCCGACGGCGACCTCCAGGAAGGTGTCAGCAGCGAGTCCAGCTCGCTCGCCGGCACCCAGCAGCTCGGCAACCTCATCGTCCTGTGGGACGACAACGAGATCTCCATCGAGGGCGACACCTCCATCGCCTTCCAGGAGGACACCGCCGCGCGCTACGCCGCCTACGGCTGGGACGTGCGCACCGTCGACTGGAGGAACGGCGGCGCCGCCGATTCTGTGTACGGCGAGGACGTCGCCGCGCTGAAGGCCGAGATCCTCGCGGCTCAGGAGGTCACCGACAAGCCGACCTTCATCCGCCTGCGCACGATCATCGGCTGGCCCATCCCCGAGCTCGCCGGCAGTCATGCCGTGCACGGCGCCAAGCTCGGCACCGAGGCCGTCGCCGGGCTGAAGGAGGTCCTCGGCTTCGATCCCCAGCAGCAGTTCCAGGTGGACGACGACGTGCTGGAGCGCACCCGCTCCCTCGCCGAGCGCGCCGCCGCCGCCAAGGCCGAGTGGGACACGGGCTACCAGGCCTGGCGCTCCGCGAACCCCGAGGCCGCCGCACTCCTGGACCGTCTGCGGAGCCGCGAGCTGCCCGCGGGCTTCGCCGAGGCGTTCCCGACCTTCGAGGCCGACGAGAAGGGCATCGCCACCCGCGCCGCCTCCGGCAAGGTCCTCGAGTCCCTCGCCCCGGTGATGCCCGAGCTGTGGGGCGGCTCCGCCGACCTCGCCGGCTCGAACAACACCACCATGAAGGGCGAGCCGTCCTTCCTGCCCGAGGAGTACGGCTCCGCCGAGTTCGCCGGGAACGAGTTCGGCCGCACGCTGCACTTCGGCATCCGTGAGCACGCCATGGGCTCCATCCTCTCGGGCATCTCCCTGCACGGGCTGACCCGTCCCTACGGCGGCACCTTCTTCCAGTTCGCCGACTACATGCGCGGCGCCGTGCGCCTCGCCTCGCTGATGAAGGTCCCGGCCACCTACGTGTGGACCCATGACTCCGTCGGCCTCGGCGAGGACGGCCCCACCCACCAGCCGGTCGAGCACCTGGCGGCCTACCGCGCGATCCCGAACCTCTCGATCGTGCGTCCGGCCGACGCCAACGAGACCGCGCAGGCGTGGAAGGCGACCCTCGAGCGCGACCACGGCCCGGTCGGCCTGGTCCTGTCCCGCCAGGCGATGCCCACCTTCGATCGCACCGAGTACGCCGGGGCCGAGAACCTGGTCCGGGGCGGCTACGTGATGAAGGAGGCGTCCTCGGGCGCTCCGCAGGTCATCCTCATCGGCACCGGGTCCGAGCTGCAGTACGCCGCCGAGGCGCAGAAGCAGCTCGAGGCCGAGGGCGTGCCCGCCCGCCTGGTCTCCATGCCGTCGGTCGAATGGTTCGACGAGCAGGACGAGGCCTACCGCGAGTCCGTGCTGCCGTCGTCGGTGACCGCCCGCGTCACCGTCGAGGCAGGCATCGCGATGCCCTGGTACCGGTTCCTCGGCACCCATGGCCGCGCCGTCTCGCTCGAGCACTACGGGGCCTCGGCCGACGCGAAGACCCTGTTCCGCGAGTACGGGTTCACGGCCGATGCCGTGGTCACCGCCGCGAAGGAGTCCCTGGCCGCCGCCGGCGCCTGATCGGTCGCGGGGCGGGTCCTCCGGGCCCCGCCCCGCGTCCTCTCCCCCACTCTCTCGCGCGAGCGACCGGGTTCCCTCCGCCACGACGTGGAAGAGGATCCGCGTCTCGTACGTTGACGAGGGTGACCGCAGTTCGACGCAGGGCGCGCCGCGCCCGGAAGGAACGCATATGACCCAGAATCCCCGCACCCAGGCCCTCTCCGACGCCGGAGTCTCCATCTGGCTGGACGATCTCTCCCGCCAGCGGATGTCCTCGGGCAACCTGCAGGAGCTCATCGACACCCGCAACATCGTCGGGGTGACCACCAACCCCTCGATCTTCCAGTCCGCGATCTCCGGCCGCTCGGAGTACGGCGACGACATCGCCCGCCTCGCCGGCGAGGGCAAGGACGTCGACGCCGTCGTCGAGGTGCTCACCACCGATGACGTCCGCAGCGCCGCCGATCTCTTCTCCGATCTGCACGCCTCCACCCAGGGCGTCGACGGCCGGGTGAGCATCGAGGTCGACCCGCGTCTGGCGCACGAGACCGAGAAGACCGTCGCCCAGGCGAAGCACCTGCACGAGGTCGTCGGCCGCGAGAACGTCTTCATCAAGATCCCCGCGACGAAGGAGGGTCTGCCCGCCATCACCGCGACGATCGCCGAAGGGATCAGCGTCAACGTGACCCTGATCTTCTCCGTGGATCGCTACCTCGAGGTCATCGACGCCTACCTCAGCGGCCTCGAACAGGCTGCCGCGGCCGGCAAGGACCTCTCCAGGATCCACTCGGTGGCCTCGTTCTTCGTCTCCCGCGTCGACGCCGAGATCGACGACCGCCTCGCGGCGCTCGGCGGCGAGGCGGAGACGCTGCGCGGCAGCGCTGCGCTGGCCAACGCCCAGGTCGCCTTCGGTCGGTACCTCGAGGCCTTCGACTCCGAGCGCTTCGCGGCGCTGGCCGAGAAGGGCGCCAACACCCAGCGGACCCTGTGGGCGTCCACCGGCGTGAAGAACCCGGACTACCCCGATACGCTCTACGTCGACGAGCTTGTCTCGTCCCCGAGCGTGAACACCATGCCGGAGAAGACTCTCGACGCGGTCGCCGACCACTCCGAGCCCGCCCCGGCCCTGACCGCCGAGAAGGCCGTCTCCGCCAAGGCCGTGCTCGATCGGGTCGAGGCCGCCGGCGTCGATCTGGCCGACGTCTACGCCGTCCTCGAGCGCGAGGGCGTCGAGAAGTTCGAGAAGGCCTGGGAGGGTCTCCTGGAGACCGTCTCGGCGTCGATCGACGACGTCAGCGCCTGAGAGTTCGCGGCGAGCACGGTCCTGCCCTCCGGGGCGGGCCGTGCTCTCGTGAGTCCGTGTCCGAGAAAGGACGATCGTGACCGATACCAGCACTCCCCCGGTCGGAGCGGAGGACGTCGCCAACCCGCTGCGCGATCCTCGCGACCGCCGCCTCCCCCTCATCGCCGGCCCCAGCTCCATGGTGATGTTCGGGGTCACCGGCGATCTCGCCCGCAAGAAGCTCCTGCCGGCGATCTACGACCTCACCCACCGCGGTCTGCTGCCGCCCAGCTTCGGCCTGGTCGGCTACGGGCGCCGCGACTGGTCCGACGACGACTTCGCCGACTACGTGCGCACGTCCGTGGCCGAGCATTCCCGCACCGGGTTCTCCGAGAGCGTCTTCGAACAGCTCCGCGGGGGTCTGCGCTTCGTCACGGGCACCTTCGACGACACCGCCGCCTTCGAGCGGCTGACCGAGGTCGTCGGCGAGCTCGACCGCACCCGCGGCACCGGCGGCAACCACGCCTTCTACCTCTCGATCCCGCCGGACGCGTTCCCGCAGGTCTGCGAGCAGCTGGCGAACTCCGGGCTGAACACCCCGCGGGACGGCTCCTGGCGGCGCGTGGTGATCGAGAAGCCCTTCGGCCACGACCTCGACTCCGCCCGGGAGCTCAACGACGTCGTCGAGAAGGCCTTCCGCCCCGAGGACGTCTTCCGGATCGACCACTATCTGGGCAAGGAGACCGTCCAGAACATCCTGGCGCTCCGCTTCGCCAACCAGATGTTCGAGCCGGTCTGGAACGCCGGGTACGTCGACCACGTGCAGATCACGATGGCCGAGGACATCGGCATCGGCTCGCGCGCCGGGTACTACGACGGCATCGGCACCGCGCGGGACGTCATCCAGAACCACCTGCTGCAGCTGCTCGCCCTGACCGCGATGGAGGAGCCGGTCTCCTTCCGCGCCTCCGATCTGCGCGCGGAGAAGGAGAAGGTGCTCTCCGCGCTCGAGCTGCCCGAGGACCTCGGGGCGCACACCGCCCGGGGCCAGTACGTGGGCGGCTGGCAGGGCGGCGAGGAGGTCCGTCCCTACCTCGAGGAGGACGGCATCCCCGACGACTCGGTGACGGAGACCTTCGCCGCTCTGCGGCTGGACATCGCCACCCGCCGCTGGGCGGGCGTGCCGTTCTATCTGCGCGCCGGCAAGCGGCTGGGTCGACGGGTCACCGAGATCGCCCTGGTGTTCAAGCGGGCCCCGTTCCTGCCCTTCCGCTCCACCGACACGGCGGACCTGGGCCAGAACGCGATCGTCATCCGCGTCCAGCCCGACGAGGGCGTCACCATGCGCTTCGGCTCCAAGGTGCCCGGCACCCAGATGGAGGTGCGGGACGTGACCATGGACTTCGCCTACGGCATGAACTTCACCGAGGAGTCCCCCGAGGCCTACGAGCGGCTGATCCTGGACATGCTCCTGGGCGATCCGCCGCTGTTCCCGCGGCAGAAGGAGGTCGAGCTCAGCTGGAAGATCCTCGACCCCATCACCGAGTTCTGGGCCGAGAACCTGAAGCCGGCGCCCTACCGCCCCGGCAGCTGGGGCCCCGACACCGCCCACGAGATGCTCGCTCGTGACGGACGTACCTGGAGGCGACCGTGATCACCACCCTGACCGACACCACCGCATCATCGATCGACAAGAAGATGATCGAGATGCGGGAGACCTTCGGCGCGAACACCATCGGCCGGGTCCTGACGCTCATCATCATCGCCACCGGCGACATCGAGGAGCCCCTCCAGGCCGCCATCAGCGCGAGCCACGAGCATCCCGCCCGGGTGCTGGTGGTCGACGCCGATCCGGAGGCCGAGACCTCGGGGCTCGACGCCGAGATCCGTGTCGGGCGCGACGCGGGTGCCGGCGAGATCGTCATTCTGCGGACCCGCGGGGACCTGATGGCCTCGCTGGACACCCTGGTCATGGCGCTGCTTCTGCCCGACGCCCCGATCGTCACCTGGTGGCCGGAGAGCGCCCCGTCCTCTCCCGTCCACGACGTGCTGGGCTCCATGTCGCAGCGGCGCATCACCGATTCCGCCGCGTGCGAGGGGCCGCTCGAGACGCTCAAGCGGCTGCGCCGCGGATACACCAGCGGCGACTCGGATCTGGCCTGGGCGCGGCTGACCCGCTGGCGCGGGCTGGTCGCCAGCGCCTTCGAGGTCCCGCCGGTGACCGTGCCGCAGCGGGTGGAGGTCTCCGGCGCGCCCGGGAACCCCTCGGTGGTCCTGATGGCCGCCTGGCTCTCGCACAGCCTCGGGGTCGACACCGAGATCGTCGAGGACTCCTCGGGCCCGACCGGCACGGCCGGGGTGCACGGGGTGCGGCTGATCCGGGAGGACGGCGTCATCGACCTCACCCGTGTCAGCGACGAGTCGATCGTGATGACGCTGCCCGGCGACGACAGCGGCCAGCACGTCACCATGCCGCGCCGGTCGCTCGACGAGCTGCTCGCCGAGGAGCTGCGCCGGCTGGATCCCGACGAGGTCTACGGCGAGGTCCTCGCCACGGCCTTCAGCGCGATCGACGACTCCGGCACCTACGCCAGCGGCAAGCCCGACGCCACCGACACGGTGCTCGCCGACGGGGCGGAGGTCGCCACCGCTGCCGCCGAGGCCGCCGCGGCCCAGCTGGCCACGGCTCTGGACAAGCGCAACCTCGCCCACCTCGTGGTCACCGGCGGCACGGTCGGCACGGCGACGGCCCAGGCGCTCCCGGCGGCTCTGGCCGCCGCGGACGTCGACGTCTCCCGTCTGCACATCTGGTGGGGCGACGAGCGCTACGTGGATCCGGACTCGAGCGACCGCAACGAGGTCGCCGTGCGGTCCGGGCTGCTGGAACCGCTGCAGCAGGCGGGGATGCCGCCGCGGAACATCCACGTGATGCCCTCCCCCGCCGACGGCATGTCCCTGGAGGAAGCCGCCGCCTGGTACGGCCAGCAGCTCGACCAGTCCGGCGGCGACGAGCCGTTCCGCACCCGCGGCCGGGCGTTCTTCGACGTGCTCATGCTGGGGGTGGGCCCGGACGGGCACATCGCCTCCCTGTTCCCCGAGCACCCGGACCAGCGACAGGTCGGGGCCACCGCCGTCGCGGTGACCGGCTCCCCGAAGCCTCCGCCCGAGCGCATCTCGCTGACCTGGCCGGTGCTGAACTCGGCTCGTCACGTGGCGCTGCTGGTCGCCGGCGAGGAGAAGGCCGCAGCGGTCGCCGCGGCGCACGGGCCCATCGAGCCCTGGACGGTCCCGGCCTCCGCCGTGCGGGGCCTGCACTCGACCACCTGGTTCCTCGACCGGGCGGCCGCCTCGCAGCACGGCCGCTGAGCCGGACGCCCCGGCCGGCGGTCCCCACCCGCCGCGGCAGAACGGACGAAGGGCCGGTCACCCTCGCGGTGACCGGCCCTTCGTCCGGGATTCAGGAGCTCGCGCTCAGAGGAAGCGCTCCAGCACGCCGAGCCCGACGCAGGTCAGCCCCCACAGCACGCAGATCGACACCGTCAGCCGGTTGAGGTTGCGCTCGGCCACGCCCGAGGCGCTGGCCGAGGAGGACACGCCGCCGCCGAACATGTCGGACAGGCCGCCGCCACGTCCCTTGTGCAGGAGCACGAGCATGATGGCCAGGAGGCCGAACACGGCCAGCAGGATCTGAAGGATGAGCTTCAGCAGGGACAGATCCACGGGGAGGAGCACCTTCCACGACGACAGGATGACCGATACAGCATACGCCACGGGCCGGACCCCTCAGGGATCCGGCCCGCGTGGGACAGCTCTCGCTCAGCCCTGGAAGCCCGCGATCTTCGCGAACTCCTCGGCCTTGAGCGAGGCGCCGCCGACGAGGGCCCCGTCGACGTCCTCCTTGCCCATCAGCTCGACCACGTTGGAGGACTTCACGCTGCCGCCGTACAGGACGCGCGCGGCGTCGGCGACCTCGTTCCCGTACAGGCCGCGCAGGGCGTCACGGATGGCGCTGCACACCTCCTGGGCGTCGTCCGGGGTGGCGACCTCGCCGGTGCCGATGGCCCACACCGGCTCGTAGGCGATGACGATCTGCTTCGCCTGCTCGGCGTCCAGCCCCTCGATGCCGCCGGTGAGCTGCGCCAGGGTGTACTCGACGTGCTTGCCGGCCTGACGCTCCTCGAGCGGCTCGCCGACGCACAGGATCGGGACCAGCCCGGCGGCGAAGGACGCCTTCACCTTCGCGTTGGTGACCTCTTCGGTCTCGGCGTGGTGCTGACGGCGCTCCGAGTGCCCGACCGTCGTGTAGGTCGCGCCGAGGGCCTTCAGCATGGAGCCGGAGACCTCCCCGGTGTAGGCGCCGGACTCGTGCGCGGAGACGTCCTGGGAGCCGTAGGTGATCGGCAGCTTGTCGGCCTCGACCACCATCTGCACGGTGCGGAGGTCCACGAACGGGGGCAGCACGGCGACCTCCACGGTGTCCGTGCTGACGCCCTTGAGCTGGTCGCCCAGCTCCTCGACCAGGGCCAGGCCCTGCTTCCAGTCGAGATTCATCTTCCAGTTGCCCGCCATCAGCGGGGTACGGGTGCTCACTTGGTGTCCTCCTGAAGGATCGAGATGCCCGGCAGGTCCTTGCCCTCGATGAGTTCGAGGCTCGCGCCGCCGCCGGTGGAGATGTGCGAGAAGAGGGATTCGTCGAATCCGAGGGTGCGGACCGCGGCGGCGGAGTCGCCACCGCCGACCACGGTGTAGCCGTCGGCCGAGGCCAGGACGTCGGCGACGGCCTTGGTGCCGCCGGCGAAGCTCTCGAACTCGAAGACCCCCATGGGGCCGTTCCAGAAGACGGTGGCGGCGTCGGCGATCTTCTCGCCGAACAGCCTCGCCGTCTCCGGACCGATGTCCATGCCCTCCTGGTCGGCCGGCATGGCGTCGGCGGCGACCACGGTGGCGGGCGCGTCGGCCGAGAACTCGGGGGCCACGACGGTGTCGACCGGCAGCACCAGCTCGACCCCGTTGCGCTCTGCCCGCTCCATGTACTCGCGCACGACGTCGAGCTTGCTCGTATCCAGCAGCGAGTCGCCGACCTCGTAGCCCTTCGCCTTCTGGAAGGTGTAGGCCATGCCGCCGCCGATCAGGAGGCGGTCGGCCTTGCCCAGCAGCGCGTCGATGACCCCGAGCTTGTCGGCGATCTTCGCGCCGCCGAGGACGACCACGAAGGGTCGCTGCGGCTCGTCGGTGACCTTCCGGAGGGCCTCCACCTCGCTCAGCACCAGGTCGCCGGCGGCCGCCGGCAGCAGGGTCGCCAGCTCGTAGACCGAGGCCTGCTTGCGGTGGACGACGCCGAAGCCGTCGGAGACGAAGGCGTCCCCGAGGGCGGCCAGCTCCTTCGCGAAGGCGAGCCGCTCGCCCTCGTCCTTCGCGGTCTCGCCGGGGTGGAAGCGGAGGTTCTCGAGCACGGCGACACGGCCGTCGGCGAGGGAGTCGACGGCCGCTCGCGCGGACTCGCCGACGGTGTCGGTCGCGAAGGCGACCTCCTGGCCCAGCAGCTCGCCGAGGCGGCCGACGACGGGCTGCAGGGAGTACTTGTCCTCCGGGGCGCCCTTCGGGCGGCCGAGGTGGGAGATCACCACGACGCGGGCACCGGCCTCGACGAGGCGGGTGAGGGTGGGCAGGGCGGCCTGGATGCGGCCGTCGTCGGTGATGGTGGTCCCGTCCAGCGGGACGTTGAGATCGGCACGGACGAGCACGCGGGTGCCGCGCAGCTCTCCGAGCGCATCGATGGTCTTCAGCACGGTGGTGGTTCCTTCGGGTCGTGGTCGTGCGGCAACGGGGTGCGCACGAGGCCGTCGGACGAACGGAGCCCGCCGGACACCGACCCCTCGGGGTGGCGACCGGCGGGCTCCGGGGATGTCCTGGTGGTCAGGACGGGACAGCGAGGATCAGAGGGACTTGCCCACGAGCTGCGAGAGCTCGACGAGGCGGTTGGAGAAGCCCCACTCGTTGTCGTACCAGGAGAAGATCTTCACCTGGTTGCCGTTGACCTTGGTCAGCTGCGCATCGAAGATCGCGGAGTGCGGATCGCCCTCGATGTCCTTGGAGACGATCGGGTCCTCGGTGTAGCGCAGAACGCCCTTCAGCGGTCCGTCGGCGGCCTTCTTGATCGCGGCGTTGACCTCCTCGACCGTGACCTCGCGGGAGGCCTCGAAGGTGAGGTCGGTGATCGAGCCGGTGGGGACCGGCACGCGCAGCGAGTAGCCGTCCAGCTTGCCCTTGAGCTCCGGCAGCACCAGCGCCACGGCCTTGGCCGCGCCGGTGGTGGTCGGGATGATGTTCAGGGCGGCGGCGCGGGCACGGCGGGGATCCTTGTGGGGACCGTCCTGCAACACCTGGTCCGAGGTGTAGGCGTGGATGGTGGTCATCAGGCCCTTGACGATGCCGATCTCGTCGTTGAGCACCTTGGCCACGGGAGCGAGGCTGTTGGTGGTGCACGAGGCGTTCGAGACGATGTCGTGCTTCGCCGGGTCGTAGTCGCCGTCGTTGACGCCGATCACGAAGGTCGCGTCCTCGTTCTTCGCCGGAGCGGAGATGATGACCTTCTTGGCACCGGCCTCGAGGTGGGCCTTGGCCTTCTCGGCATCCGTGAAGATGCCGGTGGACTCGATGACGACGTCGGCGCCGATCGTGCCCCACGGGATGTTCTTGGGGTCGCGCTCGGCGAACGCCTTGAAGGTGGTCTCGCCGACGGTGATCGAGTCCTCGTCGTGGGAGACCTCGTAGGGCAGCACACCACCGATGGAGTCGTACTTGATGAGATTCGCGAGCGTGGCGTTGTCCGTGAGGTCGTTGACCCCGACGATCTGGATGTCAGCCTTCTGCTCGAGCGCTGCGCGCAGGTAGTTGCGCCCGATGCGACCGAATCCGTTGATTCCGACCTTAATGGTCACGGTTCCTCCTTGATTCGCAGGAATCTGCGAAATGCGGGTACTGGCAGTGGCGCGCACGCCCTCGTACGCTGGGACGGCGCCGGCTGTGACCGACGACCGGAACAATCCTATCAATGCCTGAGGGTCCGGGAACGGGACGTATCACGTCCCGGGATCCGGAGACGTCGGCAGCTGCCTCTCGTCGACCTCCTCATCGGTCCCCGGCAGTCCCAGATCCTCCGCCCGTTTGTCGGCCATCGCCAGCAGCCGACGGATCCGTCCGGCGACGGCGTCCTTGGTCAGCGGCGGATCGGCGAGGCGCCCGAGCTCCTCGAGGCTGGCCTGGCGGTGCTCCAGCCGGAGCCGCCCCGCGGACTGCAGATGCTCGGGGACCTCGTCGCCGAGGATCTCCAGGGCCCGCTGGACGCGCTGGCCCGCGGCCACCGCCGCCCGGGCGCTGCGGCGCAGATTCGCGTCGTCGAAGTTCGCCAGGCGGTGGGCCGTGGCCTTGACCTCGCGCTTGGTGCGGCGTTCCTCCCAGGTCCGCACGGTGGCCCGAGCACCCATGCGGGACAGCAGCGTCGAGATGGCGTCCCCGTCACGCAGCACCACCCGGTCCGCGCCCCGGGCCTCGCGCGCCTTGGAGGCCGCCCCGAGGCGCCGTGCGGCGCCGACCATCGCCAGGGCGACCTCCGGGCCCGGGCAGGACAGCTCGAGCGCCGAGGAGCGTCCCGGTTCGGTCAGGGTGCCGCGGGCGAGGAACGCGCCGCGCCAGGCGGCCTCCGCATCGACCGCGGCCCCGCCGACGACGAACGGCGGCATGCCGCGCACGGGGCGCCCGCGGGCGTCCAGCAGTCCGGTCTGGCGTGCCAGCATCCCGCCCTCGCGGTCCACCCGCACGAGATAGCGGGTGGTGCGGCGGATCCCGGCCGGGGCGAGCACCGCGAGATCGGCACGGTGGCCGTACATGTCCCCGATGATCGCGTGCAGCCGCCGCGCGACCGCCGCGGAGTCGAGCTCCGCCTCGACCACGACCCGTCCGGCGACCAGGTGCAGCCCGCCGGCGAAGCGCAGCATCGCCGCCGCTTCCGCCTTGCGGGCCGAGGGCCGGGTCACCTCGAGGTGGCTCAGCTCCTCCTTGGCCTCACCCGTCAGCGCCATGCAGGTCCTCCTCGTTCGATGGGTCTTCGGCCGTCGCCGTGCCGTAGGTCGTGCCCGGGGCGGTGGTGCCACGGGTGGGTTCGACGTCGCCGTAGGCGTCGTCGAACAGGTCCCGATAGGCCGCGGCCAGCCGCACCGGGTCATGATGAGGGCGACCGTCGCCGACGCTGACCTGACGCAGCAGCGCCCGGATCCCGCGGGCTTCCGCGGCCTGGGCCAGCATCAGGGCGTCGTCCAGGGTCGTGGGGTCGGCGACCAGGGCGTCGAAACGACAGCCGTCGGCCCGCTCCAGCAGCACGTCGAGCATGTCCAGGCTGGTCATCCCCTCGGCCTCCTGCGCCCCCACCGTCAGATTGGTGGTGATGCAGCGCCGGGCCGGGCTGGTGCGGATCGCCTCGGCGATCTCGGGGATCATCAGGTGCGGCAGCACCGAGGTGTACCAGGAGCCGGGACCGACGATGATCCAGTCGGCACGGCCGATGGCCTCCAGCACCGCCTCGGGCACCCGGGGCCGCGGCGGGACCAGACGCACCTGCTCGACGCGGCCCTCGGCGGTGGCGACCTGCCACTGGCCGCTGATGGAGCGCACCGTGCCGTCGGTGCCGCGCACGCGGGCCTCGATGTCCAGCGGCTCCAGCGCCATGGGCAGCACGCGCCCGCGCGCGCCGAGCAGCTCCGCCATCTGGTCGAGGCCCTCGATGGGGTCCTCGAGGATCTGCCACAGCGAGACGATCAGGAGATTGCCCAGGGCGTGCCCGTCCAGCTCCCCGTCGGTTGCGAAGCGGTGCTGGATCACATCGCCCCAGATGGATCCCCAGTCGGAGTCCTCGCACAGCGCCGCCAGCGCCATCCGCAGATCGCCCGGGGGCAGCACGGGCATCTCGGTGCGGATCCGGCCGGAGGAACCGCCGTTGTCGGCGACGGTGACCACTGCGGTGATGTCGTCGGTCAGCAGGCGCAGGGCGCGCAGGTTCGCCGCCAGGCCGTGGCCGCCGCCGAGCGCGACCACGCGCAGCGGTCGCTGCGGATCGCCGCGCCGGCCGCGGCGGGCGCTGGCGGAGCGGTCGGCGGTGCGCAGACGATGCCCGCCGGAGCGGGAGGCGATGGTGTTCATTCGCGCCCCAGATCGCGATGGCGGATCCGGACCGCGTACCCGGCCGAGCGCAGCTGGTCCCCGAGGTTCTCGGCCACGGCGACGGAGCGGTGCTTGCCGCCGGTGCAGCCGATCGCGAGGGTCGTGAAGTGCTTGTTCTCGGCGCTGTACCCGCGCAGCACGGGGGTGATCATCTCGAGGTACTTGCCGACGAACTCCCCCGCGTTGGCGTCGCCGAGGACGAAGTCTGAGACCTCGCGGTCGGTCCCGCGCAGGGGTTTGAGCTCGGGCACCCAGTACGGATTGGGGATGAAGCGCACGTCGCTGACGTGGTCGGCCTCCAGCGGGATCCCGTACTTGAAGCCGAAGGACAGCATGGTCACCGTCAGGCGCTGCTCCTCGCTGGTGCCGAAGACGGAGCGCATCTTCATCGTCAGCTGGTGCACGTTCAGCGGGGAGGTGTCGATGACCAGATCGGCCATGCGCCGGTAGGGCGCGAGCATCTCGCGCTCGCGACGGATCCCCTCGAGCACCCCCTCCTCGCCCTGCAGCGGATGCGGGCGGCGCACGGAGTCGAAGCGGCGCACCAGCGTGGACTCGTCGGCGGTGAGGAAAAGCAGGCGCAGGCGGAGGTCGGAGCGGCGCAGGTCGGCGACCACGTCGGAGAGCTCGGAGAAGAACGGACCGGAGCGGGGGTCGACCACCACCGCGAAGCGGTTCTCGCGGCCGACGGCGCTGGCGCGCAGCTCGTACAGGGTGATGATCAGCTGGGGGGCGATGTTGTAGACGACATACCACCCCATGTCCTCGAGGGCGTGCGCGGCGGTCTCCCGCCCTGCACCGGCGAGCCCGGTGATGATGACGATGTCCCCGGTCGCATCGGAGGGGGGCGCCGTCGAGGGATCGTCCTGCATGGGAGATTCCTTCCCGGGTCGTGGGCTGCGCGGGGCCGGTTCAGCGGTCGAGGATCTCGCCGGTGGCCATGTCCACCGCGACGTCGAGAGAGTCCTCGTCCGTGCTGTCGTCCCTCACGGCGTCGGAGTCCGTCGCCTGCTCGGATCGTAGCGCGGCCAGCAACTGCGCGGCCAACGCGGGACCGATCCCGTCCACCTCCTGGAGCTGGTCCTGGCTCGCATCCCGGATCGCGGAGACCGTCACGAAGCGGTCCAGCAGAGCGCGGCGCCGGGCCGGGCCCAGGCCCGGGATGCCGTCCAGGGCGCTGGCCTGCATGGCCCGACCCCGCTTGGAGCGGTGGTACGTGATCGCGAAGCGGTGGGCTTCATCACGCAGGCGCTGGACGAGGAACAGGGCCTCGCTGGTGCGCGGCAGGATCACCGGGTACTCGTCCCCGGGCAGCCAGATCTCCTCGAGCCGCTTGGCGATGCCGGCCAGGGCGATGTCCGTGATGCCGAGCTCGTCGAGGACGCGCTGGGCGGCGGCGACCTGCGGAGGTCCGCCGTCGACCAGGATCAGGGAGGGCGGATAGGCGAAGCGCCGCGACTCCTCCTCGGTCTTCTCGGGCGGGTCCAGGTGATGCTTCAGACGCCGGGTGAGCACGTCGTGCATCGAGGCGGTGTCGTCGCGCGCGGCGGAGCCGGTCACCGAGTAGCGGCGGTACTCGCTCTTCTTGGGCAGCCCGTCCTCGAAGACCACCTGGGAGCCGACCACATTGGTGCCCGAGGAGTGGGAGATGTCGAAGCACTCGATGCGCAGCGGGGGCTCGGCCAGCTCCAGCGCCTCCCCCAGGTCCTCGAGCGCCTTGGTGCGGGCCGTGAGGTCCCCGGTGCGCTTCAGCCGGTGCAGGCGCAGCGCGTCGGTCGCGTTCTCGGTGACCGTGGCCAGGAGGTCCTTCTTCTCGCCGCGCTGCGGGATCCGCAGGTCGACGGGGCGGCCGATCAGCTCGAGCACCTGATCGCGGTTGGTGGGCTGGACGGGGACCAGCACCTCCTTGGGGGCGGTGCCCTCGGCGTACAGGGTGGTCAGGGCCCGCTCGACGAGATCGGGGGCGGTGGATTCGTCGAGGATCTCGGCGGTCCACCCACGCTGGCCGCGGATCCGGCCGCCGCGCACGTGGAAGACCTGGATGGAGGCCTCGAGCTCGTCCTGGGCCAGGCCCACGAGGTCGGCGTCGGTGGCATCCGAGAGCACCACCGAGTTCTTCTCCATGACCTTGTCCAGCGCCGCGAGGTCGTCGCGCAGCCCGGCGGCGGTCTCGTAGTCCATCGCCGCGGCGGCATCGCGCATCTGCCGCTCGATGCGGCGGGTGTAGGTGGCCGTGTTGCCGGCCATGAAGTCCGCGAACTGCTCGGCGAGGCGCCGGTGGTCCTCGATCGAGATGTCGCCGACGCAGGGCGCGGCGCACTTGCCGATGAAACCCAGCAGGCAGGGGCGACCGGAGCGCTCGGCCCGACGGTAGACACCCGGGGTGCAGGACCGGATCGAGAACACCCGCAGCATCAGGTCGAGGGTCTCCCGGATCGCCCCCACCTGCGGGTAGGGCCCGAAGATCAGATCGCCCTTGGCACGGGGCCGACGGGTGATGTGCACCCGAGGCACCGCCTCCCCCATCGTGATCACGAGATAGGGGTAGGACTTGTCGTCGCGGAACTTGACGTTGAACCGCGGGTCGAACTCCTTGATCCAGGTGTACTCGAGGGTGAGGGCCTCGACCTCGGTGCCCACCACCGTCCACTGCACGCTCGCCGCCGTGGTGACCATGCGCCGGGTGCGCTCGTGCAGCACCGCGAGGTCCTGGAAGTAGTTGACCAGGCGCTGGCGGAGGTTCTTCGCCTTGCCGACGTAGATGACGCGCCCGTGCTCGTCACGGAAGCGGTACACCCCCGGCTTCGTCGGGATGGAGCCGGTGGCGGGGCGATAGGTGGAGGGATCAGCCATGGAGAGCGGACCTCAGCGTCGTCCTGAGCGGACTGCGCGATCGGTGTGGTCGGCGCGGTCCGTGCGTTCGGCGCTGCCGGAGCGGCCGGCCTCGAGCATCGGGGCGAGGAAGTGCCCGGTGTACGAGCCGGTCACCGCCGCGACGTCCTCCGGGGTGCCGGTGGCCACGACGCGACCGCCGCCGGCGCCACCCTCGGGGCCGAGGTCGATGACGTGGTCGGCGGTCTTGATGACGTCCAGGTTGTGCTCGATGATGATGACGGTGTTGCCCTTGTCGACCAGGCCGCCGAGCACCGAGAGCAGCTTGCGCACGTCCTCGAAGTGCAGCCCCGTGGTGGGCTCGTCGAGCACGTAGGCGGTGCGGCCGTTGGAGCGCTTGTGCAGCTCCGAGGAGAGCTTCACGCGCTGCGCCTCGCCGCCGGAGAGCGTGGTCGCGGACTGGCCGAGCTTCACGTATCCCATGCCGACGTCGACCAGGGTCTGCATCTGGCGACGGATCGCGGGCACGGCGTCGAAGAACTCCAGCGCCTCCGCGATCGACATGTCCAGCACCTCGGCGACGTTCTTGTCCTTGAACGTCACCTCGAGCGTCTCGCGGTTGTACCGCTGGCCGTGGCACACCTCGCACTGGACGTACACGTCGGGCAGGAAGTTCATCTCGATCTTCAAGGTGCCGTCGCCGGAGCAGGCCTCGCAGCGTCCGCCCTTGACGTTGAAGGAGAAGCGCCCGGCGGTGTAGCCGCGGATCTTCGCCTCGGCGGTCTGGGCGAACAGGGTGCGCACCCGGTCCCACACCCCGGTGTAGGTGGCGGGGTTCGAGCGCGGGGTGCGGCCGATCGGCGACTGGTCGACGTGGACGACCTTGTCGAGATGCTCGAGCCCGGTGACGCGCTTGTGTCGGCCCGGCACGATCCGCGCCCGGTTCAGCTCCTTGGCGAGGACCCCGTAGAGGATGTCGTTGACCAGGGACGACTTCCCGGAGCCGGAGACTCCGGTGACCGCGGTCAGGACCCCCAGCGGGAAGCTGACGTCCTGTCCGACGAGGTTGTTGGCGCGCGGGGCGACGACCGTGACCATCCGGGAGCGGTCCACCGGTCGACGGGTCAGGGGCAGCGGGATCGACAGCTCGCCGCTGAGGTAGCGGCCCGTGAGGCTGTTCGGATTCTTCTTGAGCCCCTCGACCGACCCGGAGTGGATCACCTGGCCGCCGTGCTCACCGGCCAGCGGACCGATGTCCACCACCCAGTCGGCGGCGTTGAGGGTGTCCTCGTCGTGCTCGACGACGATCAGCGTGTTGCCGAGGTCCCGCAGCCGCGTCAGGGTTCCGATGAGGCGATCGTTGTCGCGCTGGTGAAGTCCGATCGAGGGTTCGTCGAGCACGTAGAGCACTCCCACCAGTCCGGAGCCGATCTGGGTGGCCAGGCGGATGCGCTGGGCCTCCCCGCCGGACAGCGTCCCGGCCGCCCGGGCGAGGTTGAGGTAGTCCAGTCCCACGTCGAGCAGGAATCCCAGGCGGGAGCGGATCTCGCGGAGCACCTCGTCGGCGATCGCGGCCTCGCGCACGCCGAGCTCGAGACCCTCGTGGAAGGTCAGCGCGTCGCGGATCGACATCTCCGTGACCTCGGAGATGGACCGGCCGCCGACGGTGACCGCGAGCACCTCCGGGCGCAGCCGCGCGCCCTGGCAGGCGGGGCACGGCACCTCCCGCATGAACTGCTCGTAGCGCTCCTTGGCCCAGTCCGACTCGGTGTCGGAGTGGCGACGCTCGAGGAAGTGCATGACGCCCTCGAACCCGGTGGCGTAGGTCCGCTCGCGCCCGAAGCGGTTGCAGTACTTCACGTGGACCTTGTAATCCTTGCCGTGCAGCAGGGCCTCCCGGGCCCGCTCCGGCAGCGCCCGCCACGGCGTGTCCATCGAGAAGCTCAGCTCCTCGGAGAGCGCGGCCATCACCTCCTGGTGGCGATCCGCGGAGCCCATGGCCCACGGCGCGATCGCCCCGTCGGCGAGGCTGAGGTCCTCGTCCGGGATCACGAGCTCGGGATCCACCTCGAGGCGCATCCCGATGCCGGTGCACTCGGGGCAGGCGCCGTAGGGCGCGTTGAACGAGAAGGTGCGCGGCTCGATGTCGTCGATGGCCAGCGGGTGGTCGTTGGGGCACGCACGCTTCTCCGAGAAGCGCCGCAGGCGGTCCTCGGAGCCCTCCTCGAGGTCCACGAAGTCGACCACCACGATGCCTTCGGCCAGACGCAGCGCGGTCTCGACCGAGTCGGTGAGGCGGCGGCGCGCGTCGGGCTTGGCCGCGAGGCGGTCCACGACCACCTCGATGGTGTGCTTGATGTTCTTCTCGAGGCTGATCTCCTCGTCCAGGCGCCGGGTGGTCCCGTCGACCCGGGCGCGGGCGTAGCCCTGGGAGCGCAGCGCGCTGATCAGATCGACGTGCTCGCCCTTGCGGCCCTGCACGACCGGGGCCAGGAGCTGGAAGCGGGTGCCCTCGCTCTGCTCGAGCAGGGTGTCGACGATCTGCTCGGCCGAGGAGGAGCTGACCGGTTCGCCGCAGATCGGGCAGTGCTGGACGCCGGTGCGCGAGAACAGCAGGCGCAGGTAGTCGTAGATCTCCGTGATCGTGCCGACCGTCGAGCGCGGGTTGCGGTTGGTGGACTTCTGGTCGATGGAGACCGCCGGGGAGAGCCCCTCGATGAGATCGACCGAGGGCTTGTCCATCTGCCCCAGGAACTGCCGGGCATAGGCCGACAACGACTCCACGTACCGGCGCTGGCCCTCGGCGAAGATGGTGTCGAAGGCCAGGGAGCTCTTACCGGATCCGGACAGCCCGGAGAAGACCACCAGGCGGTCCCGGGGGATATCGATGTCGATGTTCTTGAGGTTGTGCTCGCGCGCACCGCGGACGACGAGGGAATCAGTCACCCGGACATCCTACGAGCGTCACCGACGTTCGAACAGTTGTTCGCCGGGGAGAGACGCGACATACTGGGGGCATGGTCGCCAACGAGTACACCGGACACGTCGAACCCCATGGTGACAGCGCTCTGCGCACCCTTCCCGGGCTGCAGATCCGCAAGGCCTCGGTGGGGTCGATGAACAACAACACCTATCTGCTGACCTGCCGGTCGACCGGCGCGCAGCTGCTGATCGATGCGGCCGCCGAGCCGGAGCGGCTGCGCCGTCTGGTCGCCGAGGGGTCCGAGCAGGAGCAGCTGGACCTGATCGTCACCACCCACAGCCATCACGACCACATCGGGGCGCTCGCCGAGCTGTCCGCCGCCACCGGCGCGCGCACGGCGGCCGGCGGCCCGGACGCCGAACGGATCATGACCGCCACCGATCACCCGCTCTCCCACGGGGACGTGCTCGAGGTCGGCGAGCAGCAGGTCGAGATCATCGCGCTGCGCGGCCACACGCCGGGCTCGGTCGCCGTGCTGTGGCGCGGCGCCGATGAGGAGGGCACCGAGACGCACCACCTCTTCACGGGCGATTCGCTGTTCCCCGGCGGCGTGGGCAACACCGACTCGGATCCCGAGCGCTTCACGCAGCTGATCGAGGACGTCGAGCGCCGCGTGTTCGACCGTCTTCCCGACGCCACCTGGGTCTACCCCGGGCACGGGGACGACACCACCCTCGGCGCGGAGCGCCCGTCGCTGCCCGAGTGGCGCGAGCGGGGCTGGTGAGCCAGCAGGCCCCGGTCTGGTCCGTCGTGGGCCGCGGGGCCCGCGGTGCGGTGACGGTGGTCGACCTCGACGCCGACGGCGGCGAGCTGCAGACCGCGCACCTCACCGCCGAGCAGTGGCCCGAGCACGCCCGGCACCACGAGGGCGCGCATCGACCGCGCTGGGTCTTCAGCGACACGGCCTCCTGGTATCCGCAGCTCCTGGCGGCCGGGGTGACTGTCTCCCGCTGCCACGACCTGCGTCTGATCCACGTGATCCTGCGTCACTCGCAGCTCGTGGAGGATCCTGGGCCGGTGCGCGCGGCGACGGCATGGGACGCCCCCATCGACCAGGGCCTCGAGGCGGCCCCGGACCAGGGCGCGACGCTGTTCGACCTGGACGCCTCGGCGAGCAGCGGTGGAGTCCCGCACGACCTCGAGGAGTCGCTCGCCGAGTTCGCCCGGCACCGCGCGGCGACCGATGGCTCCGCCGATCCGGGCCGGCTGCGACTGCTGGTGGCGGCCGAATCGGCCGGGGCGCTGGTGGCCGCCGAGCTCCACGCCGCAGGGGTCCCCTGGGACGTCGCCGAGCACGACCGCATCCTCGCCGAGGCGCTCGGCCCCCGCCCGGGCACCGGGCAGGCGCCGGCGCGGATGGTCGAGGCCGCCGCGGAGGTGCGCAGCGCGCTCGGTGACCCGACGCTGAGCATCGACTCCCCGCCGAAGCTCCTGCGCGCCCTGCACCGGGCGGAGATCGACGTCGAGTCCACTTCGCAGTGGGAGCTGCTGGAGCACGACCACCCGGCGATCGAGCCGCTGCTGCGCTACAAGAAGATGTCCCGCCTGCTGACCGCCAACGGCTGGACCTGGCTGGACGAGTGGGTCGACGACGGCCGATACCGGCCCGTCTACGTCCCCGGCGGCGTGGTCACGGGCCGCTGGGCGGCCAGTGGCGGCGGGGCGCTGCAGATCCCGCGCCAGCTGCGCCCCGCACTGCGGGCCGACGAGGGCTGGCGTCTGGTCAGTGCCGACGTGTCCCAGCTGGAACCGCGCGTGCTGGCCGCGATGTCCGGCGACAGCGCGATGGCGGCCGCGGGCGCGGATCGCGACCTCTATGCGGGCATCGTCGACGCCGGCGTGGTCGAGACCCGCCAGGAGGCCAAGGTAGGAGTGCTCGGCGCGCTGTACGGCGGCACCACGGGGGACAGCGGCCGGGTGGTGCCGCGGCTGCGGCGGAACTTCCCCGCGGCGATGCGCCTGGTCGACGAGGCCGCCGCCACCGGGGAGCGGGGCGGGACCGTCTCGACCTGGCTGGGCCGCTCCTCCCCCGCCCCGGAGGCCGAGTGGACCCGCGCGCAGACCACCGCGAACCTCCCCGATGCCGCCTCGGGAGAGCAGGAGCGCGCACGGCGTGCGGCCCGCGACCGGGGCCGGTTCACCCGCAACTTCGTCGTCCAGGGCACGGCCGCGGAATGGGCGCTGTCCTGGCTCGCGGCGCTGCGGCTGTCCCTGGCCGGTTTCGATCCGGTCCCGGAGGCGGAGCAGGCGACGCCCTCGGGCCCGGTGTTCGCCCGACGGGCCCACCTCGTCTTCTTCCTGCACGACGAGGTGATCGTTCATGCCCCGGCCGCGCAGGCCGACGCCGCCGCCTCGGCGATCCTGACTTCCGCCGAAGCGGCCGGACGTCTGCTGTTCCCCGGCAGCGTCGTCGATTTCCCGCTGGACCTGACGATCACGGAGCGCTCGCCGGCGAAGTGAGCCCATCGGGGCCGGCTCCCAGCTCCCAGCTCCCAGCTCCCAGCTCCCAGCTCCCAGCTCCCAGCTCCCAGCTCCCAGCTCCCAGCTCCCAGCTCCCAGCTCCCAGCTCCCAGACACCATCCTCCCCACCCCGCGTCGGTCCACAGCGCTCGGTCTCCTGTCTCGGATGTCGGTGCCCTCTGGTGCACTGGGACTGCAGTCCAGAACCCCCGCCGGTTGGAGACCGTCATGACCCTCACCCCGCTGCCCCCGAGACCCGATCAGTCGGATTCACCCCGTCCCCACCGTCTCGCCCGGCCGGAGGCCGAGGAACTGGGGCAGCAGATCCAGCAGCAGGCGGCTCTGATCGCCGAAGCCACCTGCGAACTGCTGCTGATGGTCGCCGACTTCGACGCTCGCGATGGGACGAGGTGCTTCGTGGGCCTGAAGTCCACGGCCCACTGGCTCGCCTGGGCGTGCTCGATGACCCCGGGCACCTCTCGCGAGCACGTGCGGGTGTCCCGGGCCCTGCCGGAGATGCCGCTGACCGTCGAGGAGTTCCGGGCCGGTCGGCTGTCCTACTCCAAGGTCCGAGAGATCACCCGCGTCGTCGGGCGCGTCGACGAGACCATGCTGGTGGAGATGGCCCGGGCGATGACCGCCTCCCAACTCGCCCGGGCCATCTCCTCCTTCCGCGCCGTCGACGGCAGCCGCCTCGAACAGGACGCGATCCGCGAGGCCCGCTGGCAGACCCGCGGGGACGGCATGGTCGAGATCCGGGCAGTGCTGCCGGCCGAGATGGGCGCCGAGGTGGTCACCGCTCTGGACCTGGCCCTGGACCGCGACGGTCACGACCCCTCGATGGCAGAATCCGACGCCGAGGATCTGTCGAGCAGCGGTGCCGCGGAGCCGAGCCCCGATGACCTCGCGGCGAAGGCGGCGGAGATCAGCGCCACCCCGACCCTGGAACAGCGCAAAGCGGATGCCCTGCACGACATCGCCCGCACCTTTCTCGACGCCGAACCGGACGACCGTTCCGGGGAGGACCGCCATCTGGTCATCGTCGAGGTCAGCGCCGACACGCTCACCGACCACGTTCCCGCGGGAACGCCCGAGCACGCCCTCGCTCCAGACGTTCCCGCGGGAACGTCTGAGCCCTCCCTTGCGTCGGCCGCCGTCGGCCCCGACCTCGCACCGGTCCCGACACCCGGGACCGGCGCCGCCGCCGACGTTCCCGCAGGAACGCCCCCGCGCTGCGGCGTCGTCGGACAGGGGCCTCTGGAGCCCCGCACGGCGGAGCGGTTGGCCTGCACCGGAAAGGTCGCGCTGATGATCACCGATGCCGGGGGCGAGGTGCTGCACCTGGGCAGGTCCCGACGTCTCGCATCCCGAGCCCAGCGGCGCGCCCTGCGCCTGCGCGACGGTGTCTGCAGCTTCCCCGGCTGCCATCAGAGCCGTCACCTCGACGCCCACCACACCACGCCCTGGTCAGAGGGCGGAGCAACCGACATCGAGGGCCTGGCCCTGCTGTGCCGACGCCACCATGTGATGGTTCACGAAGGCGGACTCCGCCTCGTCCCCGACACAGCTCGCGCGACCCCGCTCGCGCCGCGCTTCCAGGTGCTGGACCGTGCGGCCCACTCCGTCCAGGCTCGCTGGCCCGCCCTGCACGAGTCCGTGCGCGTGCGGCCCGACGCCCCCACCGTCTCCAGCGCGGGGCAGGACACCGATCCCGAGCGCATCGCTGCGACGACGGGCGGCGCACGCTTCCGGCTCGCAGACTGCGTCGATGCTCTCTGCAGCAGCGTGCTGGAATCTGCCGCGTGATCCCTGAGGGCCGAATGTCCATGAGGGCTCCATCGCATCCGACCGGGCGCCGGTCACCCCTCGGAGTCCCCGGAATCATCGATCGCCACCGAGGCGACGGTGAGAACCCCGGTCGCGAGTCCGATGACCAGGCGTGGCGACGGCACACCGCGGGATCGCAGAGCGTTCTCCACCCGATGGTCGATCCGGATCGCGGCGACACCCCCTCCGGCGACGACGGCGCCGAGCCCGACGGACAGGCCGAATCGGGCGAACCACGGCTGCGACCTGCTGCTCTCGCCGTCGGTGGGCTGCGCATCCTCCGCGGCCGACGCGGAAGCCGGGGTTCGGGCTGGAGCCTGGGCCAGGGGCGTCGTCGCTGTCCCGTCCACCTGCCGGGGGCTCCGCGCCCCCTCGGCAGCGTAGGTGATCGTGGCGGTGAGCACCGCCGGGACGAGGACATAGGCGACCTGCACCGGGCGCGGCAGCCGATGCAGCGGGACCATGCCGAGAGCGGCCGCGGCCGCTCCCCCGACGGCGAGGGGAAGGATCTGGTCGCGTCGTGCTGCAGGCATCGGTCAGGTCGCTCCTGAGTGTCGGTGTCAGAGGTGGACGCTCTCGGCGACCGCCTCGGTGCGGACTTCACCGTATCGAAGCGGCCTCAGCACGTCACCCGACCGAAGATCGCATCCCCGGCGACGTCCGGTGGGGACCTCATGGGTGGCGGATAGTCCCCCCATCGGCATCCCGCGCGGAAGGACATGGCCCGTGCACCGGGCCGGACACGGTGCGGGCCGCAGTCCGCTGGCCCGGATCCACGAGGTGCAGGAGGATGGGCAGATGCGCCTCTGGTCACTGCACCCCCGACACCTCGAGCGCCAGGGCCTCACGGGCTGCTGGCGCGAATCACTGCTGGCCCAGGCGGTGCTCGCCGGCCGCACGCGCGGCTACCGTTCCCACCCGCAGCTCGAGCGGTTCCGGGCGCAGGTCGATCCGCTCGCAGCCCTCGGTGCCTATCTCGACGTCCTGGCCGAGGAGGCCACGGCGCGGGGATACCGCTTCGATCGCACCCGGATCGACGAGGCGCCGAACGGCGGGGCGCGCCCGGCGCGGATCCCCGTCCCTGACGGTCAGCTCGCCTGTGAATGGGAGCATCTGCTGGCGAAGCTCGAGCAGCGCGACCCGGTACGCTGGCAGCGAGTGCGGCGCCTCGCGGCGCCCGAGCCCCATCCGCTGTTCACCGTTGTGCCCGGGGCCGTCGCCTCCTGGGAGCGCGCGTCTCCCGGGGGCCGTCCCCGCTCCCCCGGCCCTGCCGCCCCTGAGATAGGACCAGCATGACGGACTCCGCACAGGAATCGGTCGCCCGCTCCCTCGCGCTGCGCGACCTCGTACGGCATCGAGACCATGTGCTGCGCACGATCGACGGGCTGGGTGAGTCGGAGCTCGATCATGTCGCAGCTCCGTCCGGCTGGACGCCGCGCTCGATGCTCAGCCACCTGATCCATGACGTCGAGAGCTTCTGGCTCCGCGCAGTGCTGGGCGGCGACGGCACCGCGATCGATCAGCTCCGGGACGGCTGGCGCGCGCCGCCGTTGCCCGGACCCGCGCTCCGCGAGGCGTACCGACGTGAGACAGCCCTCGGTGACGCGGCCCTCGCCCGGGCCGATCTGAACGCACCGCCCCTGTGGTGGCCGCCCGTCGAGGTGTTCGACGCGCCTCGACTCCTGACGGGATGGGAGATCCTGCTGCGGGTGATCGACGAGACCGCGGTCCATGCAGGGCATCTCGACATGGCTCGGGAAGCGATGGACGGCCATCAGGACCTGGTGGTCGGCTGACAGGCCTCTGCTCGCGTGAAAGGCCTCGAGCGAGCGGAATCCCGCTCGGGCGCGGGGCGTGTGTCGACCACGACCAGGTCGTGCTCCTCGGCGACCTCGGAGTGAACCCCCACCGCCCCGCTGCGCCCGAGTTCACCGATCTCCACGGGGAGCGTCCTGGACGGTCCCCGCGCGGCCCGCTCAGGACCGCTGGATCGCGCGCAGCTCCTTCTTCAGCTCCTGGACCTCGTCCCGCAGACGGGCCGCCTGCTCGAACTGGAGGGTCTCGGCGGCCTGGTGCATCTGGCCGGTCATCTCGTCGATCATGCCGGTCAGGGAACCGACCGGATCGTCCCCGAGGTCGACCGTGCGGCCGCTGACGGCGTCCACGGCGTTGGCGCGCGCCTTGTCCCGGGAGACTCGTTCCTTCCCGGAGCGGTAGTCGGTCGCCATCAGCGTGTCGGTGTCGATGTCCTCGCGGGCGAGCATGTCGGTCACGTCCGCGATCCGCTTGCGCAGCGGAGTCGGGTCGATGCCGTTCTCGGTGTTGAACGCGATCTGCTTCTCGCGGCGCCGGTTGGTCTCGTCGATCGCGGACTGCATCGAGTCGGTGACGGTGTCCGCGTACATGTGGACCTGCCCGGAGACGTTGCGGGCCGCACGGCCGATGGTCTGGATCAGCGAGGTGCGCGAGCGCAGGAACCCCTCCTTGTCGGCATCGAGGATCGCCACCAGCGAGACCTCGGGCAGGTCCAAGCCCTCACGCAGCAGGTTGATGCCCACCAGCACGTCGAACTCGCCCTGGCGCAGCGAGCGCAGCAGCTCGATGCGGCGCAGGGTGTCGACGTCGGAGTGCAGGTACTGCACGCGCACCCCGTTCTCCAGCAGGAAATCCGTCAGATCCTCCGCCATCCGCTTGGTCAGCGTGGTCACCAGCACGCGCTCGTCGCGCTGGACCCGCTTGTCGATCTCCTCGCGCAGATCGTCGATCTGGCCCTTGACGGGCTTGACGATCACCTCGGGATCCACCAGGCCGGTGGGGCGGATGATCTGCTCGACGTACCCGTCGGACCTGCCCAGCTCGTAGTCGGCGGGCGTCGCGGAGAGGTAGACGGTCTGCCCGGTGCGCTCGGTGAACTCGGCGAAGGTCAGCGGGCGGTTGTCCAGCGCGCTGGGCAGGCGGAAGCCGAAGTCGACCAGGGTGCGCTTGCGGGAGCGGTCCCCCTCGAACATGGCACCGATCTGCGGGACGGTCACATGAGATTCGTCGATGACCAGCAGGAAGTCTTCGGGGAAGTAGTCCATGAGGGTGTTCGGCGCCGTGCCGGGATCGCGCCCGTCGAGGTGACGGGAGTAGTTCTCGACGCCGTTGGTCGAGCCCATCTGCCGCAGCATCTCCAGATCATGGGTGGTGCGCATGCGCAGCCGCTGCGCCTCGAGCAGCTTGTTCTGGCTCTCGAGCTCCTCGAGGCGCTCGCCGAGCTCGACCTCGATCGTCCCGATCGCACGGGTCAGCCGCTCGGGGCCGGCGACGTAGTGGGAAGCGGGGAAGATGTGGATGTGGTCCTCCTCGCGGATCACCTCCCCCGTCATCGGGTGCAGCGTGTACAGCGCATCGATCTCGTCGCCGAAGAACTCGACGCGGATGGCGAGCTCCTCGTACATCGGGATGATCTCGACGGTGTCGCCGCGCACCCGGAAGGTGCCGCGCTCGAAGGCGACATCGTTGCGGTCGTACTGCATGTCCACGAAGCGGGTCAGCAGCTCGTCGCGGTCCAGCTGCTGGCCGCGGGACAGCTGCGCCATGCGGTCGACGTACTCCTGCGGGGTGCCCAGGCCGTAGATGCAGGAGACCGAGGAGACCACCACCACGTCGCGGCGGGTCAGCAGGGAGTTGGTCGCGCTGTGCCGCAGGCGTTCCACCTCGGCGTTGACCGAGGAGTCCTTCTCGATGTACGTGTCCGACTGCGGGACGTACGCCTCCGGCTGGTAGTAGTCGTAGTAGGAGACGAAGTACTCCACCGCGTTGTGCGGCAGCAGCTCCCGGAACTCGCTGGCCAGCTGCGCGGCGAGGGTCTTGTTGTGGGCCATCACCAGAGTGGGGCGCTGGACCTGCTCGATCAGCCACGCCGTCGTGGCGGACTTGCCGGTGCCCGTCGCACCCAGCAGCACGACGTCCTGCTCCCCATCGTTGATGCGGCGGGTGAGGTCGGCGATCGCGCGCGGCTGGTCGCCCGAGGGGTTGTACTCGGAGACGACTTCGAAGGGATGCTCGGCACGGACCAGATCGGTGACAGGACGCATGGGACGAGCCTACGACCCGGGGCCGACGGGCGACACGGTCGGGCCGCACGGTCAGCGCACGGCGGAATCCGCGAGATCCCCGAGCCCGGCCGTGACGACGGCCAGGGCGTGCTCGGCGCGATCGGCCAGGACGTCGCGCCCGGAGGTGTTCAGCACCAGGCGATCCGCGCGCCGGATCCGATCCAGGTCGGTGACCTGGGCGGCCATGATCGAGACGACATAGGCGCGGTCCTTGCCGCGGTCCCGCATCACTCGCTCGATGCGGTCCTCGCGCCGGGCGAGCACGGCGACGACCGCCCGGTAGCCGGCCTCCTGATGCTTCTCCAGCAGCAGCGGGCTGTCGTGGATCACGAAGAGCTCGCCCGCATCGGCCGCCTGGCGCTCCTCGGCGCCGACCGCGCGATCCACGCGGCCCAGCACGATCTCCTCCAGATCGGCGCGCGCCGCCGGGTCGGCGAAGACGATCGACGCCAGGGCGGCACGATCGATGGTGCCTGCCGGGGTGCGCAGTCCCTCGCCGAAACGGGCCACGGCCTCCTCGACCCCCTCGCCCGGCACGTCGAGGACCGCGCGGGAATAGGCATCCAGGTCGATCACCCGGTGGCCCGCCGCCCGCCAGAGCGCCGCGACCGTGGACTTCCCGGATCCGATGCCGCCGGTCAGGCCGAGACGCGTCAGGGATGCGGAGGTGGCCGGTGTCATGCTCCGATCGTACGGGGAGGCATGCCCCGGGGCGGCCGGAGGACTACCGTCGAATCCGTGGACCCCCTCGAACTGCTCGTGACCAACGACCTGCTGCGCGTGCTGGACCTGATCGGCGTGGCCGTCATGGGTGTGGCCGCCGGGGCGCTGGCGGCTCGGCTGAACTTCGACGCCGTCGGCTTCGCATTCATCGGGATCGTCGCGGGCCTGGGCGGGGGCCTGGTGCGTGATCTGATCCTCGACTACGGCACCCCGGCGGCCTTCGACGGCGGCTGGTACCTGGCCTGCGCGCTGGGCGGATCGCTGTTCGCCTATCTGATCACGGCCGAGGGGGCGTGGTGGCGGCACCTGGTCTCCGTGCTGGACATCGCCGCGATGGCGCTGTGGGCGGCGACCGGCACGGCGAAGTCGATCGGCTACGGCCTGGATCCGCTGCCGGCGATCCTGCTGGGCGTCGTCAGCGCCGTGGGCGGCGGGGTGATCCGCGATGTGCTGGTGGGGCGCGTCCCCGCGATCTTCGGCGGCGGCCCCCTCTATGCGACCGGCGCGCTGGTCACGGCCGTCGGCACCTGGGGGGTCGTCGCACTCGGGATCCCCTCCCCGTACGTCCTGGTGGCCGTCGGGATCGGGGCCCTGCTGGCGGGGCTCGCGGCCTGGCGCCGCTGGTCGCTGCCCGCGCACAGCGAGTGGCAGGTGACGATGTCCGCCTCCCAGCTGAAGGCGCTGGTGCGCCGCACCCGACGTTCCGAGCGGGAGCGGGTGGCGCACGAGACCGGCGCGATCCCCGTGGTCGATGCCACGGTGGACGACCTGGCCGACGACATCGGCTTCCTGGACGTCGACGCCGGCGAGTACGCCGAGCGCACCTTCGCCGAGCACGACGGCGAGGACGTCGAGTTCCCGCAGACGGGCAGCACGGAGAGCACGGAGAGCACGGGCAGCACGGACGAGGAGCCCCCTGACGATCCCGGACCGGAGGGCTCCCGAGCGCGCTGAGACGTCAGGGGCGCAGGCGCTCCAGCATCAGGGCAACGTCGTCGGCCTCGAGCTGGCCGGGGGCGGAGCCGCGCCCGACGGACGCGAAGGTCGCGGCGCTGCCGAAGGTCTCCGCCGAGACGCGGCTGACCACGCCGAGCGACCCCATGGCGATCGCGATGTGCGGTCCCTGCCCCTCGGCGGCGACCGTGAGGCTCGCCGACAGCAGGGTCAGCACGTCGCGCGCGCTGTGCGGGGTGACGGCGATCTTGGGGACGTCGGCGCCGAGAGCGCGCTGGGCGCGCATCCGCTCGATGAGCTCGTCCTCGTCCCCGGTCCCCTCGAGGTCGTGATGGGAGCCGATGATGACCACGCCGTTGCGGTGCGCGGTCGCGATCACCCGCGAGACCATCTCCGGGGATCGGGAGGTCTCCACGTCGATCAGGTCGACCTGGGACTGCGTCCCGGCCCGTCGCGAGCCCATGAGGGCCTCCAGCAGGATGGCGAGGTCGGTGTCGCGGGGCTGTCGGCCCCCGCCCTCCGCGGCCGTGCGGTACGTGGCCAGCAGGGCCTTGTCCGGCCCGAGCGCGGCCCGCAGAGGAGACAGCGAGGACAGCACGGACTCCCGGTGCTCCTCGGCGTCCTCGAGGTCCGGGCGGAAGCGGTCGATCCGCCACTCGAGGATCCGCGCCGGGGTCGCGACCGCGGCGTCGGCCTGGGCCAGCAGCGCCTCGTGGTCGTCGCCGACCAGCGGCACGATGATCTCGGGCCGGGCGCGGCCCAGCTCGATGCCTCGGACCGTCGCGGTCCTCGCAGCGATGTCGTTCACGGTCTCCTCCTCAGTCTGCCGTGATGGCGGCGTAGGCGGACAGCAGCAGCGCGGGGTCGGGCCCCTCGAGGCGGGAGACGGATCCGATCCGGTCCAGCACCACGAACCGCAGCAGGCCAGCGCGGGTCTTCTTGTCACGCTTCATGGCGTCCTCGAGCTTGGGCCACTGCCGGTCGCGGTACGTGGTGGGCAGCCCCAGCGAGGTGAGGACCTGGCGGTGCCGGTCCACCTCGGCCTCCGAGAGCTTGCCGGCCAGGTGCGAGAGCTCCGCGGCGAACATCATGCCGACGGACACCGCGGCGCCGTGACGCCACTGGTAGCGCTCGTTGCGCTCGATAGCGTGGGCGAGCGTGTGCCCGTAGTTGAGGATCTCGCGCTCACCCTGCTCGGTCAGGTCCGCGGAGACGATCTCCGCCTTGATCCGGATCTTGCGCTCGACGACCTCGCGGAAGGCATCGGTTCCGACGTCGAGCACCGCGGCCGGGTCCTCCTCGATGATCTCGAGGATGCGGGGGTCGGCGATGAACCCTCCCTTGACGACCTCGGCGAGACCGGCGGCGACGTCGTGCGCCCCGAGCCCGGCGAGCACGTCGAGGTCGGCGATCACCGCCAGCGGCGGATGGAAGGCGCCGACGAGGTTCTTGCCCTCGGCCGTGTTGATCCCGGTCTTCCCGCCGACGGCGGCGTCGACCATGGCGGCCACGGTGGTGGGGATCTGCAGCACGTCCACGCCGCGCAGCCAGGAGGCGGCGACGAAGCCGGCCAGGTCGGTGGCGGCCCCGCCGCCGAGGCCGATGACGAGGTCCTGGCGTCCGATCTCGGCCTGCCCGCACACGCCCCAGAGGAAGCCGGCGACCTGCGCGGTCTTGGCCTCCTCCCCGTCGGGCACCTCGGCGGCGAAGGCGTCCCGTCCGGTCTCCGCGATCGCGGCGCGGACCTCCTCGGCGACCTCGCGCAGGCTCGGCTGGTGGACGATCACCACGCGCCGGGTCCGCTGCGGGACCAGGCCCGGGACGTCGGCGAGGACTCCCCGGCCCACGCGGACGTCGTAGCCGCCGGTCGGGGTGGTCACGGGGATCACGGTCGTGCTCATGCGTTCTTCTCCTCGGGGCCGGACAGCAGGTCCTGGCCCATCATGTCGGTGATGGCGCGCGCGACCGCCGGGGCGGTCCCGCGTCCGGCGTCGATGCGCCATCGAGCCAGCTCCCGGTAGACGGGGCCGCGCTCGGCGGCGAGCTCGCGCCAGCGGATCATGGGGTCCTCTCCCCCGGCGAGCATCGGGCGTCCGTGGCCACGGCCGAGCCGCACGGCCGCCACCTGCTCCTCGACCTCGAGCAGCACGATGGGCCCGCCCCGCAGGCGCTCCCGGGACTCCGGGGCCATGACGGCTCCGCCGCCGAGGGAGAGCACGCCGCGGGTGCCCCGGGATGCGCTCAGGGCCCGTTCGAGCACCGCCGCCTCGAGCCGACGGAAGCCGTCCTCGCCATCGTGCGCGAAGATGTCCGGGATGGGACGTCCGGCCTCGGCGACGATCATCGCGTCGAGGTCGTCGAAGGGCAGGTCCAACCGGGCGGCGAGCTCCCGGCCGACGCTGGTCTTGCCCGCGCCCATCGCGCCGAGCAGGATGACGGCGGGTCCCGTCACGAGGCCCCGCCCGCGCGGCCGCCCACGATCCTCGACTGCAGCGAGACGGTGCCCTCGAGGTGCGCGCGGATCTCCTCGACGCTGTCGCCGCCGGTCTTCTCGAGCAGGGCGTCCACCAGGGCGAGGGCGACCACGGCCTCCGCGATGACGGCAGCGGGGGCGACGGCGCACGTGTCGGAGCGCTGATGGTTCGCGGTCGTCTGCTCGCCGGAGGCGACGTCGATCGTGCGCAGGGCGCGCGGCACGGTCGAGATCGGCTTCAGGGCGCCGCGCACGCGGATCACCTGGCCGTTGCTCATGCCGCCCTCGAGGCCGCCGGCGCGGTTGGTGGCGCGCGGGGTCGCCGTGGTGCCGCCCTCGTCCCCGGCGGCGAGGATCTCGTCGTGCGCGGCGGAGCCGCGGCGGGCGGCGGTGGCGAAGCCGTCCCCGATCTCGACGCCCTTCATGGCCTGGATGGACATGACGGCCTGGGCGAGGCGGCCGTCGAGCTTGCGATCCCATTGGGTGTGGGATCCCAGCCCCACGGGGACGCCGTAGGCGAGGACCTCGACGACGCCGCCGAGGGTGTCTCCGTCGGCCTTCGCCGCGTCGACCTCGGCGACCATCGCCTCCGAGGTCCCGGGATCGAAGCAGCGCAGCGGGTCGGCGTCCAGCGCGGCGTCGTCGTCCGGCGTCGGCAGGGGGGCGTCCTCGGGAACGCGGACGGTGCCGACGGCGAGGGTGTGGGAGACCAGTCGGATCCCGGCGGTCTGCTCGAGGATCGCGCTCGCGACGCGGCCGGCGACCACGCGGGCCGCGGTCTCCCGGGCGCTGGCGCGCTCGAGGATCGGACGGGCCTCGTCGAAGCCGTACTTGAGCATGCCGGAGAGGTCGGCGTGGCCGGGGCGCGGCCGGGTCAGGGCCCGGTTGCGGGCGATCTCGCGCTCGTCCCCGGTGCCGGCGTCGACCACGAGGTCCTCCCGCGGCACCGGATCGGCGCTCATGACCTTCTCCCACTTCGGCCATTCCGAGTTGGCGATCTCGATCGCCAGCGGGGAGCCGAGGGTGCGCCCGTGACGGAGGCCGCCGTGGATCCGCAGGACATCCTGCTCGAACTTCTGGCGGCTGCCGCGGCCGTGTCCGAGCCGGCGACGCGCCAGGGCCGCCTTCAGATCGTCACTGGTCAGCTCGACACCGGCGGGGACGCCGTCGAGCAGGGAGATGAGGGACGGGCCGTGGGACTCCCCGGCCGTGAGCCAGCGCAACATGGCCCCGATCCTCTCATGCGGCGCTGAGGAGAGGAGTCGTCGTCCGCCGGGCGTGCGCCGCCTCGGCGCCCCGCCCGGGCGACGGCGCGACGCCGGGCGGAGCTCACGACGGACGGCTCACGGGCCCTCGATGCTCACCAGCATCCCCGGAGCCTCCCCGTCGGTGGGGATCGGCAGCAGGGTCACCTCCACGGAGCGGCCGGATGCCGTCTCCACCGCCGTGCCCGAGACCGGCTCGGCCTCGCGGAGATCGACCTCCGCCGCGACGGACTCGACGACCAGGTCGTCCCGGCCGACGCCGTCCAGCACGTAGTTCGCCCGCTCGGCGGCGAGCGTCCGGTCCAGCACCCGCGGAGTGTCGGGGTCGGTCTCGTCGAAGACCGGGTAGGCACCGGTGCCGTTCAGGCCGTCGTTCAGGGCCGTCGCAGCCTCGGTCGACAGCGGGGCGCCCTGGGAGAAGTAGAGGGCGTAGTCGGTGTCCGCGACGGCAGCGGGAGCCATATAGGCATAGAAGGTCTCCTCCGCGCCGTCGGCGCCGGTCACCGTGCAGGGCACCGCGGTGGCCGCGTCGTTCAGATCGAGGCCCCCGGCGCAGTCGGCCCGATCCTCTGCCCCCGGATCGCCGGCGCGGTCCCCGAGCCGCTCGCCGAGGACGGCCGCGGACACGGAGGTGTCCCCATCGGCCCGCTGCTGCGGCGTGAAGACCTCCGGGCCCGTGGTGAACACGTCCGTCGGGGCGTCGGTGCGGTGGTCGGCCTCGCCGGATGCCTCGTGGGGTGCCTCCCGGGACGCTTCGGCGGCGGGCCGCGGAGCCGGGTCGGCGGAGGCGAGGGTTCCCCCGGCGAGGGTCAGTCCCATCACCAGCGGGGCGGACAGTCCCAGCGCGGCCACGGCCCTGATCGGATGTCGGCGAGTCATCGTCGTCTCCTTCGCTCTGCGGCCGGGGCGCCCCTTGGCGTCCCGGGGACCCGCCGGGCGGAACGGTCGACGTCGACGAGCTTGCGCTCGACACGACTTGACCGTTCCTTGACCGGTTCTCGGGTCAGGCATGACCTTTCCAGAGCGGGGCGGACGGGTCAAGCACCCTCGCCGGGACGTCCACGGGGCCTGCACATCGTCATCACGCACGGTGGCGGGAGTCCGCCGTCGGCGGCGCGGCCGGACGGGGGCGCCCGCGCTCAGTCCTCGTCGAGCTCGACGGACTCCAGCGGGGTGAGCGCCTCGACGAGCGGGACGACGTCGGCGATGCCGTCCAGAACGGCGGTGGGACGGTAGGGGTACTGCGCGATCTCGTCCTCGCTGGTGGAGCCCGTGAGCACCAGCACGGACCGCATGCCCGCCTCGAGACCCGACTTCACGTCGGTGTCCATCCGATCCCCGATCATCACAGAGGTCTCGGAGTGGGCACCGATGCGGTTCAGCGCGGTGCGCATCATGAGCGGGTTCGGCTTGCCGATGTAGTACGGGTGGATGCCCGTGGCCGCCGTGATCATGGCGGCGACGGAGCCCGTGGCCGGCAGCGGCCCCTCCGCGCTGGGTCCGGTGACGTCCGGGTTGGTGGCGATGAACTTCGCCCCGTTCGTGATCAGGCGGATGGCACGGCTGATCGACTCGAACGAATAGGTGCGGGTCTCCCCCAGCACCACGAACTCGACGTCGCTGTCGGCGAGGATGAACCCCTCCTCGTGCATCGCACTGGTGAGACCGGCCTCACCGATCACATAGGCGGCGGAGCCGGGGGCCTGCTCGGCGAGGAAGCGGGCGGTGGCCAGGGCGCTGGTCCAGATCGACTCCTCGGGGATGTCGAAGCCGCTGCGGGACAGGCGGGCACGCAGGTCCCGGGGCGTGAAGATGGAGTTGTTGGTGAGCACCAGGAAGGGCCGCCCGAAGCGCTGCAGCGCCGCGATGAAGTCGGCCGCCCCGGGCAGGGCGGACTGCTCGTGGACGAGCACCCCGTCCATGTCGGTGAGCCAGGAATGGATCGGATGGTCATCGAGCGCGGTGGTCATGGCACCAGTGTGCCCTGCGAGAGCCCTCGGATGCAGGGACGTTCGGGGCGCGTCGAGGACGTTCCCGGAGTCCGACCCGGGAACGACGCAGCGGCCCGACCCCCTCGGGGCCGGGCCGCTGCGTGCGACGGTCGGATCAGTCGATCAGTTGCCGGTGAGCTTGGCGCGCAGGGCGGCCAGGGCCTCGTCGGAGGCCAGGGTGCCCTCGTCCGTGGTGCTCGACTGGTAGGAGGACTGCGCCGCGGGCGCAGCCGCCGGGGTCGAGGAGGAGGACGAGGACGAGGAGGACGACGACTCGACGGCCGGCGCGTTCGCGGACTCCTCGTCGGCCTTGATCGCCTCGGCGACCTGTGCCTTGTGGGCGGTCCAGCGCTCGTAGGCGGCCGCGTACTGGCCTTCCCACTCCTCGCGCTGGGCCTCGTAGCCCTCGAGCCACTCGTTGGTCTCCGGGTCGAAGCCGGCGGGGTACTTGTACTCGCCGTTCTCGTCGTACTCCGCGGCCATGCCGTACAGGGCCGGGTCGAAGGTGGTGTCGTCACCCTCCGGATCCACGCCCTCATTGGCCTGCTTCAGCGACAGCGAGATGCGGCGACGCTCGAGATCGATGTCGATGACCTTGACGAAGACGTCCTGGTCGACCGTGACGACCTGCTCGGGCAGATCCACGTGGCGCTGGGCCAGCTCGGAGATGTGCACCAGGCCCTCGATGCCGTCCTCGACGCGCACGAAGGCGCCGAAGGGGACGAGCTTGGTGACCTTGCCCGGGACGACCTCGCCGATGGCGTGCGTGCGGGCGAACAGCTGCCACGGATCCTCCTGGGTCGCCTTCAGCGACAGGGAGACGCGCTCGCGGTCCATGTCCACGTCGAGCACCTCGACGTTGACCTTCTGCCCGACCTCGACGACCTCGGAGGGGTGGTCGATGTGCTTCCAGGAGAGCTCGGAGACGTGCACCAGGCCGTCGACACCGCCGAGATCGACGAACGCGCCGAAGTTGACGATGGAGGACACGGCGCCCTCGCGGACCTGGCCCTTCTGCAGGGTCTGCAGGAAGTCGGAGCGGACCGCGGACTGGGTCTCCTCCAGGTAGGCGCGGCGCGACAGGACCACGTTGTTGCGGTTCTTGTCGAGCTCGATGATCTTCGCCTCGATCTCCTGGCCGACGTAGGGCTGGAGGTCACGCACGCGACGCATCTCGACGAGGGAGGCGGGCAGGAAGCCGCGCAGGCCGATGTCGACGATCAGGCCGCCCTTGACGACCTCGATGACGCGTCCGGTGACGACGCCCTCGTCTTCCTTGATCTGCTCGATCGAGCCCCAGGCGCGCTCGTACTGGGCGCGCTTCTTGGACAGGATCAGACGGCCTTCCTTGTCCTCCTTCTGGAGGACCAGGGCCTCGATCTCGTCGCCGACCTCGACGACCTCACCGGGGTCGACGTCGTGCTTGATGGACAGCTCGCGCGAGGGGATGACGCCCTCGGTCTTGTAGCCGATGTCCAGGAGGACCTCGTCGTGATCGACCTTCACCACAGTGCCCTCGACGATGTCGCCATCGTTGAAGTACTTGATGGTCGCATCGATGGCAGCCATGAGTTCGTCGGCGCCGCCGATGTCGTTGATGGCGATCTGGGGGGTCGTGGTGTCGGTCATGTAGGTATGGACTCCGTCGGGACAGGTATGAGTAGGAACGATGGACGTGCAGCGCCCCGCGAGGGGCGCATCCGTGCACGGCGGCTCCCGACAGGCGGGACAGCCCGCGCACAGACCTCCCCGACCTTACCAGCCGTCCCCGCGATGCGCGAGGCACCAGGGCACCCGGACGGAGCGGGACCGTGTGAGGTCCGTCCCCGTCCTCGCCTGATCCGCGCCGTCAGTGCGCCGCCTCGCGCCAGGTCCCGCCGATGCCGACGCCGACCTCCAGCGGGACGGAGAGCTCATAGGCGCGGTCCATGCCCTCGACCACGATCTCCCGCACCGTCTCCAGCTCGCCGGGGGCGACCTCGACCACGAGCTCGTCGTGGACCTGCAGCAGCATCCTGGAGTCGAGCTCCTGGCCGCGCATCCGTCGCTCCACGGCGAGCATCGCGAGCTTGATGATGTCGGCGGCGCTGCCCTGGATCGGGGAGTTCAGCGCGACGCGCTCGGCGTTCTCCCGGCGCTGGCGGTTGTCGGAGGTGAGGTCCGGGAGGTAGCGGCGCCGGCCGAGGATGGTCTCGGTGAACCCGGTGGACCGGGCCGTCTCGACGCTGGAGCGGAGGTAGTCCCGCACCCCGCCGAAGCGCTCGAAATAGCCGTCGCGCAGATCGGTCGCCTCTGCCCGGGAGATCCGCAGCTGCCGGGAGAGCCCGAAGGCGCTCAGCCCGTAGGCGAGGCCGTAGCTGACGGCCTTGGTCTTGGAGCGCATCGCCGGATCGACGGCGTCCGGGGAGACTCCGAACACGCGGGAGGCGACGAAGTTGTGCAGGTCCTCTCCCGTCCGGAAGGCCTCGATCAGTCCGGCGTCCTCGGACAGGTGCGCCATGATGCGCATCTCGATCTGGGAGTAGTCGGCCGTCAGCAGCGTCTCGTAGCCCTGTCCCGCGACGAAGACGTCACGGATGCGCTGGCCCTCGGCGGTGCGCACCGGGATGTTCTGCAGGTTCGGCTCGGTGGAGGCGAGCCGTCCGGTGGCCGCGGCGGTCTGCTGGAAGGTCGTGTGCACCCGCGAGGAGCTGTCGTGGACCTTGTCCAGGCCGACGACGTAGCCGGTCAGCTTGCTCATCTCCCGGAAGCGCAGCAACCAGGACAGGAAGTCGTGGCCCGAGGATCCCGGCTCCAGCTTCTCCTGGAGGTCGGTGAGGGACTCCGCGTCGGTGGAGTGGCCGGAGGAGATCTTCCGCGTGGTCGGCAGCGCGAGGGTCTCGAACAGCACCACCTGGAGCTGCTTGGGCGAGGCGAGGTTGACCTCCTCGCCCACGATCGCGCCGGCCTCCCGCTTCGCCTGGGCGACGAACCCCTCGAACTCCTCGCGCAGCGCCGCCAGCGCCGCCCGGTCGATCGCGATGCCCCGGCCGTGCATGGTCTCCAGCACCTCTTGCAGGGGGCGCTCGAGGTCCTCGAGGATGCCCGAGGCCCAGGGCTCCTCGCCCTGTCGGCGCGCCAGCTCCTCGGCGGCCGGGTGCAGCGCCGAGGCGGCCTCGGCGAGCCGGGCGGCCGCGACGGCGACGTGGCCGGAGCGCACCTCCGGCGTCTCCTTCGCCAGGGTCGAATCGGCAGGTTTGCGCGGGCGCGGTTCGAAGCGGGCACCGCCGAGCTCGGTGCCCAGCGCCTCGGCGTCATAGCTGCGCGCCCCCGGACGCAGCACGAAGGCCTCCAGGGCCAGGTCCCGGGCCTGCCGGCCGAGCGGATAACCGTTGACCTGCATCCACGACCGCACGGCGGGGACGTCGGCCGTGCGGACCTCCCGCGGGCCGCCGAGCGCCGCGGCCAGCACGGCGGAGGCATCGGAGTCGAGCTGTTCGAGGCGGATCGCGGCCCGGGCCTCACCGGTCGCGATCCCGAGCATCGGCCCGCCCCGCACGTCGTCGGCGACGGTCAGGGCCAGGGGCCCGGCGCCCTCCCCCAGCAGATCGTGCAAGCCGGCCGCGCCGTCGAGCTCGAGCACCTCCGCCACCGGTTCCTGCTCCGCGGGAGCGTCCGCGTCCTCGCCGAACAGCACCGCCGGCAGGTCGCGGCGGATGGTGTCGCCGAAGGCGAGCTCGTCGAACACCGCGGCGGTGCGCCCGCGGTCCCCGCCGCCGAGCGTGTAGTGACCGGGGTCGGTGGGCAGGTCGAGGTCGAGGACCGCGGCGTTCATGAGCCGGTTGCGCTCGACGTCCTCGAGGTGGTCGCGCAGCGACTGGCCGGCTTTGCCGGGGATCTCATCGGCATGGGCGATGATGCCGGGCAGATCCGTGTACTTCACGATCCACTTCGCGGCGGTCTTGGGGCCGACGCCGGGCACCCCGGGCAGGTTGTCGGCGGCCTCGCCGACCAGGGCGGCGAGATCGCTGTAGCGCTCCGGCGGGATCCCGTACTTCTCCTCGACGGCCGCGGGAGTCATCCGGCGCATCTCGGTGACGCCCTTGATCGGCTGCAGCATGGTGACCTTCTCGTCGACCAGCTGGATCGCGTCGCGGTCGCTGGAGACGATCAGCGCCTCGCCGCCCTCGGCGGCGGTGCGGGTGGCGAGCGTGGCGATGATGTCGTCGGCCTCGTAGTCCTCGACGGTCAGCCAGCGCACCCCGAGCGCGTCGAGGACCTGCATGATCAGGTCGATCTGTCCGATGAACTCGGGCGGCGTCACGTCGCGCCCGCCCTTGTACTGGTCGTAGATGCGGTCGCGGAAGGTGCCGCCGGGCAGATCGAAGGCGACCGCGACGTGGGTCGGGCGCTCCGAGGACACGACATTGATGAGCATCCGTGCGAAGCCGTAGACGGCGTTGGTCGCCTGCCCGCGCCCGTCGCTGAAGCCGTCGGCGGGCAGCGCGAAGAAGGCGCGGAACGCCATGGCGTGCCCGTCGATCAGGAGGATCCGCTGGTCACCGGTGTCACTCGCACTCATGAGGAGAAGTCTCGCACGTCGGGCCGACGTCCGCAGATCCGGCGGGCCGGCGGCGGCGGGTGTGGCACGCTCGAGGCATGAGCCCCCTGAGCGATCTGCCCGAGACCACGTCCGCCCCGCTGAGCGGGGAGCGCCTGCGCGCTCTGGTCGCCCCCATGGTCCGGGGCACGATGGTGGAGCGCTGCGGGATGGAGATGGTCGAGCTGGATGCGCGGGGCGGGATCATGACCATGCCGGTGGCGGGGAACACCCAGCCGGCCGGACTGCTGCACGGCGGGGCGACGATCGCGCTGGCCGAGTCGATCGCCTCCTTCGCCGCGATGCTGCAGGCGCGCGAGGTCCTCGGCGAGGGGGCGCAGGCGGTCGGCACCTCGGTCTCGGCGCTGCACCACCGCTCGGCCCGCGCCGGGACCGTCACCGCGACCTGCGCCGTCCGTCATGCAGGACGTCAGGTCGCGAGCTATCTGGTGGACGTCCGCGACGAATCGGGAGCGCTGCTGAGCACCATCACCGTCCAGACCATGCTGCTGCCGCCGCGCTGAGCGCGCCGCTCACGCAGGGGTCTCGAAGTCCTCGTCACCGGCGCCCTGGCGTTCATTGGCCTCGTTCCAGGAGAAGGTCCGCAGCGTCCCGGTGCGGGGGTCCTTGGCCGGGCCCAGCTCCAGCGGACCCATCCGTCCCCGGTAGGAGACCGTCGCCCGGTCCTGCGACTGCACCCCGGTGCGCAGGATCGAGCTGCAGTCGCCGTAGCTCGTGCACTCCTCGGTCCCGGTGAGCACCCGGGCCACGGAGGCGGCGATGTCGACCCCGTCGACGGACAGCGCGTCCTGGGCCGCCAGGCAGGCCAGCACCGCGGCGTCGTAGGCCTGCGGGGAGTACCCGTAGCCCGTGCGCTGAAGGTCCGCATCGAGGTTGAGCATCATGTTCACGTGCTCGACCGTCAGCTCGGCCCCGGGGAGATACCCGGTCGCCGCGCTCAGCGACTCCGGGGCGAGCTCGGCGGCGGAGTAGTCCACGCTCGCGGCCGGGCTGAGACGGCGCGCGAACTCGACGGTGGGGCGCTTCCCCTCCTCGTCGAGCGTGGCCTCGTGCAGGGCGGACAGCAGCGGCCCCGCCTCCGGGCCGCCGTTGACGACCAGCAGGGCCGGCGGGGTCGCCAGGATCTTCTCGACGACGGGGGCGACCTCCCCCATCTTCCCGGCCGGGTAGAAGTGCTCGGCGAGGACCGTGCCGCCGTCGGGATCGAGGATCCGGCCGAGCTCCTCGTGCAGGCTGTGGCCGTGCGCGGTGTCCTCGGAGACGAGGGCGACCGTCCCCGGTGCGGGTCCGTCGTCCGAGCTGGCCGCCCAGGAGGCCTCCGCGTACAGCGCGGCCAGGGCGACGTCGTTCGGCGCCAGCCGGGTCAGCATGTTGGAGGAGACCACCTCGGGGGCGCGCACGCTCATGCCGGAGGTGAACAGGTCGATCACCGCGATCCCCGCGTCGACGAAGGCGGGGATCGCGGCGACCAGGGCCTCTTCGTCGATCGAGGTGATCACCGTGCTCGCCCCGGCCTCCGCGAACTGCGCGATGACGTCGGTGAGGTCCTCACCGGGCTCGGCCATCACGTGACGCTCGAGGAGGGTGACCTCGTGGCCGAACAGACCGCCCCAGCGCTTGTTCACGTCGATCATCGCCTGTCCGAGGGCGAGGCCGATCGGCGTCTCGAAGGCGGCGGATCGCCCGAAGGAGGCGCCGATCGAGCCCAGGGTCAGCGCAGTGTCCGGCTCGGCGAGGGCCTCTGCCGTCGGCCCCGTCGTCTCCGGCGGGGCGCCGCGACGTCCTCCGGTGCAGGCCGAAAGGGGCCCCGCACCGAGGACCCCCGCCCCGAGGCCGCGCACCAGCGTGCGCCGTGAGATCGTCATCTCCCCTGTGCTTCCCCTCTCGTCCCGGCGCTCCCCCGGCGCCGGATCGATGGTCCCGACGCCCTCAGGGCGCCCGTCGGTCCCTCACTCCTTGCCGGCGCCGCCGAGCTGGTCGACCACGGCGTCGGCGACCTCGCGCATCGTCAACCGACGATCCATGGATGTCTTCTGGATCCAGCGGAACGCCTCCGGCTCCGACAGCCCCATGTTGGTCTGCAGCAGGCCCTTGGCGCGGTCCACGCGCTTGCGCGTCTCGAACCGCTCGCCGAGGTCGGCGATCTCGGACTCGAGCTGGGTGATCTGGGTGAAGCGGGAGATCGCGATCTCGATCGCGGGCAGCAGGTCCGCGGGCGTGAAGGGCTTGACCACGTAGGCCATGGCACCGGCGTCCCGCGCCCGCTCGACCAGCTCGGCCTGCGAGAACGCGGTGAGCATGACGACGGGGGCGAGGTTGTCCTCGCCGATCCGCTCGGCGGCGGTGACCCCGTCGATCTGCGGCATCTTCACGTCCATCACGACCACGTCGGGCCGCAGTTCTCGGGCCTTGTCCACGGCGCTCTCGCCGTCGCCGACGGCGGCGACGACCTCGAATCCGGCCTCGGTCAGGCTCTCCACGATGTCCATGCGGATGAGGCTCTCGTCCTCGGCCACCACCGCGGTGCGGCGGGGGCTGCCCTCCTCGGGGGCAGAGAGGTCCTGCGGGTCGTCGGGAAGGGGAGCGTTCTCGTCTGTCATGTTGCCCTGTGTCTCGGGTAGTGCCCTGCCCGGGGGTGGTCTGCACCCGCGTGGTCGAGGACGGTGGTCATCAGCGGTATTCTAGTCCAGCCCTCCTGCGAGGGGGCCAGCCGGATTGGCGGAATGGTAGACGCGGCGCACTCAAAATGCGCTGTCCGCGAGGGCGTGCGGGTTCGAGTCCCGCATCCGGCACCCTAGCGACGTGTGCATGGCCTGCATCGATGCACCTGACGGGCCGCCCGGACCGCAGTTCCGGACATGGTGTGAACACACAGTGGCCACCATCTCGTCCGCGTCGGTCTCGATCATGTCACCCCAGGTCACGTCATGCACCGGTGAGCTTTCGCATCGAACGAACGCTTCGCGAGGGGACGCGCCCGTCATCCTCACGCCGGCGCGGCCGTATAGTCCGTGCCACGACTCCTCGGCACCCGCACGTCTCGGGCGCCGGCGTGACCGGGGACCGCACGTCATGGACGCCAGCCCACCCAGGGCGATCGGGGACCGGAGGAGACGCAGCGATGCCGAGACGAGCGACCGACCCGACACCGGAGCTGGGCTTGTACGTCCGCGAGCTGCGCCTGTCGCTGCGGAACAACTCCGGCGCCTTCGGCTACTCGGTCATGATCACCAGCACCATGGCGATGCTCACCAGCATCGAGGGAAGTCCGCGGCCTGCTCACATCATCCTGTTCCTGCTGGCCGCCGTCGCGAGCTTCGCCCTGATCGAAGTCATCGCCACTCGCGCCTTCACGCGCTCCCTGGAGGACGAGACCACGACGGTCATCGCCCTGGGTGCCTCGTTGAATCTGCTCTCGATCGCCGCAGCCGTCGGCCTGGCCGCCGCTCTCGGCGCTGTGCTCCCGCCGGCCCTGTCGTGGCTGCTCGCCCCTTTCACCGCATCCGTGACCTACCTGCTGGGCACTGCGGTGGAGATGGCGATCGCACGTCGCATCGAGGAGAGGCGCCACCTCGATTGATCCCGCCGCGCCGGATCTGGACAACCACGTCGTCAGGCGTCCGTGACCAGCGGTCCTCGCGTCCGGGCCACCGTACGACGACGCCCACGGTCTACGGGCCGCGGGCGTCGTCCGAGGGATGCGCCGGGCTCAGGCCTGCACGTGCGGGCCGGCGGCGATGTTGTCCGCCTCGATGCGCGCGGACTCGGTGCCGTCGAGGTCACCGATGCGGTGCACGCGCAGCGTGTTGGTCGAGCCGTGGACGCCGGGAGGCGACCCGGCCGCGACGACGACCAGATCGTTCTTCTGCAGGCCCTTGTGCTCGCGCAGCAGGTCGTCGACCTCGGCGACCATGGCGTCGGAGTCCTTCTGCATGGGCACCAGGTGCGCCTCGGTCCCCCAGGTCAGCGACAGCTGGCGGGCGACCTCCGGGTAGGGGGTCATGGCCAGCAGCGGGATGGAGGGTCGCAGGCGGGACAGGCGGCGCGCGGTGTCGCCGGACTCCGTGAAGGTGACCAGGTACTGCGCGGAGAGCTGATCGCCGATCTCGGACGCCGCGCGGGTGATCGCACCGCCGCGGGTGTGCGGGATGGTGCCCAGCGGCAGGATGCGGTCGGCGCCGTTCTCCTCGGTGTTGGTGATGATGCGGGCCATCATCCGGACCGCCTCGAAGGGGTACTTGCCCACGCTGGTCTCACCCGAAAGCATGACCGCGTCGGCGCCGTCGAGGATCGCGTTGGCGCAGTCCGACGCCTCGGCGCGGGTGGGGCGCGGGCTCTCGATCATGGACTCGAGCACCTGCGTGGCGACGATGACCGGCTTGGCGTTGCGGCGGGCGAGCTCGATGGCGCGCTTCTGCACCAGCGGGACCTGCTCCAGCGGCAGCTCGACGCCGAGGTCGCCACGGGCGACCATGATGCCGTCGAAGGCACCGACGATGGACCGCAGCGCGCGCACGGCCTGCGGCTTCTCGATCTTCGCGATGACGGGGACCCGGCGGCCCTCCTCCTGCATGATGCGCAGGACCTGGTCCATGTCGTGGGCATCGCGCACGAAGGACAGGGCGATCACGTCGGCCCCGAGGGCCAGGCCCCAGCGCAGGTCGGCGATGTCCTTCTCGCTCATGGCGGGGACCGACACGGCGACCCCGGGGAGGTTGATGCCCTTGTTGTTCGAGACCGGTCCGGGCACCTCGACGACGGTGCTGACGTCGGTGTCGGAGACGTCGGTGACACGGACGGACACCTTGCCGTCGTCGATCAGGAGGACATCGCCGGGACGGCAGTCGCCCGGCAGGCCCTTGAAGGTGGTCGAGACGCGCTCCTTGGTGCCGACGATGTCATCCGTGGTGATCACGAAGGTGTCGCCGACCTCGAGCTGGTGCGGTCCGTCGGAGAACGTGCCCAGGCGGATCTTCGGTCCCTGGAGGTCGACCAGCACGGCGACGTTGCGACCGAGGTCGTCGGCGGCCCGGCGGATGTTCGCGTAGACCTGCTCGTGCTCGTCGTGCGAGCCGTGGCTGAGGTTCATCCTCGCCACGTTCATGCCCGCCTCGATCAGGGTCCGGATCTGTTCGTAGGTGTTGGTCGCCGGACCGAGTGTGCAGACGATCTTCGCTTTTCGCATGTCAACCCATCAGTTGTTCGAGTAAGGGCCGCGGCCTTCCGGCGGGCACCACGAAGCGCACTGCCGGACGGGCCGCAGCATCGCGTGGTCGCCCCTAGTCTTTCACACCGTGACAGGGTTCTCCCCGGGGCGCACCGGCGTCGGCAGGGAGCTGGAGCCCATCAGGTGGCGGTCGACGGCGGCCGCGCAGGCGCGACCCTCGGCGATCGCCCACACGATCAGGCTCTGACCTCGGGCGCAGTCGCCCGCGGTGAACACGTCGGGGGCTGTCGTGGCCCACTGCTGGTCGTGCTCGATGGTGCCGCGTGCGGTGAGGTCCACCCCGAGATCCGCCAGCAGGCCGTCCTCGCGGGTCCCGGTGAAGCCCATCGCGATCAGCACCAGGGTGGCGGGCAGGACGGTCTCCGTCCCGGGCGTCGGTCCGCGACGCCCGTCCCGGTACTCGGTGCGGGAGACCTTCAGTCCGGTCACCGCGCCGTCCGCTCCGACCTCGAATCCGGTGGTGGAGGCCAGGAACGAGCGGTTGCCGCCCTCCTCGTGGGCGGCGGAGACCTCGAAGAGCACCGGGTGGGTCGGCCAGGGCTGTGATTCGTCGCGCTCCGCAGGGGGCTGGGTGCCGATGGCGAGGGTGGTGACGGAGCGGGCGCCCTGGCGCAGGGCGGTTCCCAAGCAGTCCGCGCCCGTGTCGCCCCCGCCGATGATGACCACGTTCTTGCCCTCGGCCGAGAGGGGTTCGGCGATCCAGTCGCCCTCCACCCGGCGGTTCGCCTGGGTCAGGTACTCCATGGCCGGGTGGATGCCGGACGCATCGCGGCCGGGCACCGCCAGCTCTCGGGGCACGTTCGCCCCGGTCGCCAGGACCACCGCGTCGAACCGGGAGCGGAGATCGTCGACCGAGAGCGCGCCCTCCCCCGTGCCGCCGACGTCCACGCCGGTGCGGAAGCGCGTGCCCTCGGCGCGCAGCTGCTGCAGCCGGCGGTCCACATGGCGCTTCTCCAGCTTGAACTCGGGGATCCCGTAGCGCAGGAGTCCGCCGAGACGGTCGTCGCGCTCGAGGACGACCACGGAATGGCCGGCCCGGGTCAGCTGCTGGGCGGCGGCCAGCCCGGCGGGTCCGGAACCGACGACGGCGACCGCGCGCCCGGTCTGCCGGGACGGCTCGACGGGCTGGACCCACCCCTCGGCGAAAGCGCGGTCGATGATGGAGACCTCGACGTTCTTGATGGTCACCGGGGGCTGGTTGATGCCCAGCACGCAGCTGGACTCGCAGGGCGCGGGGCAGGCGCGGCCGGTGAACTCCGGGAAGTTGTTGGTCGCATGCAGGCGCTCGCTCGCCTCCTGCCAGTCCTCGCGGTAGACCAGGTCGTTCCATTCCGGGATCAGGTTGCCCAGCGGGCAGCCCTGGTGGCAGAACGGGATGCCGCAGTTCATGCAGCGGCCGGCCTGACGGGAGACGACGTCGAGAGTGCCCTGCTCGCGGGCCTCGTACACCTCGCGCCAGTCCATCAGCCGCACCGGCACGGGCCGCCGCGGCGGCAGTTCGCGGTCGCGGTAGCGGAGGAATCCTCGGGGATCAGCCATGAGTGCTCTCCATGATCTCGTTCCAGACATCGTTCGAATCGGGGTCGATCCCCTGGGCCAGGGCGTCCTCGCGGATCCCGGTGATGGTCAGGAAGGCTCGCGGGGAGACCTCCGTGATCCGGGCGAGGAGCTCGTCGGCGTCGGCCAGCAGCGCGGTCGCTCGATCGGAGCCGGTGCGGCGGGCGTGCTCGGCGATCGCCGAGAGCACGAAGTCGCGATGCTCCTCGCGCACCGGGGTGATCGAGAAGGTCGCGGCGTCCTGGGGGTTCAGCGTCGTCACGTCGAAGTCGAGGACGAACAGCGTCCCTCCGCTCATGCCGGCGCCGAGGTTGGTCCCGGTGGGGCCGAGCACGAGCACGACCCCGCCGGTCATGTACTCCGCTCCGTGGTCGCCGATCCCCTCGACCACCAGGGTGGCACCGGAGTTGCGCACCCCGAACCGCTCCCCCGCCGCTCCGGCGAGCAGGAGCCGTCCGCTGGTGGCGCCGTAGGCGCAGGTGTTGCCGGCGATGGCCGCGGACGTCAGCGAGGGCTCCGTCCCGCTTCCGTGGCCGACGGCGATCACCCCGCCGGACAGCCCCTTGCCGACGTAGTCGTTCACGTCTCCGCGCACCTGCAGGCTGATCCCGCGCGGGAGGAAGGCCCCGAAGGACTGCCCGCCGGTGCCCGTCAGGTCCAGGACGATCGAGTCGTCCGCCAGGCCGTCCCCGCCGGTGCGCCGGGTGACCTCGTGGCCGAGCAGGGTGCCGACGGACCGTTGGACGTTGCGGAGGGTGCCCGTCAGGCGGATCGACTCCTCGCGACCGTCGATGACGTCCGCGGCGCGGGCGATCCAGGGGTGGTCGGCGGCCCTCTCCAGCTGGTGGTCCTGGTCGCGGCGCCGGCGCGGGAAGTCGCCCTCGTGGATGACCGGGGGCGTGAGGATCGCCGCGAGGTCCAGTCCTTCGCGCTTGGCGACGCCGAGGGCGGAGGCGGCACGCGGGTCGTCGCGCAGGGCGAGCAGGTCGGTGCGGCCGATCGCCTCGTCCAGACTGCGCAGGCCGAGTGCGGCGAGGTGCTCGCGCACCTGCTGGGCGACGAACTGGAAGAAGGTCACCACGTGCTCGGCACGGCCGGTGAAGCGCTCGCGCAGCTCCGGGTTCTGGGTGGCGACGCCGACAGGACAGGTGTCCAGGTGGCACACCCGCATCATGACGCAGCCGGAGACCACCAGCGGGGCCGAGGCGAAGCCGTACTCCTCGGCGCCCAGCAGGGCGGCGATGACGACGTCCCGGCCGGTCTTCATCTGCCCGTCGACCTGCACCGTGATGCGGTCGCGCAGCCCATTGATGAGCAGGGTCTGCTGCGTCTCGGCCAGGCCCAGCTCCCACGGGGTCCCGGCGTGCTTCAGCGAGTTCAGCGGACTGGCGCCGGTGCCGCCGTCGTGCCCGGAGATGAGCACGACGTCGGCGTGGGACTTCGACACGCCTGCCGCGACCGTGCCCACGCCGAAGCGGGAGACCAGCTTGACGTGGATGCGGGCCGCCGGGTTCGCGGACTTCGCGTCGTGGATCAGCTGGGCAAGATCCTCGATCGAGTAGATGTCGTGATGCGGCGGCGGGGAGATCAGGCCGATGCCCGGGGTCGAGTGCCGGGTGCGGGCGATCCACGGGTACACCTTCTCCGGCGGCAGCTGACCGCCCTCGCCGGGTTTGGCGCCCTGGGCGATCTTGATCTGGATGTCCTTCGCGAACGTCAGGTACTCGCTGGTGACTCCGAAGCGGCCGGAGGCGATCTGCTTGATCGCGCTGCGGCGCTCAGGGTCCCGCAGGCGCTCGGGATCCTCCCCGCCCTCGCCGCTGTTGGACATCCCTCCCAGGCGGTTCATGGCGATCGCGAGGGTCTCGTGGGCCTCCTGGGAGATCGACCCGTAGCTCATGGCACCGGTCATGAAGCGCCGGGTGATCTCCTCGACCGGCTCGACCTCGTCGATCGGCACGGCCACGCGCTCGTCGCTGCGCAGCTGCAGCAGACCGCGGAGGGTCATCAGGTGTTCCTGCTGGGCGTCGACCTCGTCGGTGTAGCGGCGGAACTCCTCGAAGGCCCGCGTGCGGGTGGAGTGCTGCAGGCGGAACACCGCCTCGGGGGTGAACAGATGCGGCTCCCCCTCGCGGCGCCACTGGTATTCGCCGCCCACGGGGAGGCTGCGGTGCGCCGGGCGCTGGCCGTCCACGGGATAGGCGAGCGCGTGGCGCGCGGCGTTCTCGGTGGCGATCACATCCAGCGTGATCCCGCCGATCCGGCTGACGGTGCCGGGGAACCAGGTCTTCACCAGCTCCTCGGACAGGCCCACGGCCTCGAAGACCTGCGCACCCCGGTAGGACGCGACGGTTGCGATGCCCATCTTCGACATGATCTTCGCAACGCCCTTGCCCAGTGCGCGCAGGAGGTTGCGGACCGCCTCGGCGGGGTCGAGGTCGCTGATCACCCCGCGGCGGACGAGCTCCTCGACGCTCTCCATGGCGAGATAGGGGTTGATCGCACTGGCGCCGTAGCCGATCAGCAGCGCCGCATGATGGACCTCGCGGACGTCCCCGGCCTCCACGATCAGCCCGGCGGCCGTCCGTCGCCCGGTCTGCACCAGGTGATGCTGGACCGCGCTGGTCAGCAGCAGGGAGGGGATCGGGGCGAGCACCTGGTTCGCGTCGCGGTCCGAGAGCACCAGGAAGGTGGCGCCCTCGTCGATCGCGGCGACCGCCTCCTCGCAGATCTCGTGCAGGCGCTGCTCGAGGGCGGCGGTGCCGCCGCCGACGGGATAGAGGCCGCGCAGGCGCACTGTGTGGAAGTCCGCGGTGGCCGGATGGGCGTCGACCGCGAGCAGGGTCGCCAGCTCGTCGTTGTCCAGGATCGGGAACTCCAGGGCGAGCTGGCGGGTGTGCTCCGCCGTCGCGTCCAGCAGGTTCCGTGACCGCCCGACGGACACGCCCAGCGAGGTGACGACCTCCTCCCGCAGCGAGTCCAGCGGTGGATTCGTGACCTGGGCGAACATCTGGGTGAAGTAGTCGAACAGCAGGCGGGGACGATCGGACAGCACCGCGATCGGGGTGTCCGTGCCCATCGCTCCGAGCGGTTCCGCGCCCTTGGCGGCCATCGGGGCGAGCAGCACCCGCAGCTCCTCCTCGGTGTATCCGAAGGTCTGCTGGCGGCGGACCACGGAGGAGCGCGAATGGAGGATGTGCTCGCGAACGGGCAGCTGGGACAGGTGCACCTTCTGCTCGCGCACCCAGGTGCCGTAGGGATGCTCGGCAGCGATCGCCTGCTTGAGCTCGTCGCTGGGGACGATCCGCCCCTGGTCGAGATCGAGCAGGAAGATCTCTCCGGGCGCGACCCGCCCGGTGCGAGCGAGGGAGCTGTGCGGCACGTCGATCAGTCCGGTCTCCGAACCGAGGACCACGAGGTCCTCGTCGGTGATCCAGTAGCGCAGCGGCCGCAGCCCGTTGCGGTCCAGCCGGGCACCGACCTGCGTGCCGTCGGTGAACACCACCGAGGCGGGGCCGTCCCACGGCTCCTGCAGCGCTGCGTGGTACTCGTAGAAGGCCCGCAGCTGCGGATCCATCGAGACGGCGTTCTCCCACGGCTCCGGGATGAGCATCATCAGTGCGTGCGCCAGGGGACGCCCGGACAGGTGCAGCAGTTCGAGGGCCTCGTCGAGTCCGGCCGAGTCGGAGGCCCCGGGGGTGTTCACCGGCAGCAGCCGCTCGAAGTCGGCGCCGAAGGCGTCCGTCGCCATACTGCCCTCAGCGGCGCGCAGGCGATTGCGGTTGCCGATGACCGTATTGATCTCGCCGTTGTGGGCGAGGGTGCGGAACGGATGCGCCAGCGGCCAGGACGGGAAGGTGTTGGTCGAGAACCGCGAGTGCACGATCGCGAACTCGGAGGCGAATCGGGGGTCGCGCAGGTCGGGGTAGAACTCGTCCAGCTGGGCCGGGGTGAGCATGCCCTTGTAGACCATCACCCGGGTGGACAGCGACGGGAAGTAGGCACCCGTGGAATGCTCGACACGGCGGCGCACGGCGAAGGCCGCGCGCTCCAGGTCGAGCCCGCTGCGCCTCCCGTCCGCGTCGGCGAGGAAGACCTGGACCATCTCCGGTCGGACGGATTCTGCCGCAGGTCCGACCAGACCGTCCGTGGTCGGCAACTCCCGAGTGCCGATCATGGTCAGGCCCTCGTCGGAGACGACGTCCGCGAGGGCGTCCAGCGCTTCCTGCCGCCCGGCCCCCTCCCGCGGGAGGAACGCGATCCCGGCCGCGTAGGCACCCAGCGGCGGCAGGTCGACACCGCTGGTCTCGCGCAGGAAGCCGTCGGGCAGCTGGACCATGATGCCGGTTCCGTCGCCGGTGGCCTCTTCGGCTCCGACGGCGCCACGGTGCTCGAGATTGCGCAATGCGGTCAGCGCGTGGGTGACGATGTCGTGGCCGGGGCGACCGCGGAGGGTGGCGACCATGGCCACACCGCAGGAGTCGGTCTCGGACTCCGGGCGGTAGAGCCCCTGCGGGGCGGGCAGACGGGAGAAGCGGGAATCGAGAGGCAGCATGAGCGCGAGGCCCTTCCGGGTGAGCGGCCGGTGCGAGGACGTCGGATGCGGACGCGTGCCCGGGCCCGGGCACGCTCCTCGTTCCGGCGATCTCTCTCGCGCGGGGTGCTGCGTGCCTAGGGTCCGGGGGCAGGGTCCTCGCCCCGGGAGGGGGGCGTCCCGGACTTCTCGACCTCGTCCTCGTCGGGACCGTTCCCGGCTGTCTGGGCGGTCATCTCGAAGGAGCCGTCGGCGGCGACGACCTCGCCGCCGCGGCGACGCCTGCGCATCGTGAGGTGGGTGAACACAGCGATGGCGACCAGCGCCAGGATGATCGCGACCAGGGTGTGGATGCGCAGGGGGCCGACCATCAGCACCGGCTCGGAGCGGATCGCGTCGATCCCGGCGCGGCCGATGGAGTAGATGCCGACGTACGCCCAGAAGATGCGTCCGCCGGCGAGCTGGAAGCGGCGGCTGATCACCAGCAGGACGCCGAGGCCGGCGAGCATCCACAGCTGCTCGTACAGGAAGGTGGGGTGGTAGGTGCCCGGCACGCAGCCGCCGATGCTCTGTCCGTTGGTCACGCAGGTGACGTCCCAGCCCCACCAGGCGTCGGTCTCGGGGCCGTAGAGCTCCTGGTTGAACCAGTTGCCGAAGCGGCCCAGGATCTGGGCGACCAGGAGGGTGGGGCCGATGGTGTCCGCCAGGGCGATGAAGGACACCTTCTTCACCCGCGCCATGATCCACACCGCGAGGGCACCGCCGGCGACGCCGCCGTAGATGGCCAGCCCTCCCTGCCAGATGTAGAGCACGGCGAGCGGGTCGCCGCCGGGGCCGAAGAACGGCTCCGGGGAGGTCAGCACGTGCCAGATGCGGGAACCCACGATGCCGGCGATCACGGCCACGAAGACGATGTCGAAGAGGTCGTCGCCGTTGCCGCCGCGGGCCTCCCAGCGCTTGGTGGCCCACCACAGGGCGAGGCCGATGCCGGCGAGGATGCAGATCGCGTAGAAGTGGATCGTGAGCGGGCCGAGGGAGATCGAGGAGATGGGCGGGCTGGGGATCATCGCCGGGCTCTCCTTGTCCTGGGTGGTCCGATCGTTCTGCGGTGCGGGCCGGGGGTCATCGGGGGGTGCGGGCGCGCTCCACGCCGGAGCGCAGGTCGTCGGCCACCGCGGCCAGGGCGGTGCGGGTCGCCGGGGCGTCGCCTTCGTGCTCGATCAGCGGCCGCACGAAGGCGGATCCGACGATCACTCCATCAGAATACGCTCCCACCTCAGCGGCCTGGTCACCGTCGGAGACGCCGAGACCGACGCAGACGTTCTCCGCCCCGGCCGCGCGGGTGCGCTGGACCAGGCCTTCGGTCGCCGCGGACACGCTGGCCCGGGTGCCGGTGACCCCCATGGTGCTGGCGGCGTAGACGAAGCCGCGTGTGTGCGATACCACATGGGCGAGACGGTCCGGCGGGGAGCTGGGGGCGACCAGGAACACGCGGTCCACGGCATGCTCCTCGCTGGCCGCGATCCAGTCCGCGCCCTCGTCGGGGATCAGGTCCGGGGTGATCAGACCGGCACCGCCGGCGGCCGCCAGGTCCCGGGCGAAGGCGCTGGGCCCGTAGGCGAGGACCGGGTTCCAGTAGGACATCACCAGGATCGCCGCGCCGCGGCCGGAGAGGGCCTCGACCGCCTCGAGCACGTGGCGGGTGCGCACGCCGCCCGCCAGCGCCGCCGAGGCGGCGCGCTGGATGACGGGGCCGTCCATCACCGGGTCGGAGTAGGGCAGGCCCAGCTCGATCATGTCGGCGCCGTGGTCGATGAGCACCCGAGCGGCCTCGATCGAACCGGCGACGTCCGGATAGCCGACGGGCAGGTAGCCGATCAGGGCGGCGCGGTCCTCGGCGCGGGCGCGATCGATGGCATCGGCCGCGCGCAGGCGGTGGGTGTCGGGGGCGATCATCGCTTCTCCGTCGGGTCGGTGAGATCACTGGTGGCGCGGGCTCTCTCGCGCAGCGCCTGGAGATCGGCGCGGGCGGGGTCCTCCCCCACCAGGCCGAACCAGCGCGACGCGGTGTCGACGTCCTTGTCCCCGCGGCCCGAGAGGCTCACCAGGATCACGGCGTCCTCGCCCAGATCGCGACCCAGCTCGAGGGCGCCGGCCAGGGCGTGCGCCGACTCGATCGCCGGCATGATGCCCTCGGTCATCGACAGCAGCGCGAAGGCCTCCATGGCCGCCTCGTCGTCCACGGCGCGGTACTCGGCGCGGCCGATGTTGGCGAGCCAGGCGTGCTCGGGGCCGACGCTGGGATAGTCCAGCCCGGCGGAGACCGAGTGCGAGGGGATGGTCTGGCCGTCCTCGTCCTGCATGACGAAGCTGCGGGCGCCGTGGAGGACGCCCGGGGAGCCGCCGCCGATGGTCGCGCTGTGGCGGCCGGTCGCGACGCCGTCGCCGCCCGCCTCGCAGCCGATCAGCCGCACCAGCGGGTCGACGTCGTCGAGGAAGGCGTGGAAGATGCCCATCGCGTTGGAGCCGCCGCCGACGCAGGCGAGAACGGCATCGGGCAGGCGGCCGGCCACCTCGAGCGTCTGGGCGCGGGCCTCCTCGCCGATGATGCGGTGGAAGTCCCGGACCATCACCGGGAAGGGGTGCGGGCCGGCGACCGTGCCCAGGAGGTAATGCGTGGTGTCCACGTTGGCGACCCAGTCGCGGAAGGCCTCGTTGATGGCGTCCTTGAGGGTGCGCGACCCCTGCGTCACGGGCACCACGTCGGCTCCCAGCAGACGCATGCGGGCCACGTTCAGCGCCTGGCGCTCGGTGTCCTCCTCGCCCATGTAGATCGTGCAGTCCAGGCCGAACAGGGCGGCCGCGGTGGCGGTGGCGACCCCGTGCTGGCCGGCGCCGGTCTCCGCGATCACACGGGTCTTGCCCATGCGCACCGTCAGCAGCGCCTGGCCCAGGACGTTGTTGATCTTGTGGCTGCCGGTGTGGTTGAGGTCCTCGCGCTTGAGCAGGATCCGGGCGCCGCCGGCGAGGCGGGAGAAGCGCGGGGCCTCCGTCAGCAGCGAGGGGCGCCCGGTGTACTCGCGCGCCAGGCGCTGCAGCTCGGCGACGAACTCGGGGTCCAGCACGGCCTTCTCGTAGGTCTCGCGCAGCTCGTCGAGCGCGGGGACCAGGGCTTCGGGCAGGAACCGGCCGCCGAAGTCGCCGAAGTAGGGGCCCTCCTCGGAGCGCAGCTCTCCCTCGGGTCGGGCGAGATCGGTGACCACGGGACGGGGGTCCGAGGGCTGGGGTGTGCTCATGCCTGGGCTCCTTGCGGGACGGGGCGGCCGCGGCGGGCCACCTGACGGAACGCGGCGACGGAGCCGGCGGGGTCCCCGGAGGTCACCAGGGCCTCCCCGACCAGGACCGCGTCGGCGCCGGCGGCGGCGTAGGCCTCCACGTCCGCGACGGTCGCGACCGCGGACTCGCCGATCGCCAGCGGTCCGGCCGGGATCCGGCGCAGCAGGGCGGCGGCGCGGTCGAGGTCCACGTCGAGCGTCTTGAGGTTGCGGGCGTTGACGCCGATGACGTCGGCGCCCAGGGCGAGGGCGCGATCCAGCTCGGCGTCGGTGTGGGTCTCGACCAGCGCCGTCATGCCGAGCTCGGTGACCAGGTCGTGCAGCTCGCGCAGCGCGGCGTCCTCGAGGGCGGCGACGATCAGCAGCACCAGGTCGGCGCCGTGGGCGCGCGCTTCGAGCACCTGGTAGGGCTCGACCACGAAGTCCTTGCGCAGCACCGGCGCGCCGACGCGCTCGCGCACGGCGTCGAGATCCGCCAGCGAGCCGCGGAAGCGGCGCCGCTCGGTCAGGACGCTGATCGCGCTCGCGCCGCTGTCGGCGTAGATCCCGGCGAGGTCGGCGGGCTCCGGAATGTCCGCGAGCGCCCCCTTGGAGGGGCTCGAACGCTTCACCTCGGCGATCAGGCCCAGGGTGGTGCCGTCCCCGACCAGTGCCGCGCGGGCGTCGCGGGCGGGAGCGGCCGCGCGGGCCAGCTCGGCGATTTCGGCGTCGGGGATGCGGGCCCGGCGGGACTCGAGATCCTCGCGCACTCCGGCGATGATCGTATCGAGCACGGTTCCGGTGGTGATCACGGATGCCTCCTGCAGCGGTGGGGTCGGTCGTCCGCGGCGGGCCGACGGGGTGGTGGGTTCAGGCGCCGATGTAGGAGATCGGGGCGATGAACCAGAAGGCCGGGACGTTGCGCAGCACGGTGAACAGGGCGATCGCGGCCAGCAGTGCGATGGCCAGCGGGCGCGGGAGCGGCACGGTGGTCGACCTGCCCTGGATGCGGTGGCGGGTCCAGATCCCGATGAGCAGGGCCGTCACGGGCATGGCCACCATGATCAGCGCGTTGCTGCGCAGGGCGAGCAGCAGGTCGCCGGCGAGCAGGGCGTGGACGCCGCGGATCGCGCCGCATCCCGGGCAGTACAGCCCCGTGAGGTGGTGGACGGCGCACAGCGGGATGTCGGTGCGGAACGGGTCGAAGACCTGCTGGACCGTCAGGGCGAGCGCGAGGCCGCCGACCACGACGGCCAGGGGCAGCAGCGCCCTGCGCGGGCCGCGGGCGGGGGCATCCTGCGCGGCGGCGCCGCGCCGGTCGCCCACGACCTGGGTCACCGCGCTTCGGCCTCGGAGGGTCGACGGCGGGGCTGGCCGAGTCCGGCCAGGGACAGCACGATGCCGAGCACGATCGCGGCGGCGATCACGCCGGCGCCGATCCAGACCAGCAGCATCATGGACAGGACCATCCCGAACGCCAGGACGACCGATCCGAGCACCACGCCGTAGTTGAGCGTGTAGGCGGCCACGGTCTTGCCCTCGTTGTGGGGCGGGGGCGGAGGCACGGCGTAGGTCTTGGTCATGATCCTTCTCCAGTCAGGGTCCCGGTCGAGGCCATTGTGCCACGTCATCGGGTGAGTATCGGCGAAGCGCCACGGGACGGCGGGGGGCGCTCGCACGCGCCGTGAGGGCGATCACCGCGCGGCGGTGGGACCGGTCTCGTCCCGCCCGGTGCTCGGGTCGTCTTCGTCGCTCGGGTCGTCCTCGTCGCCCGGATCGTCCTCGGTGCTCGGGTCCTCTCCTCGGGTCAGCGCGTCCCAGGCGGCGGCCGGGTCCGTCTCCGGGTCCGCGGTCGCGGCGACGGCGACGGCGGCGCTGCGATAGCGGGTGCGCACCGGCCAGGTGCGGCCGACCAGCAGCACGAGGGCCCCGACCGCGGCGACCGCCAGCGCCGGGATCAGCGTCAGCAGCGGCCAGGAGGTGGCCGTGGCCTGCACCTGCCCGCCGACGACCCCGGTGGCCGTGGCCGTGGCCGACCCGGAGGCGCCGGTCGGGTCCAGGACCACCGCGAGAGCGGACCAGCCCGCGCCCAGTCCGGCGGCCAGGAGCACCGGGCCGGTGACGAAGCGGACCCAGGTCGAGGACAGGGAGGTGGTCAGGGCGGCGGCCAGGGCGACCAGCCCGAGGGCGAGCACCGTCGGGGCCGCGTCCGAGCCGGTCACGGCCACCTGCTGGGCGGACCCGGTGAGATCGGGGGCGGTGGCCTGGGCCCAGGTGGTGCGGGTGGCGCCGGCCAGTGCGGCGCCGGCGACGGTCCCCGCGAGCACGGTCACGCGGCGGCTCGGGGCCCGGCGGGGACGGCGCGGGGCCTCCGTGTCCGACGGAGCCGGGGAGGTCGGGGAACTCGGTGTGCTCATGCTGGGCGCAGAGTGTCGGCGGAGGCGACGGCGCGGAGGGCTGCGGCCGCTTTCGACTGGGTCTCGCGGTACTCCATGGTGGCGTCGGAGTCCGCCACCACTCCCCCGCCGGCCTGGACGTGGGCCGTGCCGTCCTTGAGCACGGCGGTGCGGATGGCGATCGCCATGTCCATGTCCCCGGCGAAGTCGATGTAGCCGACCGTCCCGCCGTAGACGCCGCGACGCACCGGCTCCAGGCGGTCGATGATCCGCATCGCCGAGGGTTTCGGTGCCCCGGAGAGGGTGCCGGCCGGGAAGGTGGCGCGCAGCGCGTCGTAGGCCAGGGCGTCTTCGCGGATGTGCCCGGTGACGGTGGAGACGATGTGCTGGATGTGGCTGAAGCGCTGCAGGTGCATGAAGTCCCGCACCACCACGGTGCCCGGGTCGCAGAACTTCTGCAGGTCGTTGCGGGCGAGATCGACCAGCATCAGGTGCTCGGAGCGCTCCTTGGGGTCCGCCAGCAGTTCGCTGCCGAGCCGTTCGTCCTGTTCGGGCGTGTCCCCGCGGGGGCGGGAGCCGGCGATGGGGTGGGTGGTCGCCGTCCGTCCGCGCACCGTCACCAGCGATTCGGGACTCGCGCCGACGACGTCGATCCCGGTGCCGTCGGCATCGACCGTGCGCAGCAGGTACATGTAGGGGCTGGGGTTCATCCGTCGCAGCACCCGGTACACGTCCAGCGGATCGGCCGCGACGGGCAGGGAGAAGCGCTGCGAGGGGACGACCTGGAAGATGTCCCCGTCGATGATGTCGCGGACGGCCTCGTGCACGGCGCGCTCGTAGTCGAGCCGGGCGGTGCGGACCTCGGGGTCGAGGTCGCGGACGGTCTCGTAGACCATCGCCGAGCTGCTGAGCGGGGTGCGCAGCCGCTCCCGCATCGTCTCGAGTCGGGCGAGGGCGTCGTCGTAGGCGGCATCGACGCCGTCGTCCGTGGCGTTGAGGTTCAGCGCGTTGGCGACCAGCACCACCGTGGAGTCGTGGGCGTCGTGGACGACGACGTCCTGGGCCAGGAGCATCGAGACGTCCGGCAGTCCCACCTCGTCGGGCGGGGCGTCCTCGAGCTTCTCCCAGTGGCGGACCGCGTCATAGGCGATGAAGCCGACCATGCCCCCGGAGAACGGTGGCAGATGCGCCTGGCGGGCGGCACGGAAGGCGCTGGTGACCGCGCGGAGCGCCTCGACGGGACTGCCGTCGGTCGGGACCCCGGCGGGCACGTCGCCTCTCCAGTGGGCCCGGCCCTCGCGTTCGGTGAGCACGGCGCGGGCGCGGGTGCCGATGATGGAGTAGCGGGAGGCTTCCCCCTCCCCGGCCGATTCGAGCAGGAAGGTGCCCCGCGCGTCGCCGTCCGCGGTCAGGCGGCGGTACAGGGACACCGGGGTGTCCTCGTCGGCCAGCAGGCGCACGCTGACGGGGACCACGCGCTGGCGCGCGGCGAGAGCGCGGAAGGTCTCGCGGTCGGGATGGATGCGGCCGAGGGCATCGCCCTCGCGGCCGGCCACCCGTTCGGGGTACGCCTCGCCGCTCGGGACGGCGTCCGCAGCGGTCAGGGGACGGTCGGTCATGCGGTGCGCTCCGTGGGGTCCAGGACGACGGCGCCGAGGTCACCGCCGTCGAAACAGGTGTCGGTGCCGCGATGGCAGGCGGCGCCGACCTGGTCGACGCGGACCAGCAGGGTGTCGCCGTCGCAGTCGAGCGCGACCGAGCGCACCCACTGGACGTGTCCGCTGGTGTCTCCCTTGCGCCAGTACTCGCCCCGGGAGCGGGACCAGTAGGTGGCCCGCCCGGAGCGCAGGGTGCGGGCGAGGGCCTCGTCGTCCATCCAGCCGACCATCAGCACGCGCTCATCGCTCGCGTCCTGGACGACGGCGGTGATCAGTCCGGCCCCGTCACGCTTCAGGCGCGCGGCCAGCTCCGGATCGAGGCCGGACGCGGCAGCAGCAGTGTTCGCGGCGGTCACAGAGCGCGCTCCAGCTCCTGGGCGCGATCAGTGCGCTCCCAGGTGAAGTCCGGCAGCTCGCGGCCGAAGTGGCCGTGGATCGAGGTCTGGGCATAGATCGGGCGCAGCAGGTCCAGGGCGTCGATCAGGGCGGCGGGACGCAGGTCGAAGACCTTCCGCACCGCGGCGGCGATCTGGTGGGCGGGCCGATGCGCGGTGCCGAAGGTCTCGACGTACAGGCCGACGGGCTCCGCGACCCCGATGGCGTAGGCGACCTGGACCTCGCAGCGGTCCGCGAGACCTGCGGCGACGATGTTCTTGGCCACCCAGCGCATCGCGTAGGCACCCGAGCGGTCCACCTTCGAGGGATCCTTGCCGGAGAAGGCGCCGCCGCCGTGACGGGCCATGCCCCCGTAGGTGTCGACGATGATCTTGCGGCCGGTCAGGCCGGCATCGCCCTTGGGCCCGCCGAGCACGAAGCGGCCGGAGGGGTTGATGTGGGTGGTGACGTCCGAGACGTCCAGGCCGAGGGAGGCGAGGTCCTCGAGCACCGGGGCGATGACCACCTTCGAGATGGCCGGCGCGAGCTGGCTGCCCAAGTCGACCTCCTCGCTGTGCTGGGTCGAGACGACGACGGCCTCGACGCTGCGCGCGACGCCCTCCTCGTCGTAGCCGATGGAGACCTGCGTCTTCCCGTCGGGCCGCAGGTAGGGCAGCACGCCGTCGTGCCGGGCGGTCGAGAGGTTCGCGGTGAGGCGGTGGGCGGCATGGATCGGCAGCGGCATCAGCTCGGGGGTGTCGTGGCAGGCGTAGCCGAACATCAGGCCCTGGTCGCCGGCACCGAGGCGGGCGAAGGCCTCCGCCGCCGCGTCGCCGCGGGACTCGAAGGAGGTGTCCACTCCCTGGGCGATGTCCGGGGACTGCGCGCCGATGGAGACCTCGATGCCGCAGGAGTCCGCGTCGAAGCCCTTCTCGGAGGAGTCGTAGCCGATGCCGCGGATCACGTCGCGCACGATGGTGGCCACATCGCTGTACCCGGTGGTACGGACCTCCCCGGCGACGTGGACGAGGCCGGTGGTCACCATGGTCTCCACGGCCACGCGGGCCCCTCGGTCCTGGGTCAGCAGATCGTCGAGGATCGCGTCGGAGATCTGGTCGCAGATCTTGTCCGGGTGTCCCTCGGTGACGGACTCCGAGGTGAAGGTGCGCAGCTCGCTGGAGGTCATGCCGACCAGGATACGGGCGGCAGCACGGAGGCGAGCTCGTCGATCACGGCGTGGGCGACCGCGATCTTGCTCCCGGCGACCTCGGACCGCTCCTGCCCGTCACGGTCCAGGATGCGCACCGCGTTGTCCGAGGATCCGAACACCCCGGCGGTCACGTCGTTGAAGACCAGCAGATCCGCCCCCTTGCGGCGGGCCTTGGCCCGGGCCAGCTCCAGGGCGGAGGCGCCGTGACCGCCGGTCTCGGCGGCGAAGCCCACGATCGCCGGACGGGCGGCGTCCCCGCGGTCCAGGACGCTGCGCCGCAGGATGTCCTCGGTCCGTCGCAGGGCGATGGAGGGCACCGAGTCCTCATCGGCGTCGTCCTTCTTGATCTTCTCCGCGGCCCGTTCGGCGGCCGTGAAATCAGCCACAGCCGCGGCCATGACCAAGGCGTCCACCTGCCCGCGGTGCTCGGCGACGGTCTCGGCGAGCTCGTCGGCGCTGCGGACGTCGAGGCGACGGGCGCCCGGCGGGGTCTCGAGATCGACCGAGGCCGCGGCGAGGCGGACCCGGGCACCGCGCACGAGGGCGGCGTGGGCCAGTGCCCAGCCCTGCCGACCCGAGGAGTGATTGGCGAGGAAGCGGACCGGATCGAGATCCTCGCGGGTGCCGCCCGCGGTGATCAGCAGCTCGCGGCCGACCAGATCCCGCAGGACGCCGCCCCGTGGGTCCCGGGGGGCGGCGATCGCGGCGCGGGCAGCCTCGAGCAGGGCCTCGGGCTCCGGCAGGCGCCCGGGCCCGGAGTCCGGACCCGTCAGGCGACCGACGGCCGGTTCGAGCACCGTGATCCCGCGCTCGCGCAGGACGCTCACGTTCTCGAGCGTGGAGGGGTGCTCCCACATCTCGGTGTGCATCGCCGGGGCCACCACCACGGGGGCCCGGGTGACCAGCAGCGAGGCGGTGAGCAGATCGTCGGCGCGGCCGATGCGCATCCGGGCGAGGAGGTCGGCGGTGGCCGGGGCGATCACCACCAGATCGGCTTCCTGGCCGTAGCGCACGTGCGCCACCTCGTCGACATCCTCGAAGACGGAGGTGAGGACCGGGTGGTGGCTGAGCGCCTCCCAGGTCGCGGCGCCCACGAACTCGAGGGACGCAGCGGTGGGAAGCACGCGGACGTCGGCACCGGAACCGACAAGACCGCGCACCAGGTGCGCGGTCTTGTAGGCGGCGATGCCGCCCCCGACACCGACCAGCACGCGGGCACCGTCGAGGGTGCGCGGCACGGAGCTCATCGGGCCTCCCAGGGGCAGGCAGGGATCAGAGGGTGATCAGAAGGAGAAGTCGGCCGGCGGGATCTCCGGGGCGTCGTCGCCGAGCTTGAGCGGAGCCGGAGCGTTCGGGTCGGGCTCGTTCTGCGCGGCGTACTCGGCCTCGTCGATCTCGCGGACCGTCAGCAGACCCTCGTCGATCTCGCGGAGCGCGATCGACAGCGCCTTCTCCTGGTTCTCGACGTCCACCAGCGGGCCGACGAACTCGAGCAGGCCCTCGGAGAGCTGCGAGTAGTAGGAGTTGATCTGGCGGGCGCGCTGGGAGCCGTAGAGCACCAGCGCGTACTTGGAGTCGACGGTCTCCAGGAGACGGTCGATCGGGGGGTTCGTGATGCCTTCGGGCTGAGCGACTGTTCCGGCCACGGATGTCCCTTCGAGAGTTTCGGCGTGCGACGTCCCAGGATACGCCCTCGAGACGCCCCAGGGCGAGGGGACCGCTGCACGGATCAGGTGAGGTCGCGCACGCCCAGCAGGCCGGCGAGCTCCGCCGTGGCGCGCGGCACCTCGTCGTTGACGATGGTGACGTCGAACTCGCTCTCGGCGGCGAGCTCGCGGCGCGCCGTCTGCAGACGGCGCTCCTGCTGCTCGGCGGTCTCGGTGCCGCGGCCGACGAGACGCTCGACGAGGGACTCCCAGCTGGGCGGGGCGAGGAAGACGAAGCGGGCCTCCGGGACGGTGCGCCGGATCTGCCGGGCACCGGCGAGATCGATCTCCAGCAGCACCGGATGACCGGCCGCGACGGCCTCGTCGACCGGGCCGCGGGGCGTGCCGTAGCGGTGCCGGCCGTGAACGATCGCCCACTCCAGCATCTGGTCGCTCTGAACCAGGCGGGTGAACTCGTCCTCGCTCACGAAGCGATAGTGCACCCCGTCGACCTCACCGGGTCGCGGAGGCCGGGTGGTCGCCGAGACGGACAGCCAGATCTGCGGGTACTGCTCGCGGATCTTGGCGGAGACCGTGCCCTTGCCCACCGCGGTGGGGCCGGCCAGGACGGTCACCGGGGCCGGTGCCGTCCCGGCACCGGCCCGGTGGGGTCCGGTCACTCGGAGAAGTGGGCGACGAGCTTCTCCGCCTGGTGGGAGCCGAGGCCGCGGATCTTGCGGGACGGGGAGATGCCGATCTCCTCCATGATCTGCTGGGCCTTCACCTTGCCGACGCCCGGGAGGGCCTCGAGCAGGGCGGCGACGCGGAGACGACCGACGATCTCGTTGGACTCGGCTTCGTCCAGGACCTTCTTGATCTCCTGGCCGCGACGGCCGGCGCTGTCCTTGAGCCGGGCCTTGATGGCCGCGCGCTCACGACGAGCCTCGGCGGCCTTCTTCAGGGCCTCGGCCCGCTGCTCAGGGGTGAGGGGAGGGAGAGCCACAGTTCTTACCTCTGTTCTCTTGCTGGTGACGGGCGGGAACCGGAAGGGCCCCGCTGTTCGAAGAGCGTAACCCCCATGGCGTGTCCGAGCCCACTTCTGACACGCACAATCCCAGGTCCGGTGCGGTTCGGACCCGGGTCGAGACCCCTTCGCAGGCCTCCGGGACGGCCCGTCGGGCGGCCCCCGAGGGGCCGGGACGGAGGCTCGCGCGGGTCAGCGGTACTGCGCGCTCAGCTGCCGTGCTCGGGCCGTCAGAGCGGCTGGGTCGGGCCCGGCGGACAAGAGACCACGGGACAGCGAAACCAGCACGTGACCTGCATTGTCACCGAACACCTCGGACATCTGCGCCGGTCCTGCGCCCTGGGCTCCGAACCCCGGGGCGAGCAGGGGTGCCCAGGGCGCGGCGCGGTCGAGGCCGAGCCGTCGATAGGCGTCCCCGACCGTCGCCCCGACCACCAGGCCGACGCTCCCCCACTCCCCCGGCACGCCGGATCCGAGATCCTCGGCGTGTCGCGCGATCTCGCGCGCCACCGGCGTGTCATCACGGGTCAGGGCATGCTGGACCTGCGGACCATCGGGATTGGAGGTCAGCGCGAGCAGGAACACTCCCTTGCCGTGCTCGAGCGCGAGCTGGACGGCAGGATCCGTCGACCCGGCCCCGAGGTACGGGCTGACGGTGATGGCATCCGCCTCGAGCGGGGCTCCCGGACGCAGGTGCGCCTCGGCATAGGCCGCCATGGTGGAGCCGATGTCCCCGCGCTTGACGTCGAGGATGGTGAGCACCCCGCGGGCGCGGGCGGCAGCGAGCAGCTCCTCGAGCACCGCGACGCCGGCGGCGCCGTGGCGCTCGTAGAAGGCCGACTGCGGCTTGATCGCGCAGACCTCGCCCGCGACGGCGTCCAGCGCCGTGCGCGAGAACGCGGCCAGCCCCTGGGGCGTGTCCGGCAGGGACCACGCCTGCAGCAGCGCGGCGTGGGGATCGATGCCGGCGACGATCCGCCCCTGGGCGTCGACCGCCTCGCGCAGCCGGGCCCCGAAGGCGTCCGCCGACCGGCTCATGCGTCCGCCCGGGCGGCGCGGCCCTCGACGAGTCGACGGGTGTGCTCCTGGAGGCTGCCCACCTCGAAGGGCTCCACGGGATGCGCCTCGATCGCCTGCACCGCGGCCTGGAATTCCTGCAGGGTCGTGATCATGGGCACGTCCATGCTGGTCGCAGCCGCCCGGATGGCGTACCCGTCCACGCGCGCGTTCGAGCCCGACGGCGTGTTCAGCACCAGGGCGACCTCGCCGGTCTCGATCAGCTCGATGACGCTCGCCCCGTCCCCCGTCTCCGAGGCCTTGCGCAGCACCGTGCAGGGGATCCCCGAGCGGCGCAGCACCCGCCCGGTGCCGGCGGTGGTGAGGATGTCGAAGCCGAGGGCGGCCAGACGCGCGACCGGCAGGGCGAGGGCGCGCTTGTCGGCGTCGGCGACGGAGACGAACACGCTGCCCGTGGAGGGGAGTCCCTGGCCGGATATCGCCAGCTGGGACTTGGCGAAGGCCAGGGGGAAGGTGGCATCCAGGCCCATCACCTCGCCGGTCGAGCGCATCTCGGGGCCGAGCACCGAGTCCACTGCGCGCCCCTCGGGGGTGCGGAAGCGCTTGAAGGGCAGCACGGCCTCCTTGACAGCGATCGGGGCGTCGTCGGGGAGGTCCGCGCCGTCGCCGTGGGCCGGCAGCAGCCCGGCCGCGCGCAGCTGGGCGATCGACTCCCCCGCCATCACGCGGGCCGCGGCCTGGGCCAGCGGGACTCCGGTGGCCTTGGCGACGAAGGGCACCGTGCGAGAGGCGCGCGGGTTGGCCTCCAGGACGTACAGGATGCCCTGGGCCAGCGCGTACTGGACGTTGAGCAGCCCGCGCACGCCCACGCCCTCGGCGATCCCGAGGGTGGAGGTGCGGATGCGCTCCAGGACCGTGTCGGACAGCGAGACCGGCGGCAGGGTGCACGCCGAGTCGCCGGAGTGGATGCCGGCCTCCTCGATGTGCTCCATGACGCCCCCGAGGTAGAGCTCCTCGCCGTCGAACAGGGCGTCGACGTCGATCTCGATGGCGGTGTCCAGGAAGCTGTCGATGAGGATGGGCGCGTCCGCACGGCCGCCGTCGGGCAGGTTGCGGCTGACGTAGTCGACCAGGCCGGCCTGGTCATAGACGATCTCCATGCCGCGTCCGCCGAGCACGTAGCTGGGGCGCACGAGCACCGGATATCCGACCTCCGCCGCGACATCCTGCGCGTCCTGCAGCCCCCAGGCGGTGCCGTAGGGCGGTGCCGGGAGGTTCGCGTCGGCGAGGACGGCCCCGAAGTGGCCTCGGTCCTCGGCGAGGTCGATGGCCGAGGGGCTGGTGCCGATGATCGGCAGCCCCGCCTCCTCGAGCCGTCCGGCCAGTCCCAGCGGGGTCTGGCCGCCGAGCTGGACGATCACCCCGGCGACGGGGCCCGCCGCCTTCTCCGCCTCGTACACCTCGACGACGTCCTCGAAGGTCAGAGGCTCGAAATAGAGCCGGTCGGCGATGTCGTAATCGGTCGAGACCGTCTCGGGGTTGCAGTTGACCATGACGGTCTCGTAGCCGCCGCCGGGCAGATCGCGGTCGCCGAGGGCGAGCGCGGCGTGGACGCAGGAGTAGTCGAACTCGATGCCCTGGCCGATGCGGTTCGGGCCCGATCCCAGGATCAGGATCGCGGGGCGTTCGCGCGGCTCGATCTCGGTCTCCTGGTCGTAGGTCGAGTAGTGGTACGGGGTGGCCGAGGCGAACTCCGCGGCGCAGGTGTCGACCGTCTTGAAGACCGGGTTGATGCCGAGGGCCTCGCGCACGCCCTTGACCACGTCGCCGTGCTGGCCGCGCAGGCGGCCGATCTGGTCGTCGGACAGGCCGTGGCGCTTGGCCAGCGCCAGCAGCGGGGCATCGAGCACCTCGGAGCCGCGCACCTCGGCGGCGATCTCGGCCATCAGCAGCATCTGGTCGAGGAACCAGCGGTCGATCCAGGTCGCTTCCACCAGGCGATCCAGCGTCTCCGCGGGATCGACGACGCCCTCGGCCGCGGCCCACAGGATGCGGGAGACGGTCACCAGACGGGTGTCGGTGGGCGTGCGCACCTCCTCCAGCAGCGACGCCACCTCGGTGACGGACGGCGGCGTGCCCTCGTAGGTCGGCGCGGCCCCCTTCACGTCGATCGAGCGCTGGGCCTTGCCGAGGGCCTCGGTGAAGTTCCGCCCCAGGGCCATCGCCTCGCCGACGGACTTCATGGTGGTGGTCAGGGTCGGGTCCGCCGCCGGGAACTTCTCGAAGGCGAAGCGCGGCACCTTGACCACGACGTAGTCCAGCGCCGGCTCGAAGCTGGCCGGCGTGGTGCCGGTGATGTCGTTGCGGATCTCGTCGAGCGAGTAGCCGATGGCCAGCCGCGCGGCGATCTTCGCGATCGGGAAGCCGGTGGCCTTCGAGGCCAGCGCGGAGGATCGGGAGACGCGCGGGTTCATCTCGATGACGACCACGCGTCCGGTCTCGGGGTGGGTCGCGAACTGCACGTTGCAGCCGCCGGTGTCGACCCCGACCTCGCGGATGATGGCGATGCCGAGGTCGCGCAGGGTCTGCATCTCGACGTCGGTGAGGGTGAGCGCCGGGGCCACCGTCACGGAGTCGCCGGTGTGCACGCCGACGGCGTCGACGTTCTCGATGGAGCAGACCACCACGCAGTTGTCATTGCGGTCGCGCATCAGCTCCAGCTCGAACTCCTTCCAGCCCAGGATGGACTCCTCCAGGAGCACCTCGGTGGTCGGCGAGTAGTGCAGGCCGTCGCCCCCGATCCGACGCAGGTCCGCCTCGTCGTAGGCCATGCCCGAGCCGAGGCCGCCCATGGTGAAGCTGGGGCGCACCACCATGGGATAGCCGAGCTCCTCGGCGCCGTCCAGCAGGTCCTCGACGCTGTGGCAGATCTTCGAGCGCGCCGATTCGCCGCCGACGCGCTCGACGACCTCCTTGAACAGCTGGCGGTCCTCTGCCTTGTTGATCGCCTCGAGGCTCGCACCGATCATCTCGACGCCGAACTCCGCCAGGGTGCCGTTGCGGGCCAGGGAGATCGCGGCGTTCAGCGCCGTCTGCCCTCCGAGGGTGGGCAGCAGGGCGTCGGGGCGCTCGGCGGCGATGATCGAGCGGATGATGTCGGGATCGATCGGCTCGATGTAGGTGGCATCGGCGATGTCCGGATCGGTCATGATCGTCGCCGGGTTGGAGTTGACGAGGATGACCCGCAGGCCCTCCTCGCGCAGCACGCGGCAGGCCTGGGTGCCGGAGTAGTCGAACTCGGCGGCCTGGCCGATGACGATCGGGCCGGATCCGATGACGAGGACGGAGGAGATGTCGGGACGACGGGGCATCAGGACTCCTTCTGCGAGGACGGGAGGGTGTCGGCGGCGGAGCCGGGGAGGCCGGAGGAGCCGGCGGGGCCGGCGGAGTCGGCGGAGCCGCCGCGTCGCCCCGCCACGAGGTCCGCGAGTCGATCGAAGAGGTAGGAGGCGTCGTGCGGTCCACCGGCCGCCTCGGGGTGGTACTGGACGGAGTAGGCGGGACGATCCAGGCACCGGATGCCCTCGACGACGTCGTCGTTGAGACCGACGTGGGTGACGACGACCCGGCCGTAGCGGCCGCCCTGGTGCGGGGCGACGTGCTCGCCCTGGAGCGGGACGTCGACGGCGAAGCCGTGGTTGTGGGCGGTGATCTCGACCTTCCCGGTCTCGCGGTCCAGCACGGGCTGGTTGATGCCGCGGTGGCCGAACTTCAGCTTGTAGGTGTCGAAGCCGAGCGCCCGCCCCAGCAGCTGATTGCCGAAGCAGATGCCGAAGAAGGGCAGATCCGCGTCCAGGACGCCGCGCAGCAGGTCGACCTGGGCGTCCGCCGCGGCGGGGTCGCCGGGGCCGTTGGAGAAGAACACGGCGTCGGGACGGGTGGCGAGCAGCTCGTCCAGGGTGGAGGTCGCCGGCAGCAGGTGGACCCGCAGGCCGCGGGAGAGCATGCTGCGCGGCGAGGCGCCCTTGATGCCGAGGTCGACCGCGGCGACGGTGCCGATCGCCTCCCCCTCGGGCTCCAGGACGACGGGCTGGGCGATGGTCACCTCCTCGACGAAGCTCGCGCCGCTCATCGTGGGCTGCTCGCGCACCGTCTCGAGCAGCTCCTGCTCGGAGGCCTCCAGAGCCGCCCCGGAGAAGATGCCGCCGCGCATCGAGCCGACCTCGCGCAGGATGCGGGTGAGCATCCGGGTGTCGATGTCGCTGATGCCGACGACGTCGCTGCTCGCCAGCAGGTCGTCGAGGGACTGCTCGGCGCGGTAGCTGGAGACGATGCGGCTGGCATCGCGCACGGCGTATCCGCGCACCCAGAGCTTCCGGGACTCCATGTCCTGGGCGTTCGCCCCGGTGTTGCCGATGTGCGGCGCGGTCTGCACCACGATCTGCCCGGCGTAGGAGGGGTCGGAGAGGGTCTCCTGGTACCCGGTCATGCCGGTGGTGAAGACGACCTCGCCCAGACGGGAACCGCGGGCGCCGTAGGCGGAGCCGCGCAGGACGGTGCCGTCCTCGAGGACCAGCAGCGCCCGCTCGGCTCGGGCGCGGGAGGTCCGGGGGCGGGGGGAGGATGCCGACGTCGAGGACGGGGGCGGGGCAGAGGCGGTCATGAGTGCTCCTTCCGGGAGAGCAGGAGGTCGTGGTCCTCGCGTCGGGCGAGACGCAGACCGGTGTCGAGGAGCTGGTCGCCGAGGCGCCAGCGGAGGATGAGGACGCCGTCGCCGCCGATGAACTTGCCGGCCATGCCGGGCCCGGCGGTGATCTCGTCGACGGCGGAGGCGGGGACGGTGAGGGAACGGGCCCCCTCCCGGTCGATGTGCCAGGTGCCGCCGGAGCCGACGGTGACCTCGGCCGCGGCCCGCTGGCCGAGGCCATGGGCGACGATGCGCTCCAGCGGGCGGCCGGCGAGCACCGTGCTGACGTAGATCGCGGCCAGGGGCCCGACCTCGGTGTCCTCGCCGAGCTGGGGAAGCGTCGCCGCGGACGGAGCGGGCAGATCCTGCTGGGAGCGTCCTCGGCGTCGCCAGCCCCGGGCCATCAGCGCCAGGATCACCACGAACAGGGCGGCCAGGGCCAGGACCGGCACCAGCTGCTCCATCAGCGGACCACCACGACGCCGTCGCGCACGGTGGCGCGGCCGGCGAGGACGGTCAGACGGTTCGTCCCGGGCAGGTCGAGACCGGCGAACGGCGAGTTGCGACCGCGGGAGGCGTGCTCGGCGGGGTCGGCGGGCCGCACCGGGCGCGGGTCCCACACCAGCAGGTGTGCGGGGGCGCCGGGGGCGAGCGGGCGTCCCTGGTCCGCATCGCGCCCGATCTCCGCGGGCTTCTCGGACAGCACCCGGGCGACGTCCCGCCAGGTCAGCCGGCCGGGATCGACCATGGTGTGCTGGACGAGCGAGAGAGCGGTCTCGAGACCGGTCATGCCCATCGCGGCCTGGTCCCATTCGCGGTCCTTGGCATCACGGGGATGGGGCGCGTGGTCGGTGGCGACGATGTCGATGGTGCCGTCGGCGAGACCCTCGCGGACCGCCTCGACGTCCTCGGCGGTGCGCAGGGGCGGGTTCACCTTGAACACCGGGTCGAAGCGGCGCACCGTCTCGTCGGTCAGCAGCAGGTGGTGCGGGGTGACCTCGGCCGTGACCGCGATGCCGCGCTGCTTGGCCCAGCGCACGATGTCGACGCTGCCGGCGGTGGACAGGTGGCACACGTGCAGACGGGAGCCGACGTGGTGGGCCAGCAGCACGTCGCGGGCGATGATCGACTCCTCGGCGACCGCCGGCCAGCCGGACAGCCCCAGCTCGGCGGAGACGACGCCCTCGTGCATCTGGGCGCCCTCGGTCAGTCGCGGGTCCTGGGCGTGCTGGGCGATGACCCCGTCGAAGGACTTCACGTATTCCAGGGCGCGGCGCATCAGCACCGGGTCGTGCACGCACTTGCCGTCGTCGCTGAACACGCGGACCTGGGCGCGGGAGTTGGCCATCGCGTCCAGTTCGGCGAGGCGCTCGCCCGCCAGGCCCACCGTCACGGCGCCGACGGGCCGGACGGCGCACCAGCCGGCGCTCTCCCCGCGGCGCGCGACCTGCTCGACGACGCCGGCGGTGTCGGCCACGGGCATCGTGTTGGCCATCGCGTGCACCGCGGTGAAGCCCCCGCGGGCGGCGGCACGGGTGCCGGTCTCGACCGTCTCGGCCTCCTCCCCGCCGGGTTCGCGCAGGTGGGTGTGGAGGTCCACCAGGCCGGGCAGCACGATGCAGCCGTCGGCCTCGACGATCTCGACGCCGGCAGGCGCCTCGAGGTCGGTGCCGACGGACTCGATGCGTCCGTCGACCAGGAGCAGGTCCATCACGTCCTCGCCGTAGGGGCGGCCGCCGCGGATCAGCAGGGGGACGGCTGCGCCGTCCGCGCCGGGTGCGGTCCCGCCATCCACGACGGGTGCGGTCTCAGATCTCACGGGGCGCCTCCCAGGCGTCGGTGGCGAGCAGGTGGTACAGCACGGCCATGCGCACGAACACCCCGGAGGCGACCTGCTCGACGATGACGCTGCGCGGGGAGTCCGCGACGTCGCCGGCGATCTCGAAGCCGCGGTTCATGGGACCAGGGTGCAGGACGATCGCGTGCGGTGGCAGGGAGTCGGCCCGAGCCGTGGTCAGGCCGTAGCGGCGGGAGTACTCCCCCGCCGTGGGGAAGAAGCCGCCGCCGATCATGCGCTCGCTCTGGACCCGCAGCATCATCACCGCGTCGGGGCCCGCCGCGAGGGCCACGTCGAGGTCGTAGAGGATCTCGCAGGGCCAGGCATCCGCCCCGACCGGCACCAGGGCGGGTGGGGCGACGAGGGTCACGCGGGCGCCGAGCAGCGTCAGCAGCAGCACGTTCGAGCGCGCCACCCGGGAGTGCAGGAGGTCGCCGACGATGACCACGTGCAGGCCGTCGAGGCCCGCCCCGGGGTCGTCGGGGCGCAGATGGCGGCGCAGGGTGAAGGCGTCGAGCATCGCCTGGGTGGGGTGCTCATGGGCACCGTCGCCCGCGTTGACGATGGGCTGGTCGATCCACCCGGCGTGGGCCAGGAGATGGGCGGCCCCCGCGGAGCCGGAGCGCACCACGACGGCGTCGGCCCCCATGGCCTGCAGCGTCAGGGCGGTGTCCTTGAGGGATTCGCCCTTGGAGACGCTCGAGCCCTTGGCGGAGAAGTTGATGACGTCCGCCGAGAGCCGCTTGGCGGCGGCCTCGAAGCTGATCCGCGTGCGGGTGGAGTCCTCGAAGAAGAGGTTCACCACGGTGGTGCCCACCAGAGTGGGCAGCTTGCGGATCGAGCGGGACTGGGTCTCGGCCATGTGCTCGGCCGTGGCCAGCACCGAGATGGCCTCGGCGCGATCGAGATCGGCGATGGAGATGAAGTGCCTCATGCGAGCCCCCCGCCCGTGACGTCGGTCCGGTCCGTCGCCTTGGCGTCGGGGCGGACGATGTCCACCGCGTCGGTGCCGTCGGTCTCGGCGAGCTGGACCTGCACCCGCTCGCTGCGGGAGGTGGGGAGGTTCTTGCCGACGTGGTCGGCCCGGATCGGCAGCTGCCGGTGGCCGCGGTCGACGAGCACGGCCAGCCGGACCGCGGCCGGGCGGCCGATGGCGCCGAGGGCGTCCAGGGCGGCGCGGACGGTGCGGCCGGAGTACAGCACGTCGTCGACCAGCACCACGGTGCGGCCGTCGATGCCCGCCCGCGGGATGCGGGTGGGGCTCGGGGCGCGCGTGGGATTGTGCCGCAGGTCGTCGCGGTACAGGGTGATGTCGAGGGAGCCCGCCAGGGCGTCGAGCGGACGGTCGTCGCCCTCCGCACGGATGATCTGCTCCGCGAGCCGGTGGGCCAGGGGGACGCCGCGGTGCGGGATGCCCAGGAGCACGAGGTCGTCGGCGCCGTGGCCGCTCTCGAGGATCTCGTGGGCGATGCGGGTCAGGGCTCGGCGGATCTCGTCCGCGCCGAGCACTCGGGAGCGCTGCGCCGCGGAGGCGTCCTCGGGGCCGGACGTCGCCGGGGGGTGCTGATCGTTCATGATTTCTCTCCCTTCCACGCCTCACGGGACGTGTCGTTAAAGGGTGCGGATGCTCGACGGAGCCGGGTCGAGTCTACGGGCCCGGCACGGGCACCGTCGGGGGCGACCACCCCTCGGACGATGGATCAGGTCAGCAGACCGCGGACATCGGCCAGACGCTGCAGCAGCCCGTTGACGAAGCGCGGGGAGTCGTCGGTCGAGAGCACCTCGGCGATCTTCGTGTACTCGCCGATGATCGCTCCCCGACCGGTCTCGTCGGCCCCGTACAGCACCTCGGCGCTGCCCAGGCGGAGGATGGCACGGTCCACGGCGGGCATCCGGTGCAGGGGCCAGTCCCGCGAGTGGGTCGCGATGTCCTCGTCGATGTCCTGCGCCTGCGGCGCGTAGAGCTCGACCAGCTCGCGCGAGGTCTGCGGCAGCGGGCTCTGGGCGGCGGTGCGCCGGACGCGTTCGGCGAGGACGTCGAGCACGTCCAGCTCCCGGGCGTCGGCCTCGAAGAGGACGTCGAGGGCGCGGATGCGATCGCGCGAGCGTCGGTGGAGGCGGTCGGTGGCCGCCGGCACCGTGCGCTCGAACTCGACCTCGGCCCCCTCCCGCCGCGGGAGGGGCAGGCCGGTGCCGCGTCGCGTGGCCGGGACGTCGGCGTCGGGAGTGCCGGTCACCTCAGGCTCGTTCCTTGTACTCGCCGGTGGCCGTGCTGACCTTGACCTGGTCGCCCTCGTTCAGGAACAGGGGCACCTGGATCTCACGCCCGGTCTCCAGGGTCGCGGGCTTGGTCCCGCCGCTGGAGCGGTCGCCCTGCAGGCCCGGCTCCGTCGTCGCCACGGTGAGCACGACGTTCGCGGGCAGTTCGACGAACAGCGGTGCGTCCTCGTGGAAGGCGACGACGACGTCCTGGTTCTCCGTCATGAAGTCCTTGGCGTCGCCGACGGTCTCCGGCGGAAGGCTGATCTGCTCGTAGTCGGAGGCATCCATGAAGACGAAGTCGGTGCCGTCGTTGTAGAGGTACTGCATGTCGCGTCGGTCGACGGTCGCGGTCTCGACCTTCGTGCCCGCGTTGAACGTCTTGTCGACGCCCTTGCCGGACATCACGTTCTTCAGCTTGGTGCGCACGAAGGCGGGGCCCTTGCCGGGCTTGACGTGCTGGAACTCGACCACGCTCCACAGCTGCTTGTCCAGAACGAGGACCATCCCGTTCTTCAGATCGTTCGTCGTCGCCATGAGTCTCCTCGGTTGTCGTCGGGGCGACCCCAGGGTACAGCGCGCTCAGACCCGTTCCGTCGGATGCGCGGACCTCACCGGGTCGACGTGAGGTCGATCATGCTCAGCAGGCGCACGGCCAGCGGATGGGCCGCGCTCTCCTCGCGCCAGCCGCTGGTGCGCACGGCCCGGGAGACGGTCTGCTGCGTCACGCCGAGCCGCTGCGCGAGCTGCACCTGGGTCGCCGCCGGATCCTCGCGCAGCGCTCGCACCGCCTGCCACTGACCGCGATTGCGGGTGCGGATCATCCAGCCGATCAGCCGCAGCACCGCCTCGGCGTCCTCGGCCGTCCCGCGCTGGCGCTCGTCGGCGGCGCGCACCATGATCGCCACGCCGGGGGTGGTCCGGGCGCCGCCCACCGCCGCGGCGGCGGCCTCGACCGCCGGTCCCGCCAGCTCGCGGACGGACCCGGGCAGCGGCCGGTCGACGGCCCCGATCCCGAGGCCGATCCGCCACGGACCCTCCTCGCGGGCGCGCAGCAGGGCGTCGAGCGCGTCCTCGGCCCGGGAGGCCGCCGCCAGGACCTCGGGCCCCGCCGTGCGTTCGGCGGGGCGGGCGAGCGGGACGGATCCCAGGGCCTCCAGCAGGGCCGGCACCGGGTCGGAGCCCGCGGAGGCGCGCACCGCGGCGCCGGAGAAGGACAGGACGAACATGCGGATCTCACCCTTCGGCGCCGCGATCGCGACGCGCTCTGGACATGCTGGCATCAGCGGAAACCGGCTGTGCTCCATCATACAGCGATGATCCGCTGAGCCGCGGGATTCCCTGCCGCATGCCGCCGCCGACGGACGACCGCTCCGGAACCGATCGCGTGGACACGTGGTGCGCCCTGGCCGCCGGACGGGCTCAGGCCAGTTCGACGAGCTCCTGGTATTCGGCGTTCCACAGGTCCTCGACCGCGTCGGGCATCATCAGCACCCGCTCCGGGGAGAGGGAGGAGACCGCGCCGGCGTCGTGGGAGACCAGCACCACCGCGCCCTCGAACGCCGCGAGCGCTCCGAGGATCTCCTCGCGGCTGGCGGGGTCGAGGTTGTTCGTCGGCTCGTCCAGCAGCAGCACGTTCGCGCTGGAGACCACGAGGGCGGCCAGGGCGAGACGGGTCTTCTCGCCTCCCGACAGCACGTGGGTGGGCTTGTGGACCTCGTCCCCGGTGAACAGGAAGGAGCCGAGGATCTTGCGGGCCTCGACCTCCGGCAGCTCGTAGGCCGCGGTCATCATGTTCTCCAGCACGGTGCGATCGAGGTCGAGCGTCTCGTGCTCCTGGGCGTAATAGCCGACGCGGAGGCCGTGGCCGGGCAGGATGCCGCCGGTGTCCGGCTGGTCGACGCCGGCGAGGATCCTCAGCAGCGTGGTCTTGCCCGCGCCGTTCAGGCCCAGGACCACCACGCGGGATCCGCGGTCGATCGCGAGGTCCACCCCGGCGAAGATCTCGAGGCTGCCGTAGGACTTCGAGAGATCCTGGGCCATCAGCGGGGTCTTGCCGCAGGAGGCGGGCTTGGGGAAGCGCAGAGAGGCGACGCGGTCCTGCTGCCGCTCCCCCTCGACCCCGTCCATCATCCGCTCGGCGCGCTTGAGCATGTTCTGGGCGGCGACGGCCTTGGTGGCCTTGGCGCGCATCTTCTCCGCCTGGGCGGTCAGGGCGGTCGCCTTCTTCGCGGCGTTCTGGTGCTCGCGCTTGCGGCGCTTCTCGTCGTCCTCGCGCTGGCGCTGGTAGAGCTTCCAGCCCATGTTGTACATGTCGATCACGGAGCGGTTCGCGTCGAGGTAGAACACCTTGTTGACGACGTGCTCGACGATCTCCAGGTCGTGGCTGATGATGATCAGCCCGCCCCGGTAGGTCATCAGGTACTCGCGCAGCCAGATGACGGAGTCGGCGTCGAGATGGTTGGTGGGCTCGTCCAGGATCATGGTCGAGGCCTGGGAGAACAGGATCCGGGCGAGCTCGACGCGGCGGCGCTGACCGCCGGAGAGGGTGCCCAGCTCCTGGTCGAGCAGACGGTTGGGCAGGCCCAGGTTCGCGGCCATCCGCTTGGCCTCGGCCTCGGCCGCGTAGCCGCCGACGGCATCCAGCTCGGCCTCCAGGCGCGGGTAGCGGTTCATGGCCTTCTCGCGGCGGGCCTCGGTCAGGCTCATGTCCCCCATCTCCTCCTCGGCGCGGCGCAGGCGGCGCAGCACGCCGTCGAGGCCGCGGGCGGAGAGGATGCGGGCGATCACCGGTTCGACGTCGTCGCCGCTGTGGGTGTCCTGGGGGAGGTAGCCGAGCTCGCCGGTCACCTCGACCGAGCCCTCCGAGGGCTCCAGGGTGCCCGCGAGCACCTTCGTCAGGGTCGTCTTGCCGGCGCCGTTGCGCCCCACCAGGCCGACGCGGTCGCCGTCGGTGAGCCGGAAGGAGACGTCACTCATGAGCAGCCGGGCACCGACGCGGATGGCGAGGTCGTGCACGGTGATCACAGAATCGTTCTCCTCGAGGTCGCAAGGTCGTCGGAGCGGGCGGTGGCCCGCAGGCCCCGAGGCCCGAGCAGCGGTGGCGACCCGGGACGGAGCCGGGACGAGTCTAGGTGCGCAGCCTCCCGACAGCCTCCGAATTCCGCCCGACGGTGCCACGGACCACAGTGCGCAGTCATGGCGGCCGGCCCACACGGGATGGTCACCGTGTCCGTCCGCCATCCGCGGGACCGAGGTGCGATGCTGGTGATCAGCGGTCGCCGCGGGCGGCCGGTCACGACGCGTGGAGCGAGGAGGCTTCGACATGCTCATCGGGGTGCCCCGGGAGATCAAGAACAACGAGAACCGGGTGGGCCTGACGGCAGCCGGGGTCCATGAGCTCGTCGTCCGCGGCCACCAGGTGGCGGTCGAGAGCAGTGCCGGGCTGGGAGCCCGGATCACCGACGAGGACTACCGCGCGGCGGGCGCGGAGATCCTGGCCACGGCCGAGGAGATCTGGGAGCGCTCCGGCATGATCGTCAAGGTCAAGGAGCCGCTGGAGGCCGAGTATCCGCTGCTGCGCCGCGGCCAGGTGCTGCTGACCTATCTGCACCTGGCGGCGGACAAGGCGCTGACCGAGGCGCTGCTGTCCTCGGGCGTCACGGCGATCGCCTACGAGACGGTCCAGCGTCCGGACCGCTCCCTGCCCCTGCTCGCCCCCATGTCCATGATCGCCGGGCGCCTCGCGACCCAGGTCGCGGCCTACCACCTGATGGCTCCCGTGGGCGGCTCCGGGATGCTGATGGGCGGGGTGCCCGGCACCGACGAGGCCGACGTGCTCATCATCGGCGGCGGCATGGTCGGCGAGCAGGCGGCCATGATGGCCCACGGCCTGCACGCGGACGTCACGGTCATGGACCTCGACGTCTCGCGTCTGGGACAGATCGCCACCATGCATCACGGCGGCATCCTCACCCGCTACTCCACGACCCTGGAGCTGGCCCAGAAGATCCGCGAGGCCGACGTGGTGATCGGCTCCGTGCTGATCCCGGGCAAGAAGGCCCCGAAGCTGGTGACCGACGAGATGGTCGCAACCATGAAGCCCGGCTCGGTGCTGGTGGACGTGGCGATCGACCAGGGAGGCTGCTTCGAGAACTCTCATCCCACCACCCACGACGACCCCACTTTCGCGGTCCACGACACCGTGTTCTACTGCGTCGCGAACATGCCCGGCTCCGTCCCCGTGACCGCGACCTCGGCGCTGACCAATGCGACCCTGCCCTACGTGCTGAAGGTCGCCGACGCCGGCTGGCGCGACGCCCTGCGCGCCGATCCGGCGCTGGCGAAGGGCCTGCACACCCACGAGGGCGCCCTCACGCACCAGGGCACCGGCGAGGCGCACGGCCTCGAGGTCACCGCGACGGAGCAGGTCCTCGGCTGAGCCGGTGCTCGGCTGAGGCAGTGCTCGGCTGAGGCAGTGCTCGGCCGAGGCGGTGCACAGCCGACCGGGCCGAGAGCGAGAGATGTCCCTGGGGCCGGTGCGAATCGTCGCACCGGTCCCAGGGACATCCCTGCGCCGGACCGCGGGGCGCGGCGGTCGTGGCGGGGTCTCAGATCCTCAGAGGTTGAAGCCGATCGCGCGCAGCTGCTCGCGGCCGTCCTCCGTGATCTTCTCCATGCCCCACGGCGGCATCCACACCCAGTTGATGCGGTGGGACTCGGTGATGGGGTCGAGCATCGCGAACGTCTGCTCCTCGAGCATCTCCGTCAGCGGGCAGGCGGCGGAGGTGAGCGTCATGTCGACGACGGCGTTGCCGTCCTCGACGGTGACGCCGTAGACGAGACCGAGGTCGACGACGTTGATCCCGAGCTCGGGATCGATCACGTCCTTCATCGCTTCGATGACGTCCTCGGCGCTCACGGTCGCTGCCGGGGTCTGCTGGTCGGTCATGGCTTCCTCCCGATGAGGTGCGGGCCGCGATCGCGGACCGCGGATGAGGTGGGTCCGGACCGGCGCCGGGATCGCTCCCGCGCCGGTCCGGGAGATGGCGTCAGCCGGCGGCGCCGACGAGGTAGCGGTCGTAGCCCTCGGCCTCGAGGCGCTCGGCGAGCTCCGGGCCGCCCTGCTCCGCGACCTTGCCGCCCACGAAGACGTGGACGAAGTCCGGCGTCACGTGCTGCAGGATGCGGGTGTAGTGGGTGATCAGCATGATGCCGACGTCGGTGGTCTCCTTGGCACGGTTGATGCCCTCGGAGACGATGCGCAGCGCATCGACGTCGAGGCCGGAGTCGGTCTCGTCGAGGATGGCGATCGCGGGCTTCAGCAGCTGCATCTGCAGGATCTCGTGGCGCTTCTTCTCGCCGCCGGAGAAGCCCTCGTTGACGTTGCGCTCGGCGAAGACCGGGTCCATGCGCAGGTCCTCCATCGAGCCCTTCATGTCCTTGACCCAGGTGCGCAGCGAGGGGGCCTCGCCGTCGATCGCGGTCTTGGCGGTGCGCAGGAAGTTCGAGACGGTCACGCCGGGGACCTCGACGGGGTACTGCATGGCGAGGAAGAGGCCGGCGCGGGCGCGCTCGTCGATGCTCATCTCCAGCACGTCCTCACCGTCGAGGGTCAGCTCGCCCTCGGTGATCTGGTACTTGGGATGGCCGGCGATGGCGTAGGCGAGGGTCGACTTGCCGGATCCGTTCGGGCCCATGATGGCGTGGGTCTCCCCGGAGCGGATGGTCAGGTCGACACCCTTGAGGATCTCCTTGGTGCCCTCGGGCGTCTCGACGGTGGCGTGGAGGTTCTTGATCTCCAGAACAGACATGTGCGGTTCTCCTTGACCAGGGAATGGTGGGTTCGGGGGCGGGCATCGCGGCGCGGCGCCCGCAGTGATCAGGTGTCGGCGGCGGCGGTCGGATCCACGAGGATCTCGCCGCTGCTCTCGTCGACCCGCACGGGGAAGACCCGCACGGGAAGGACGGCCGGGAGCTGGAGAGGACGACCGGAGACCAGGTCGAACTGGCTGCCGTGCTTCCAGCATTCGATGGTGCAGCCCTCGACGTCGCCGTCGCTCAGCGGGATCTCCTCGTGCGAGCAGACGTCCTCGAGGGCGTGGACGCCTCCGTCCTCGTCGCGCACCAGGGCGATCTCGATGCCGCCTGCGACGACATCGATCGCCTCGCCGGCATCGAGCTGGGCGAGGGTGGCGACGGGGAGGAAGGCGTCCGACATCAGCTCATGCTCCGGGAGAGCTCGGTCTCGATCGACTCGGTGAGGTGCTCGCGGATCTCCGGGACGTCGATCCGCTGGATCAGCTCGGCGAAGAAGCCGCGCACGACCAGGCGGCGGGCCTCCTTCTCCGGGATCCCGCGGGCGCGCAGGTAGAACAGCTGCTCATCGTCGAAGCGACCGGTGGCGGCGGCGTGGCCGGCACCCTCGATCTCCCCGGTCTCGATCTCCAGGTTCGGCACCGAGTCGGCGCGTGCGCCCTCGGTGAGCACCAGGTTGCGATTGAGCTCGTAGGTGTTGGTCCCCTCGGCCTCCTTGCGGATCAGCACGTCGCCGACCCACACCGAGCGGGCGCTCCGGCCCTGCAGCGCGCCCTTGTAGGCGGAGTCCGAGGTGCAGTTCGGGGCCGTGTGGTCCACGAACAGGCGGTGCTCGAGGAACTGGCCCTCGTCGGAGAAGTACAGGCCGAGGTTCTCGACCTCGCCGCCGGGGTGGACGAGATCGGAGATCGTGTTCACCCGCACGGCGCTGCCCCCGAGGGTGACCACGATGTGCTTGATCTTCGCGTCGCGACCGATGGCCCCGTGGTGGGTGGCGATGTGCAGGGCGTCGTCGTCCCAGTCCTGCAGGGAGATGACGGTCATCTGCGAGTTGTCGCCGGCGACCATCTCGACGTTCTGCGCGTACTGCGCCGACCCGGTGTGGTTCAGCACGAAGGTCGCGGAGGAGGATTCCTTCGTCTCCAGCACGACGTGGGCGTTGGCCCGACGGTCGGCGCCGCGCCCGGTGATCTCGACCCGGAACGGCTCGGCGAGGTCCGTGTTCTTCGGGGCCACCAGGTGCAGGGCCTGCTCGCTGCGCACCGAGGCGACGGCGGAGGGAAGGTCCTCGGGCACCAGCACGGTGCCGCGGGGAGCCTCGCCGACGGCGAGCGTGGACACCTCGGGAGCCCCCTCGGGGACCTCCACCTGATAGTCCACCGCGGGGTCGCCCTCGCGATCGTCGGTGGCGGTGTCCGTCAGCAGCGGGGCGAAGCGGCGCAGCGGGGTGAAGCGCCACTCCTCGATGTCGCTGGTGGGCCGCTCGTGGTCGGAGAGCTCGAAGGAGCGTGCGCGGTCGCCGCGGTTGTGGGCGCCGTGCGCGGCGGACTGCTCGTCCGTCAGGGTCATGCCCTCGTCCTCGAGCTCCGCGGCGGCCGCGGAGTCCTCGCCGCCGGCGGCCAGGGCATCCCGGGCGGCCATGGGCGCGGCGCCCGCGGCGTGGCCGGCGTTCTCGTCGGCCGCAGGATCACCTGCGTACTCCGCATCCTTGAGTTCGGTCATGTCGGAGGTGGTCATCAACCGACTGCTCCTTCCATCTGCAGCTCGATCAGGCGGTTCAGTTCGAGGGCGTACTCCATCGGGAGTTCGCGCGCGATGGGTTCGATGAACCCGCGCACGATCATGGCCATCGCCTCGGTCTCCTCCATGCCGCGGCTCCTCAGGTAGAAGAGCTGCTCCTCGGAGACCTTGGAGACGGTGGCCTCGTGGCCCATCTGCACGTCGTCGACGCGGACGTCGACGTAGGGGTAGGTGTCGGTGCGGGAGATCTGGTCCACCAGCAGCGCATCGCACAGCACGGTCGAGGCGGAGTGCTCCGCCCCCGGCATCACCTGGACCAGGCCGCGGTACGAGCTGCGACCGCCGCCGCGCGAGACCGACTTGGACACGATCGAGCTCGTGGTGTGCGGTGCCATGTGCACCATCTTCGAGCCGGTGTCCTGGTGCTGGCCCTCGCCGGCGAAGGCGACCGAGAGCGTCTCGCCGCGAGCGTGCTCGCCCATCAGCCACACGGCCGGGTACTTCATGGTGACCTTCGAGCCGATGTTGCCGTCGACCCATTCCATGGAGCCGCCCTGCTCGACCGTGGTGCGCTTGGTGACCAGGTTGTACACGTTGTTCGACCAGTTCTGGATGGTCGTGTAGCGCACATCGGCGTCCTTCTTCACCACGATCTCGACGACCGCGCTGTGCAGCGAGTCCGACTGGTAGATCGGCGCGGTGCATCCCTCGACGTAGTGCACGGAGGAGCCCTCGTCGGCGATGATCAGGGTGCGCTCGAACTGACCCATGTTCTCGGTGTTGATCCGGAAGTAGGCCTGCAGCGGGATCTCCACGTGGACGCCCTTGGGGACGTAGACGAAGGAGCCGCCCGACCACACGGCGGTGTTCAGCGCGGAGAACTTGTTGTCCCCGGCGGGGATCACGGTGCCGAAGTACTCCTCGAACAGCTCGGGGTAGTCCCGCAGACCCGTATCGGTGTCCACGAAGATGACGCCCTGCTCCTCGAGGTCCTCCCGGATCTGGTGGTAGACGACCTCGGACTCGTACTGCGCGGCGACACCGGCGACGAGGCGCTGCTTCTCGGCCTCCGGGATGCCCAGGCGGTCGTAGGTCTCCTTGATGTCGGCCGGGAGGTCCTCCCAGTCCGTGACCTGCTTCTCGGTGGAGCGCACGAAGTACTTGATCGTGTCGAAGGCGATGCCGGACAGGTCCGGGCCCCAGGTGGGCAGCGGCTTCTTGTCGAACAGCTTCAGGGCCTTCAGGCGGCGCTTCAGCATCCACTCCGGCTCGTCCTTCAGCGCGGAGATGTTGCGGACGACGTCCTCGCTCAGGCCGCGCCGGGCGGTGGCGCCGGCCGTGTCTTCGTCGTGCCAGCCATAGGCGTACTGGCCCATGGAATCGATGATCTCGTCCTGGGAGAGCTTTTCTGGTGCGGTCGTCATGGTGTCCTTCCCTCGGTGAGCGGAATGTGTGTCGTGCAGCAATGGGCGCCCTGCGCCAGGGTGGCCAGGCGTTGGACGGGCGCTCCGATGATTCGGGAGATGACTCGGGATTCGGCCTCGCACAGCTCAGGATGGTCCGCGGCGACGTCGAGGACGGGGCAGTGACCATGGCACAGCTGCGCTGTGACGAGCGTACGCGGGGTCGCGCCCTCTCGTGCACCCGGGGTGGGCAAGGGGACGTGGAGAGGGCGCACCGTGGTGGCGTACCCCCGGGAAGTCAGCAGGTCGGCGAGCAGCTCGACCTTGCGGGCGAGGGTGACCTGCTCCCCCGCCGCCTCTCGTGCGGCGACGACCTCGGCCAGGGCCGTCTCCCAGTCGGCGACCCGACGCTCGGCCAGCTCGGACACGGCCGTCTCGCCCCCGCGACGGGCGAGCTCCTCGACCGCCATCACGGCCAGCTCGTCGTAGCCGCCGGGGAGGTTCTCGTGCGCGGCCTTCGAGAGCACGAACGCCTTGCTGGGGCGTCCGCGTCCGCGACTGACGACCGGCATTTCGTGCTCGGCGATGACGTCCTCGGCCTCGAGCGCCGCGAGATGACGCCGGACGGCCGCACTGGTGAGCCCGAAACGCTCCGCCAGCTGGCGTGCGGTGATCGGCCCGTGCGCCGAGATCGCCTCGACGAGACGGTCTCGCGTGGCCGGCGGACCCGCTGGATCCAGATCTGGTGCGGTCATGTCATCACCCTCTCCCGTCGACCACTTGTTATTTTACAACATACGGCTTGCCAAATAGGTCCCGCAAGGTGTGCACCACAGCACCAAGGCTGCCCTTACCTGCAAAATCATCCTGTCGGCCAGGTCGGACCGGAGCAGACCGGATCGAACCGGTCAAACCGGATCGGGCCGGTTCAACGAACGTCGCTTCCATTTACTACCGCTTTCAACTACTCTGGTGGCCTCAGCGCCGCCACCACCGCGCCCCACCGGAGAACGAAGAAGGGACACCATGACCGCCGAGGACCGCACCACCGCCGAGCACTCGACGGAGGGTTCCTACGTCCACAAGGGCAAGCCCTTCGATCGGGACATGACCTACATCGACGACCGCATCACCCGTGACGGCCGGGACGGCTGGCCCGTCGAGGAGGGCCGCTACCGGCTGATCGCCGCCCGCGCCTGCCCCTGGGCGAACCGCACGCTGATCTCCCGGCGCCTGCTCGGGCTCGAGGATGCGATCTCGGTCGGCATGCCCGGCCCCACCCACGATCGTCGCTCCTGGACCTTCGACCTCGACGAGGACGGCGTCGACCCGGTCCTGGGCTACGAGCGCCTGCAGCAGGCCTACTTCGCCCGGTTCCCCGACTATCCGCGCGGCATCACCGTTCCGGCCGTCGTGGACATCCCCTCGAAGGCCGTGGTGACCAACGACTTCCAGCAGATCACGCTGGACTTCGCCACCGAGTGGACCGCGCTGCACCGCGACGGCGCCCCGGATCTCTATCCGGAGGGTCAGCGGGAGGAGATCGATGCCCTGAACCGGTGGATGCTGCATCGGGTGAACAACGGGGTCTACAAGGTGGGCTTCGCCGGTTCTCAGGAGGACTACGAGAGGGAGTACCGCGAGCTGTGGGCGGCCCTGGATGAGCTCGAGGAGCGCCTGGGCGACCGTCGCTACCTGATGGGGCCGTCGATCACGGAGGCCGATGTGCGTCTGTTCCCCACCCTGATCCGCTTCGACCCCGTCTACTTCGGCCACTTCAAGGCGAACCGTCAGCCGTTGGCGACGATGCCGAACCTGTGGAACTACACCAAGGACCTGTTCCAGACCCCGGGCTTCGGCGACACCGTCGATCTGACGCAGATCAAGACGCACTACTACTTCGTGCACGAGGACATCAACCCCACTCAGGTCGTGCCGCTCGGTCCGGACATGAGTCATCTGCTGGAGGCCCACGACCGCGACCGCCTCACCACGAACACCTGGGGCGACGGCGGCACCGCCCCCGCGGCCCCGCCGGCCGCGGAGGTCGTCGATCCCGCTCACACCCCGCTGTCCGTGACCGGGCGCTGACCCTCCCGGCCCCGCGGCCGGTCGCCGCTCGCCGCGATCGGCCGCGACCGCCCCTCGTGCGCTCGGGACCTTCTCACCGTCGCCGCCTACGATGGGTCCGCCATGACTGACCACTCCCGCCCACAGCCGGCGCTCGTCGCCGAGGGCCTCGCGCATTCCTACGGCCCCGTCCGCGCCCTCGACGGCCTCTCGCTGCGGGCGCACCGCGGAGAGGTCACCGCCCTGCTGGGCCCCAACGGTGCCGGCAAGACCACGGCCGTCTCCTGCGCCACCGGGCTGCTGCGCCCCGACGGCGGCGTCCTGACGGTGCTGGGCCGCGACCCCTGGCGCGCCGGCCCCGAGCACCGTGCCCGGGTCGGGGTGATGATCCAGGACGGCGGACTCGCCTCCGGAGCCCGGGCGATGCAGCTGCTGCGCTACGGGGCGAGCCTGCACGCCCATCCGCTGGACGTCGACGAGGTCGCCGAGCACCTGGGGATCGACGACTTCGCCGGCACCCTCGTGCGCCGGCTCTCCGGTGGCCAGCGCCAGCGCCTGGCCCTCGCGCTGGCGATCATCGGCCGACCCGAACTGATCTTCCTCGACGAACCCACCGCCGGCATGGACCCGGCGATCCGCCGCCGGGTGCGCCGGCTGATCCGGGCCCTGGCCGACACCGGCAGCGCGGTCGTGTTGACCACCCACATGATGGACGACGTGGTCGGCCTCGCCGATGCCGTCTGCGTCATCGCCGGGGGCCGCAGCGTCGCCTCCGGGTCGGTGCAGGAGGTGATCACCGAGCACCGTCAGCAGGAGGGCGAGGTCACCGTCCGCGCGGTCGCCCACGGCGTCGCCCGGGAGCAGGTCGACGTCCTCGAGGCGGATCTGCACGCTGCGGCCGCCCGCCACGGGGCGCGGCTCGAGTTCACCGGGGCCGGGGCCGCCGACCTCGAGGCCGTGCTGCTGGACCTCATGCAGCCCGATCCCGCGGGGCAGCAGGGGGCCACGGACCTCGCCGCCCCGACCCCCGCGAGCCCGGGAGGGACGGACCGATGAGCACGACCGCCGACGGTCCCGCCGCGCCCCCGGACTCCGCCCCGCCCGCGGCGGCACCCCGACCCGGCCCCGCGCCGGCCCCGCGCCTGCGCCGCGTCCTCGCCCACACCGCCCTCGAGGCCCGCGTGCTGCTGTCCAACGGGGAGCAGCTGATGGTCGCGATCGTCCTGCCGGCGCTCGTGCTCATCGGTCTGCGTCTGCTGCCGATCGGCCGCCTGGAGGGCGCCGAGCCGATCGACACCGCCCTGGCGGCGACGCTCGCGACCGCGCTGATCTCCACCTCCTTCACGTCGCAGGCGATCCAGACCGGCTTCGACCGGCGCAACGGGGTGCTGCGCTGGATCGCGACCACCCCCCTGGGACGGGACGGATACCTCGCCGGGAAGGTGCTGGCAACACTGCTCGTGCACGCCGTGCAGGTGCTCGTGCTGGGACTGTTCGGCCTGATCCTGGGCTGGCGGCCCGGCCTGCTCGAGCTGCTGGCGGCCGTGCCGGTGTGGCTGCTGGGCACCGTCGCCTTCGGCGCGCTGGGGCTCCTGGTCGCCGGGCTGCTGCGCACCGAGGCCGTGCTCGCGGTCTCCAACCTCGTGTTCGTGCTGCTGGTGGCCGCCGGTGGGGTCGCCTTCCCCGCCGAGACCTATCCGCGGATCCTGCGCGGCCTCGTGGACCTGCTGCCCTCCGGCGCGCTCGGTGAGCTGCTGCGCGCCTGCCTCGCCGGCGGCGTGTTCAGCATCGGATCGGTGCTGGTGCTGCTGGCCTGGGCCGTGCTCGGCACCCTCGCCGTGATCCGCTGGTTCCGCTGGACGGACAGCTGAGAGCGCCCTCGCCGTCGCGGACGGAAGGGCGGGCCCCGGGGCGGGGGCGGGCCCCGATGTGAAAGCCGTCGCCGCGACGAGGAGACGCCCAGGGGACGTTCCTACAATCGATGCCATGAACGCTTCTCCGCCGGCCGTCGACGAGCATCCGGCTCCCACCCCACGTCGCGAGCTCGTCGGACGGATCTCCCTGTCCGGAGACCGCACCCTCGGCCTGACCGCGGCCGCCCGCGCCCGGATCGCCGCCGTCGTGTTCTGGGGGAATCTGGTCTGCCAGATCGGCATCATCGTCTCCGGCGGCGTCGTCCGCCTGACCAGCAGCGGGCTGGGCTGCTCGACCTGGCCGAACTGCGAACCGGGCCAGTTCACCCCCGAGCTGACCATGGAAGCCGGGATCCATCCCTTCATCGAGTTCGGCAACCGCACCCTGACCGGGGTCCTGGGCGTCTTCGCCGTCGCCCTGCTGCTGGTCTCCCTGCTCTGGCTGCGCCACAAGGGCCGCAGCCTGCTGTGGCTCTCCCTGGTTCCGCTGGCCGGCACCGCGGTGCAGGCGATCGTCGGCATGGTGGTCGTCTACGCGGACCTCCACCCGGGCGTCGTCAGCCCCCACTTCCTCATCTCCCCGATCCTCGTGGCGGTCTCCACCGTGCTCCTGTTCCGGCTGTACGACGGGGACGCCGCCGGGCGGCGCTCGCTCGTCCCGGGCGCCATGCATTGGATGAGCGGGGCGCTCGCGGTCATCGGCTTCGCGATCCTCGTGCTCGGCACCCTGGTCACCGGCACCGGCCCCCACTCGGGGGACGACGTGCACCCCGAGCGTCTCCCCTTCGACGCCCGGACCATCTCCTGGCTGCACGCGGACTCCGTGATGCTCTTCTGCGGCCTGCTGGTCGGGCTGCTCATCGCGCTGCACCTCATCGGTGCGGCGCGGCAGACGCGCCGGGCCGCCTGGAGCCTGGTCGTCGTCACCGCGCTGCAGGCCGTCATCGGCTACACCCAGTACTTCACCGGCCTGCCGGAGGTCCTGGTCGGTCTCCACATGCTCGGTGCGGGTCTGCTCGCCGCCGGCGTCGCCTGGGTCGCCGTCTCCCTGTACACGTGGCAGGACACGGAGACCGTCGCCGGTGCGGCCGACCCTGCGACCGGCACGGACCGCCCGACGCCGCCCGCCCCCATCGGAAAGGCCTCGCGATGATCCTCGGCCGCCGCCGTCGCAGCGCGACGCAGGAGCTGCCCACCCTCGACCAGGCCCGTCCGGCCGGCGAGTTCGTCGCCTCCGTACTCTCGCACCTGCGGAGGGTCGTCGACGTCGGCTGGAACCTCCTGGACGTGGACGCCGAGGCCCACCGGCTGATCCGGGAGGCCGGCGCGACCAGCTGCTACATCGACTACCACCCCGTCTTCGGCGCCTCCCCCTTCGGATACGTCATCTGCACCTCGGTCAACGAGGGCGTGCTCCACGGCCGGCCCTACGATCGCGTGCTCGCCGATGGGGACCTGCTCTCGCTGGACTTCGCCGTCGAGGTCGAGGGCTGGGTCGCCGACTCCTGCTTGAGCATCGGCGTCGGCACGCCCCGCGACGAGGACCAGCAGCTGATCCGCGACACCGAGCTCGTCATGTGGGCGGGCATCGACCAGGTGCGCGCCGGCGCGACCGTGGGCGACATCGGCCACGCGGTGATGACCACCGCCCATGACCTCGGCTACGCGATCAACGACCGCTTCGGCGGCCACGGCGTGGGGCGCACCATGCACGAGGCGCCGTTCGTGCCCAATCACGGCACCCCCGGAAGCGGCACGGAGCTGGTCGCCGGACAGCTGATCACGGTCGAGCCGTTCCTGGTGCCCACCACGAGCGAGCTGGTGGTCGACGAACGGGACGGCTGGACCCAGCTGTCGGTCGACGGCTCCCGCGGCGCGCATGCCGAGCACACGCTGCAGGTCACCGACGGCGCGCCGGTCGTGTTGACCGCGCGCGCGGACGATCCCGCCCCGCGCAGCTCGCTGGGCTGAGCGCCCGAACCGCCCGCTGCAGCGAGGACGCACAGCGCCCCCGGACCCCATCAGGGTCCGGGGGCGCTCCCCGTCGCCGCAACGGCCGCTGGTCACAGCGGCCGCCGCGTCGCGATCAGGCCGCGGTGACGAGCTGGCGCAGCACGTACTGCAGGATGCCGCCGTTGCGGAAGTACTCCGCCTCGCCGGGCGTGTCGATCCGGACGACTGCGTCGAACCGGACCTCGGTGCCGTCCTCCCTGGTGGCGACGGCCTCCACGGTCTTCGGGACCGTTCCCTCGTTCAGGGCGGTCACGCCGGAGACCGAGAAGGTCTCGGTCCCGTCCAGACCCAGCGACTCGGCGGACTCGCCGTCGGGGAACTGCAGCGGCAGCACGCCCATGCCGATGAGGTTGGAGCGGTGGATCCGCTCGAAGCTCTCGGCGATGACGACCTGGACGCCGAGGAGCTTGGTGCCCTTGGCCGCCCAGTCACGCGAGGAACCGGTGCCGTACTCCTTGCCGGCCAGCACCACCAGCGGGATGTCCTGCTCCGCATAGGCCTGGGCCGCGTCGTAGATGAACTCCTGCTCACCGGTCAGGAAGTTCTTCGTGTAGCCGCCCTCGACGCCGTCGAGCAGCTGGTTGCGGATGCGGATGTTGGCGAAGGTGCCGCGGATCATCACCTCGTGGTTGCCGCGCCGGGAGCCGTAGGAGTTGAAGTCCTTGCGCGCCACCCCGTTCTCCTGCAGGTAGCGGCCGGCCGGGGAGTCGAGCTTGATCGAGCCGGCGGGCGAGATGTGGTCGGTGGTCGTCGAGTCGCCGACCTTGACCAGCACGCGGGCTCCGGCGATGTCCTCGACGGGCTCCGGATCCTGGCCCATGCCCTCGAAGTACGGGGGCTTGCGCACGTAGGTGGACTCCTGGTCCCAGGCGAAGGTCGCGCCCTCGGGGGTGTCCAGGCTCCGCCAGCGCTCATCGCCGGTGAAGACGTCCTTGTAGTCCTCGGTGAACATCTCCTGGGAGATGGACTCGCCGATGACCTTCTCGACCTCGGTCGGGCTCGGCCAGAGATCGCGGAGGTAGACGTCCTGGCCGTCCTTGTCCTGCCCCAGCGCGTCGCTGTCGAAGTCGAAGTCCATCGTGCCCGCGAGCGCGTAGGCGATGACCAGCGGCGGCGAGGCCAGGTAGTTCATCTTCACGTCGGGGTTGATGCGGCCTTCGAAGTTGCGGTTGCCCGAGAGCACCGCGGTGACGGCGAGGTCCTTCTCGGCGATCGCCTCGGAGATCTCCGGGTCCAGGGGCCCGGAGTTGCCGATGCAGGTGGTGCAGCCGTAGCCGACCAGGTGGAAGCCGAGCTCCTCGAGCGCGGGCCACAGGCCTGCCCGGGTGTAGTAGTTCGTGACCACCTGGGAGCCGGGCGCCATCGAGGTCTTCACCCAGGGCTTGGAGGTCAGGCCGCGGTCGGCGGCGTTGCGGGCCAGCAGTCCCGCCGCCATCATCACCGAGGGATTGGAGGTGTTCGTGCAGGAGGTGATCGAGGCGATCGAGACGATGCCGTGGTCGATCGAGTAGTCCTGGCCGGGCACCTGCGCCGGGTTCGAGGCACGGCCGAGGACGTGCTGATGCTGCGGGGCCCTGCCGCCGGAGTCGTTGTCCGAGTCCTGGGCGGCCGGGTCCGAGGCGGGGAAGGTGCCGGCGGTGTCCACGCCGTTGCCCGCGGGCTCGTGGTGGCCCGCGTAGGTGGGCAGCACCTCCCGGAAGGACTCCTTGGCCTCGGAGAGCACGACGCGGTCCTGCGGGCGCTTGGGGCCGGCGATCGAGGGCACCACGGTGGAGAGGTCCAGCTCGAGGTACTCGGAGTAGGCGGCCTCCTTCGAGGGGTCGTGCCACAGGCCCTGGCGCTTGGCGTAGGACTCGACCAGCGCGAGCTGCTCCTCGCTGCGACCGGTCAGCCGCAGGTAGTCGATGGTGACCTCGTCGACCGGGAAGATCGCACAGGTCGAGCCGAACTCGGGGCTCATGTTGCCGATGGTCGCGCGGTTGGCCAGCGGGACCTGGGCGACGCCCTCGCCGTAGAACTCGACGAACTTGCCGACCGCGCCGTGCTCGCGGAGCATCTCGGTGATCGTCAGGACCACGTCGGTGGCGGTGGCGGCGGGCGGAATCTCCCCGGTCAGCTTGAAACCGATCACTCGCGGGATGAGCATGGAGACCGGCTGGCCGAGCATCGCGGCCTCGGCCTCGATGCCGCCGACGCCCCAGCCCAGCACACCGAGGCCGTTGACCATGGTGGTGTGGGAGTCGGTGCCGACGCAGGAGTCGGGGTAGGCGCGCAGGACGGTGCCGTCACCGGTGCTGCTGGGGACCTCGCGGGTCATGACGGTGCGGGCCAGGTACTCGATGTTGACCTGGTGGACGATGCCGGTGCCCGGGGGAACGACCTTGAAGTCGTCGAAGGCGGTCTGTCCCCAGCGCAGGAACTGGTAGCGCTCGCGGTTGCGCTCGTACTCCAGCTCCATGTTCTTCTCGAGCGCGTCGAGACGACCGGCCACGTCGATCATCACGGAGTGGTCGATGACCATCTCGGCCGGGGCCAGCGGGTTGATCTTCTCGGGGTCACCGCCGAGGTCCCGCATCGCCTCGCGCATGGTGGCGAGGTCGACGACGCAGGGCACACCGGTGAAGTCCTGCATGATCACGCGGGCGGGGGTGAACTGGATCTCGACCGACGGGTCCGCCGCCGGCTCCCAGGCCGCCAGCGCACGCACGTGATCGGCGGTGATGTTGGCGCCGTCCTCCGTGCGCAGGAGGTTCTCGAGCAGGATCTTGAGGCTGTAGGGAAGCTTGTCGGCGCCCTCGACGGCGTCGAGCGCGAAGATCTCGTAGTCGGTCCCGCCGACGGTGAGATCCTGCTTCGCGGAGAATGAGTCGGCTGTGCTCACGGGGCGAACTCCTCGGGTGGTGGGATGACCCCTTCATCGTAGGCGCGCCCGCGACGGCGGGCGGACGAACGCGACGACCATCGGATGCGGGACGCACCTGGGGCCGAGGGGTCTCCGGAGTGGTCTCCGGTAGTTATCTTGAAGTCAAGATAAAGTCTACCACGACCCGATGCGCTCTTCTGACAGCGCCTCGGCCGGCGCGCCCCAGTGCCGCCGCTCACGGCGTCGGCGCCTCAGGCGCGTTCGAGCACCGTCACCGACTCGACGTGGTGGGTGTGGGGGAACAGGTCGAAGGCGCGCAGGTCGACGATCTTCCACCCCGCCTTCTCGATCGCGGCGAGATCGCGGGCGAGGGTCGAGGGCTCGCAGGAGACGTAGACGATGCGCTGGCGGACGGCGCGGGCCAGCAGGCCCATCAGCTCGACCCCGGCCCCGGTGCGAGGCGGGTCCAGCACCACGACGTCCACGCCGCCGCGGCGCGCGCGCACCCAGTCGACGACGTCGGCCGTGGCCGTGGAGACCTGGGGCAGGTCCTCGAGGTTCTCCCCGGCGAGCTGGGAGGCGCGCCGGTTGCCCTCGATCGTGATCACGGCGCCGTCGGGGCCGACCTGCTCGGCGGCGGTCGCGGCGAACAGCCCGACCCCGCCGTAGAGGTCCCAGGCGCTGCCGCCGCGCGGAGCGCGCAGGGTGGTCTCGACCACGTCGGTCAGCAGCTCCGCGGCCCGACGGTGGCCCTGCCAGAAGCCCGTGGCGCTCACGGTGAACATCCGCTCGCCGACCCGCTCGTGCACGGTGCCGTCGCCGCGCAGGGGGATCAGGCCGCGCCCGGTGCGCACGGCCACGTCGGCGTCGCCCCAGGCCTCGGGGATCTCGATCGCGGAGGGGTCCAGCTCCCGGCCGATCAGCACCACGGAGGCGGGCCCGGCCGAGGGGGCGACGGCGTCGATCGCCTCGGTGCCCTCGGGGGCGGTCCACTCCCCCAGCCGCAGGTCGCGGATCGCGGCGGCCGCGAGCGGATTCTCCCCGGCGTCGCGGACCTCGTGGGAGCGCCAGGGGCGCATCCCGACCCGGCCGTCGCCGTCCACGGCGAAGCGCACCCGGGTGCGGGAGGAGAGACCGTCGATGTCGTGGGGAGCGGGCTCCACCTGGACGTCCTCGATGGGGTAGCTGGTCACGCCGGCCCGCCGCAGCAGCTCCTGCATCACCTCGCTGGCGATCCGGCGCTGGGCGGGCAGGGCGATGTGCGCCCACTCGGCCCCGCCGACGCCGTCGACGGAGGCCTCCTCCCAGACGGTCGGCAACCGGTCGACCCCGGCCTCGAGCACGTCGATCGCCTCGGCCCGCCAGAAGCGGGCGTCCGCCTGCTTCTCGGGGTCGTCCAGCAGACGGGCGGTGACCGTCTCTCCCGGGGCCGTCCCCCGCACGAAGACGACGCGACCCTCGTGCCGAGCGACGAAGGTGCCGCCCGCCGCGGGGGGCCCGACGGTGAGGGTGAGATGTCGGCCCGGCACGGCGGGGGTGCTCGGCACTCGTCGGGGGTCCGTGCTCATCGGTCCGCTCCCTCTGGGTCCGCGGCGGGCCTGCCGCGCGGACCGCTGCGTCTCGGTCTCGTGGTGTGCTCCGACCGCGGCCGGGGCCGGGGGCGGGGCGTCGTCGTGTCCCAGTGTCTCACCAGGCGGTCCGTACCCGCATATCCCGGGCGGGTCCGGCTGATCACCCGCGGTCGCGGCGCGCCAGCAGCGCGCGGTGCATCAGCCAGACCAGGTACGCGATCACCGCGAAGGCGGGCAGGCCCATCGCGAGCTTGGCCACGCCCAGGGCGGCGACGTGCCCGGTCAGCAGCAGCGGCACCTGGACGGCGAGCTTCGCCGCGTACAGCACGACGAACAGCAGCGTCGCCCGGGTGTAGACGGTGCGGGCGTCGCGGTCCTCGGCCCAGTCCTGCACCCGGGTGTCCAGCACACCGATCACCAGACCGATCAGTGGTCGCCGGGCGATCAGGGAGATCAGCAGGATCAGCAGCGTCACGGCGTTGATCGCGATGCCGGGCGCGTAGAAGTCGGTGCCGTCGCCGGAGCGGATCGCGAGCACCGCGCCGAGGCCGACCCCGAGCAGTCCGCCGATCACGGTGGACGGGCTCTGACGCTGGACGATGCGCACCAGCAGGAACACGGCGACGACGGCGACGGCCGTCACGGAGGCGACCGTCACCGAGCCGGTGGCGACGAACAGCACGATGAACAGCAGCGTGGGCAGCGCCGACTCGATGATCCCGCGGGGCCCGCCGATCGCGTCGGCGACCGAGAACTCATCCTGGCGCAGGACGCCGCCGAGCCCGCGTCCCGCGGCCGGATCGGCGTCCGGCACCTCGGTGCCCGAGGTCTCGGTGTCCGAGGTCCCGGTGCCCGAGGTCCCGGTGCTCGGCGCGACGGGCTCGTCCGCCGCGCCGCCGGAACCGCTGTGCTGATCGCGCGAAGGGCTCGGGGAGCCGGCACCCCCGGGTGCGGAGCTCATCCGACCTCGGTGATCTCGGGCCCGCGGGCCAGCGGGTCCAGCGGGCCGGCTGCGGTCTGGCTCAGTCCGGGGCGCTGGCCGGGCAGATGGAGCCCGATCAGCTCCTGCGGCGCCATGGCCTCGCCGCCGCGGACGACGACGAGCCGGGAGACCAGGGTCTCGAAGGTCCGCGACTGCTCCGGGTCGCCGAGCGCCTTGCCGGTGAGGATCGCCCGCAGGAACCAGCGTGGACCGTCGATCCCCAGGAACCGGGCGGGACGATATCCGGTGCGTCCGTCGGTGCGCTTGACGGGCAGGCGCGTGATCAGCTCGGTGCCGAAGACTCCGTCGCGGGTCTCGGCCGTCCCGCCCTGCTTGACGACGGAATCGCGCAGGGAGGTGCGCACCTCGTCCCACAGCCCGCGGGTCTTGGGGGCGGCGAAGGCCTGCACCTGCAGCGAGGAGCCGCCGATGACCAGATTGGCGCCGGTGACGGCGCTGCTGCGCTGGTCGACCTCCATGCGCAGCTCCATGCCGTCGATCGTCGGCACCTGCAGGCCGCCGAGGTCGATGCGGTCCTCGTCAGGGGCGTCCGCCTCGTCGTAGGGCCCGTCCTCGAGGTGCTCGGGGCGCTCCTGCTCGGGGGCGACCGCCTCAGCGATCTCCTCGCCCTCGTCAGCGGTCCCTTCATCAGCGGTCGTCGTCGCCGGGTCCTCGTCGGGCGCCTCCACGGCGGAGTCGGCCGTCTCGTCGGGGCCCGTGGGCTCGTCCCGGTGCTGTCGTTTCGTGCGGGAGAACAATCCCATCGATCATCCCTCCGTTCTCTCGTCGGTCCCGGCGGTGGCCGGGGCCGGGGCGCCGGCGAACCCGCCGCTGGAGCCGAAACCCGAGGCGGCGCGCTCGGTGACGTCGAGGTCGTCGACCTCCTGCAGCACCGGCGCCAGGAAGGGCACCACGACCAGCTGGGCGATGCGGTCGCCGACCCGCAGCCCGAACGACTCGGACAGGTCGGTGTTGTGCAGGGAGACCTTGATCGGCCCGCGATATCCGGCGTCCACGATACCGGGGCCGTTCAGCACGGTGATCCCGTGCTCGGCGGCCAGCCCCGAGCGGGGGCAGACCAGCCCCACGGTGCCGGGGGGCAGGGCCAGCGCGATGCCGGTGTCGACCAGCGCGCGTCCGCCGGCGGGGATCTCGAGGTCCTCGGCGCTGGTCAGATCCAGCCCGGCGTCGTCGGCGTGGGCGCGCCGGGGCATCGGGGCGCCGGCGGCGGGACGGATCCGCAGGGTCCGCTCCCCCTCGGGGGCGGGCGCGCTGTCGGGGTCGGTCTCCAGGGTGTCGGGCTCAGCAGGCATGCGCCCAGGGTAAGCGTTGCGGGCGCGGCGGCATCCAGCTCGTGCGTGAGAACATGGAGGCATGTCCGTCACACCCGATCCCGGCCCGACCTCCTCGCCCCGGAAGCAGCCCGCGCCGGCCTCGGATCCCGCCCAGCCGCAGCCGCTCTTCCGCGAGCGGGTGCTGCCCGGTCCCGGGGCCTGGCTCGTCGTGGTGGCGCTCGGATCGATCGTCGGACTGGTCATGGTCCCGATCGATCTCACCCTCGCGATCGTGGTCGGGATCGTCTGCGTCGTGGTCGCGATCGTCCTCGCGGTGGCCTACTCCCCCGTGCTGGAGGTCGCCGGGGGCCGATTCCGGCTCGGGCGGGCGCAGATCGAGGCCTCCCTGCTCGGCGAGCCCGAGGTGCTGCGCGGTGAGGACTGGCAGCGCACCATCGGGCAGGACTTCGAGCCGCTCGCCCATCATTGCGTGCGGGGCTGGGCGCACTCCGGGATCCGCGTCGAGGTGCTCGATACGGCCGATCCCACCAGTGCCTGGGTCGCCTCGACCCGCCGGCCCGACGACCTCGCGCTCGCTCTGCGCACCGCTGGGCGCAGCGCCTGAGAGCGTCCGGGCCCGGATCCTCGCGCCCCCGGGTCCTCGCACCGGAGGCCTCGCCGACCGTCCGGGACGACGACGGCCGGACATGACGACGGCGCCGCCCCCGCAGGGTGCGGCGCCGTCGGGCGCGCAAGGACGTCGGCCGCTCAGGCGGCGGCGCATTCCTTGCAGATGATCAGCGTGCCCTCGACGTGATCGATCTGGCTGCGGTGCTTCACGAGGAAGCAGCTCGCGCAGGTGAACTCGTCGGCCTGGCGGGGAAGCACCCGCACGGAGAGCTCCTCCCCGGAGAGGTCGGCACCGGGGAGCTCGTACGAGTCCGCCGCCTCCGCCTCGTCCTCGTCGACCGTCGGAGCCGCCGCTTCGTTCCGGCGACCCTTCAGCTCCTCGATCGAGTCATCGCTGGACTCATCGTCGTTCTTGCGCGGGGCGTCGTAATCTGTGGCCATCAACGGTCCGTTCTCATGTCTGTGTCTGTCACCGGGCGGTGGCCCGAGCGGAAAGGACTGCGGCGCTCCAGCACTGCGCCGTCGCCCTGTCCCCCAATGGGCCGGTCCGGGTCGCAACGCTGAATGCGGCGGCATTATTGCAGAGAGATCTGTGCGGGGCAACAGGACGTCCACGGGGCGTCTCGACACGCCCTGGCCGACGGCGCAGACGTCGGCGCGCGAGCGCCCCACAAGATATGGTCGCGGCCTAGACTTCTGCACGCGAGGCAGCGGCTCCGACGGAGAGGACGACGATGCGCGAGCTCGAACTCGACGGGATCCATGACGACGGGGAGCATGTGATCCTGGTCGACTCGGACGGCGAGCGGTACACGCTGCGCATCGACAAGGCTCTCCGGGCCGCGGTGCGCACGGACCGTCCGGCCCTGGGCATGATCCAGGCCGCCGACGCGACACCGCTGCGTCCCCGGGAGATCCAGGCGATGCTCCGCTCCGGGCGCAGCGCCGAGGACATCTCCGAGGCCGCCGAGGTCCCGCTGGACCACGTGCGCCGCTATGAAGGCCCGGTGCTGGCCGAACGGGAGTTCACCGCCCAGCGTGCGCGCTCCTTCCCCGTCGGCCGCGGCGGGCCCAGCCTCGACGACGTCGTCGCCGAGCGGCTGGCGGCCCGGGAGGCCACCGACGAGACCGCCTGGGACGCCTGGCGCCGCACCGACGGCAGCTGGACCCTGGAGCTGACCTTCTCCGCCGGCGGTCGCACCCGTCAGGCCCACTGGGTCGCCGACCTGGACAACCGTTCGGTCGCACCGGTCGACGACGAGGCCCGCTGGATCACCGACGAGGACGCCCCGCCCGAGCCCACCCGCGGCCGCGGTCGGCTGCAGGCGGTCAAGAGCTCGGTCTACGACGTGGAGGCCGACGGCGCCTTCGACGAGCGGTCCGCGGGGCCGCGTCGGCGGACCCCGTGGTCCGATCACCGCCCGGTGTCCGAGGACCACCCCTCGACCCTGGACGAGGACGAGCTCGACGCGCTGAACGCCCGGCGCGGGCTCCGCTCCGTGCCGCCGCCCGTGGACGACTCCGCGACGGTCTGGTCCAGCCTCGACGAGGACGCCGCCGATGGGGTCGGGTCGGCCGAGGACGACGGGACGGCACCCGCCGCCGCGGACGCCGGGGCGTCCGCCCCGAGCGCGCAGGAGATCGACCACGAGATCGACGAGGGGGTCGACGACTCCGATCGCGAGGCGCAGCTGGAGCATGCCGGCGAACCCGAGGCCGTGCCGGCCGCGGACGATGCCGGACCGGCCGGCGGCCTCGGCGCCGCCGAGCAGGAGACCGACGCCCCCTCCGACGAGGACGACGAGGCCGCCCCGGTCGAGGACGAGATCCGCTACCAGGACACCGTCGACCTCACCCCCCTGCCGGGCTTCGACGAGCCCGCGGAGGCGTCTCCCTCAGCCCGTGGTGGCGACGAGAAGTCGACGAAGCCCACGTCGTCCCCGGCATCGGGTCGCTCGAAGTCCAAGAGCAAGCGCGCCTCGATGCCCAGCTGGGACGAGATCGTCTTCGGCTCCAAGCACGACTGACCGGCACCCCCGGGCGCGGCGGCGCTGCCGCCGCCTGCGGGGTCGGCTGGGCCACCGAGCCCGCCGGGGGCGTCGCGACGCCCCGGGCCCCGCTCGGACCCGATGTTCACGCGCTGACGCGCAGCAGCGGTACCCAGCTCTCGGCCGGGGTCAATGATCCGTGGACCCCGATGAGTGCGCGGGCGCTGGCCGGGCGTCGCGAGTAGTCGTCGATGCTCCAGCGGCCCCGGGCGAGGACCAGCACATCGGGGAGCCGTCCCTGCACCCGCGACGGCACCTCGATGCCGGCCGGTCCCAGCAGCGCGGAGGCGAGCGCATCGGCGCGCCGCAGCACCAGCGCCCGCTCGCCCAGCAGGTCGCCCAGGCCATCCGCGAGCTCCGCCGCGGCTCCCTGCCCGGCGACCGCTTGCAGCGCGAGGGCCCGGGGCTCCCCCGCCGCCGTGGCGACCAGACGCCGCAGGCGCGGGTGGTCGGCCAGGTCGACGGTGGTCTCCGGCGCGGTGTCGACCATGCCGTGATCGGCGGTCAGATGGATCCGGGTCCCGCGCGGGAGCCGTCGCAGCAGCGTGCCCACGAGGGCGTCCACCTCGGCGAGGGCGGTGCGCCACGCGTCGCTGTCGACGCCGTGGCGGTGCCCGGCGTGATCGACGTCGTCGACATGCAGATGGACCAGGCCGTCCGGCCCGGCCCGGTGCAGTGCCGTGCGCACCGCCTCGACGCGGTCCCCGCGGCCGTGGCCGAGGAACTCCCAGCCGCGGTAGGCGACGCCGCTGAGGTGGGAGCCCGCGTGCTTGGCGGGCGCCACCTGGACGGCGCGACGGCCGCCGCGCTCGACCGGTGTCGTCTCGGGCATCCAGCGACGGGGGTCGACGGCCGGGTCCCCCGTCAGCTGGTTGATGGCGCGGCCGCTGTCCGGGTCGGCGGTGAGATAGCCGAGGACGCCGTGCACGAGCGGCGGGAGTCCGGTGTGAAGGGAGACCATCGCCGTCGCCGTGGTCGAGGGGAACACGGTGCGCACCCGGGTCGTGTCCCCCTCGAGGCGGCGCAGGGTCGGGGTGAGGGACCGGTGCTCGATCAGCAGGTCGGAGCCGACCCCGTCGAGCACGACGACCAGGTCGCGGCCGGGCTCCGGAGCCGCCAGCAGGGGCTCGATCACGTCGAGCTGTCCCGGCCGGGCGCCGCCGGCGAAGGGCGGGGGCAGCAGGTCCTGGGGCCAGTCGGCCGGCAGCTCGCCGCCCCGCTCGGGCGCTCGGCCGGGGCTCGATGCGCTTCCCGGGTCGGGAGTCGGTCCCTGGTCAGCCACGGCGGGCCGGCTCAGGCGTCGACCGCGTCGATGGCGTCGACCAGCTCCGCGTGGAAGCTCAGGGCAGTCTCGACCGCGTCGTCCCCGTCGGCCAGGGCGCTGACCCGCAGCGCGAGGTCGGACGGGGCGATCGTACCGGTGTACCCGTGGTCGATCTGGCAGTTCGGGTCCTCGCAGACGGCCCGCTCGAGATCCACCCGGCGGCTGCCGTTCCAGGTGATGCCGAGGGTGATCTCGGATTCCCGGCCGGGGGCTCGCTGACCGTCGGTGTCGAAGACCTGCGAGATGCCGGTGGAGATGATGCCCTTCAGCCGCACCCTTTCGGTCGTGGAGACCACCTGGGAGGGGTTCAGGGCATCCGCCGGGTCATCGTCGAGATGGGTGACCAGCAGGTGGGTCGCGGTCAGGACGAGGATGGTCAGATGGCGGCGCACCTCGGGGCCGTCGAAGGTGGTCTCGGGGCGCACCAGATGGGCGAGCGGACGCACGCCGTGCAGGGAGCGCTGCACGCTCTGGGCGGCGGTCTGCGGGAAGTATCCGGCGGTCTCGAGCTCCGTGAGCAGAGCAGCGGGGAGAGCGGTGGTCATCGCTCCAGTGTCCCACGCCGGTCGGTTCGGCCGCCGGCCGGTCGGCTCAGCCTCCCGCCGTGCCCGACAGCGCTCGCCGGGTGCCGTCGGTGCGGTTCGGCGCCGGGGACAGGCTCGCCGTGGCGCCGACCACGCTGATCCCCTGCTGCCCCACCAGCACCGGGTAGAGCTCGAGCCGGGAGAGCTCCGGCAGGTCCTCCGCGAGCAGTCCGACACGGACCACCAGGTCGGCGAGCGCGGCGCGGTCGGCGCGGGGCAGGCCGCGGGTGCCCCGCAGCTTGACCGCGCTGGCGGGAGCATCGACCAGGCCCTCCGCAGCGGTCTCGCTGAACGGGGGGATCGCGTAGGCGATGTCGTCGAGCAGATCGGTGGCATCACCGGCGACGGACAGCGAGACGACGGGTCCCAGTGAGGGGTCCTCGACGCTGCGCACCACCATCGGAACCCCCGGCGGAGCCATCGTCTGCACCTCGAGCGGGGCGCTCGAGTAGGACAGGTCGCGCCGCATGGCCTGGACCGCATGGCGCAGCTGGACCGCGTCGGGGATGGACAGGCGGACACCGCCGAGATCGGCGCGATGACGCAGCACCGGGTCGGTGCTCTTCAGGGCGACGGGATACCCGATCTCCTGCGCCTGCTCGGCTCCGTCCTCGCCGTCGCGGATCGGATGGGCCTCCAGCAGGGGGATCCCGTACGCGGCCAGCAGTGCGCGCAGCTCGTCCGTCGCCATCTCGAGCGCGGGCGGGGCCGGATCCGGCAGCAGGCGGTCGAGAAGGTCACGGGCACCGGCGCGGTCGAGGTCGGTGCGGTGGGCGGGCTCCTCGTCGTCGGCCGCGGGGCGCAGAGCGGCCGCGAGCATCCCGGCACCGGCCCGCACCGCGTTGTGGGGGGTGGCATGGACCGGAGGCAGCTCCCCGTCGGTGCGGACGGCGCTCTGCACGACGCCGTAGCGCTCGGCGTCCGAGATCAGGCACACCAGCAGCACCACCTCGCTGTGACGGGCCACCGTCGCCATCTGGCGGATCACCGCGAGGGCGTCGCCGCTGAGCGGATCGACCATCCCGGCGATGACCAGGTCGACCTGTCCTCGCGCGGCCATCGATGTGAACGCGCGCTGGATCAGTCGCGGATCCGCCGCGAGCGGCACGCTGCGGTTGTCGGCGACGATCTCGAGGCCGGCCTGGTCGGCGGCGCCGCGCAGGGACGCCCCGAGCGCCGCGGTGTTCGACAGCAGACCGACCCGGGGGCCGTGGGGCAGTCCCTGTCGTCCGATGGCGTCGGTGATGTCCAGGAGATGGTCGACGCCGGTGGCCTGCACCACGCCGGCGGAGCCGAGGACCTGGTCGAGAGCGCGCCGGGGCAGGGTGGAGGGCCGCACGTCGTGGCCGGGCGCGTGGTCCACGCCCGGGGGGCGCAGCACGATCAGCGGCACTCGGCGGGTCAGCCGCCGGGCGAGGCGGGTGAACTTGCGCGGATTGCCCATCGACTCCAGGGCCAGCGCGATCACGCCGACCTCCCCGTCGTCCTGCCAGTGCTGGAGGGTGTCGTTGAGGGAGACGTCGGCCCGGTTGCCGGCGCCGACGAACTCGTGCAGCCCGATCCCGCGGCTGTCGGTCCCGGCCAGCAGCAATGCCGACAGTGCGCTGGACTGCCCGGCCAGCGCCACCGGGCCCGGGCGCGGCATGGCCGGGGCCAGCGAGAGGCTGATGGCGTCCTCGCCGGTGCGCAGGAATCCCAGCGATCCGGGGCCGAGCAGCCGCATGCCGTGCAGTCGGGCCCGGGCCACCAGCTGCCGTTGGAGGTGGCGTCCCCGCTCGCTGTCGGTGAAGCCCTCGGTGGGGATCACGACGGCGCGCACGCCCACCGCGGCGCACTCCTCGATCGCCTCCAGGCACGCCTCGGGCCGCAGGGCGATGACGGCGAGGTCGATGGTCCCGGGCACGTCGGGGATCCGGGCGTGGGCGCGGTGGCCGCGCAGCTCCATCGCCTCCGGGGAGACGAGGTGGATCGCGCCGCGATAGCCGGAGCGCTCCAGGGCGGTCAGGAAGCGGCCACCGGCGGAGTCCCGTCGGGAGGAGACCCCGATCAGCAGCACGGACTCAGGGTGCAGGAGCCGTTCCATGGCCCGGGCCTCGGCGCGATGCTCGCGCTCGGCCATGACCTCCAGGGAGCGGGCGGTGGGGTCGATCCGGAAGGAGACCATCACGACGCCGTCGTCGTAGGTGCGCTCGACCTCGAAGCCCGCCTCGGTGAACACGTTGATCATCTTGGCGTTCTGCGGGAGCACCTCGGCGGTGAAGATGCTCAGGCCCCGTTCGCGGGCGGCGGCGGCGAGGTGCTCCAGCAGCACCGAGGCCAGGCCCGTCCCCTGCCGGACGTCGGAGACGTTGAAGGCGACCTCGGCGGCCTGCGACTCGATCCGGTCGTACCGGGCCACGGCGATGATCTCGTCCCCCACCAGCACCACGAACGCCACGCGGTCGCGGTGGTCGACGTGGGTGAACCGCTCGAGATCGCGGGGCGACAGGCGGGGCATGGGCGCGAAGAAGCGCAGATACCGGGAGTGCTCGGACTGACGCTGATGGAACGCCTGCAGCGCCTCGGCATCCGTAGGCAGGATGGGTCGCAGGTGGGCGGCGGACCCGTCGTGCAGGGCGATGTCCGCCTCCCAGTGCGCCGGATAAGCAGGAGTGGTCGATCCGTCCTCGTCCCGAGCCCGACGCCGCAGGGATCGCCGTGCCTCTCGCCTGTCCGCCATACCCGGACCCTATCGTCGCGGCCGGGGACTTGACGGGATTCACGTCCCTGTCCGGCGTCGGTTCCCAGGATCGTGGCCGGTCATGCGCCATGATGTCCCCCATGGCCCGATCACGAAGCACCCAGCCGCCCGCCGGGGACGACGCGGTCGACGAGACGATCGTCGACATCGACGTCACCAGCGAGATGGAGACGTCGTTCCTCGAGTACGCGTACTCGGTGATCTACTCGCGGGCCCTCCCGGACGCGCGCGACGGCCTCAAGCCCGTCCAGCGCCGCATCCTCTACATGATGGCCGAGATGGGCCTGCGCCCCGATCGTGGGCACGTGAAGTCCCAGCGCGTGGTCGGCGAGGTGATGGGCAAGCTCCACCCTCACGGCGACACCGCGATCTACGACGCCCTGGTGCGCATGGCGCAGAGCTTCAACATGCGCATGCCGCTGGTGGACGGCCACGGCAACTTCGGCTCCCTCGACAACGGGCCCGCCGCCCCGCGCTACACGGAGGCGCGACTGGCCCCGGCCGCCCTGCTGATGACCGCCTCGCTGGACGAGGACGTCGTGGACATGGTGCCGAACTACGACAACCAGCTCATCCAGCCCGAGGTGCTGCCGGCCCAGTACCCGAACCTCCTGGTCAACGGGGCGTCCGGGATCGCGGTCGGGATGGCCACGAACATGCCTCCCCACAACCTGGTCGAGACCGTCGCGGCCGCACGCCACCTGATCGATCATCCCGAGGCGGACCTCGAGGCCCTGATGCGCCTCGTGCCCGGACCCGACCTGCCCACCGGCGGCCGGATCGTCGGGCTGGACGGCATCCGCGACGCGTACCGCACCGGTCGCGGCTCGTTCAAGATGCGGGCGACGACGAAGATCGAGAGCGTCACCAGCCGCCGCAAGGGGATCGTGGTGACCGAGCTCCCCTACCAGGTGGGTCCGGAGAAGCTGGCCGAGAAGCTGCGCGACGCGGTGCAGTCGAAGAAGGTCCAGGGCGTCACCGACTACCAGGACCTCACCGATCGTCATCACGGGCTGCGCCTGGTGCTGACGGTGAAATCGGGCTACGACCCCGAGGCGGTCCTCCAGCAGCTGTACAAGTTCACGCCGCTCGAGGAGTCCTTCGGGATCAACAACGTCGCCCTCGTCGAGGGTCAGCCGCGCACCATGGGCCTGAAGCAGATGCTCGAGGTGTTCGTCGACCACCGGCTGAAGGTCGTGCGGCGACGCACCGAGCACCGGCTGGATCGGCGTCGGGCCCGCCTGCACCTGGTCGAGGGGCTGCTGCTGGCGATCGTCGACATCGACGAGGTCATCCAGATCGTCCGCAGCAGCGACGACGCGGAGACCGCCCGCTCCCGGTTGATGGGCGTGTTCGATCTGACCCACGTCCAGGCCGAGTACATCCTCGAGCTGCGGCTGCGCCGCCTGACGAAGTTCTCCCAGGTCGAGCTCGAGGGCGAGCGCGACGAGCTGCGCCGCGAGATCGAGCAGCTCGAAGAGATCCTGGGCTCCGAGGAGGTGCTGCGCCGCCTGGTCTCCGACGAGCTGGCCGCCGTGGCCGCGGAGCACGGCGACGCACGCCGCACCGTCCTGCTCGAGGCCGCCGACCAGCCCGTCCCCACCGCGGGAGGGTCTCTCGAGGTCGCCGACGAGCCCTGCCGGGTGCTGCTGACCGGCACCGGACTGGTGGCCCGTGTGACCGGCGAGGAGCCTCTGGTGCGCGAGGGGCCGCGCAGCTCGCACGATGTGATCGTCGCGGATGTGCTCACCTCCACCCGCTCCACCGTCGGGGTGGTCACCGACGCCGGCCGCGTGCTGCACCTGTCCGCGGTGGATCTGCCCTCGCTGGCCCCCACGGCCGGGCCGCCCTCGCTGGCCGGCGGGACCCGATTGGCCGACCTCATCGACCTCGAGCGCGAGGAGCGCGCCCTGGGGCTGATCCGGGTCGCGGAGGCGGACGCGGCCCGGGGCGGCGCGATCGCTCTCGGCACCCGCCACGGCGTCGTCAAGCGCGTCCAGCTCGACTTCCCCCGCTCGGACGGCTTCGAGATCATCGCGCTCAAGGACGGCGACGCCGTCGTCGGGGTGGTGGATCTCGAGGAGGACACCGACCTCGACCTCGTCTTCGTGACCTCCGAGGCGCAGCTGCTGCACTTCCCCTCCTCCGGCGTGCGCCCGCAGGGGCGCGGGGCCGGCGGCGTCGCGGGGATCAAGCTCGCCGACGATGTGCGGGTGATCTCCTTCGGCGCGGTCGATGTGACCGCTCCGGCGGACGTGGTCACCGTCTCCGGCAGCTCCGGCTCCCTGCCGCTGCTGCAGACCGGTTCGCTGAAGGTCTCCCCGCTGACCGAGTTCCCCGCCAAGGGCCGCGCCACGGCGGGCATGCGCTGCCACCGCTTCCTGCGGGGCGAGGACGTGCTGATCGGCGCCTGGGTGGTCCCGCATCCGGCGCGCGCATCCTCCGAGGCCGGCCAGCCGATCGACCTGCCCGAACCCACCGGGCGCCGCGACGGCTCCGGCACCCCGGTGGCGGTGCCGATCGCTGCCGTCGGCTGAACCCCCCAGCGTTCCGCGGCTCCCGGACGCCGCGCTGCGGCCGGCGGCGGACGTGGGACGATGACGCCATGAGCACTCCTTCTGCCGCCTCATCCGTCCCGCTGCCCGAGGGCGTCGCCCTCGAGACGGTCCACGGGGTCGACGCCCTCGTCGTCGACACCCCCGCCGCCCGCGCCGTGGTCCACCTCGACGGGGCCCACCTGACCAGCTGGGTCCCCACCGGCGAGGCGGACCTGCTGTGGCTGAGCCCGGATTCCGCGTACGGCCCCCGGGAGGCGATCCGCGGCGGGATCCCGCTGGTGGGTCCCTGGTTCGGACCGGGACGCGACGGAGCGATGCAGGTCAAGCACGGCTGGCTGCGCACCATCACCTGGGAGCTCGCCTCGGCCGCGCTCGACGGCGAGGACGTGGTCCTGGAGCTGGTGACCCCGGCGGACGCCGTGAAGCTGAGCGGCCGTGCCGTGTTCCGGATCGGACGTCAGCTCTCGGTCGACCTGACCCTCACCGCCGGGCCGACGCCGCTCGAGGTCGAGGCCGCCCTGCACACCTACCTGGCCGTCGGCGACGTGCGCCGGATCACGGTCCAGGGGCTCGAGAACGCGGACTACCTCGACAACACCCGCGGCCTGGCCGCCGACGTGCTCGGCGCCGACCCCCTGCGCCTGACGGGCTCCACGGACCGCATCGTCGACGCCGCCGGCGAGGTGGTCGTCACCGACGAGGTCGGGGGGCGCCGACTGGTCTCCAGCCCCCGCGGCACCGCCACGACGATCGTGTGGAATCCCTGGGACGAGCTGGTCACCTCGATGGGCGACATCCCCGATGACGCCTGGCCGCAGTTCGTCTGCGTCGAGCCCGCGGTGGCCAAGGACCGCTTCGTGAGACTGCAGCCCGGCCAGGCGCACACGATCGGGGTCACCTACCGCATCGAGCACTGAGGCTCCGCGCCGCTGAGGACTTCTGCGTCACCGCCCGATCGGCGACGCCCCGAGACGCCGAGGACCCGGTCGCCGCCCCATGCCGGGGCGCGGCCGGGTCCTTCGCGCTGCGCGGGAACAAATACGTTGCGGCCGCCGCCGAGCGGTGGTCGACTGTCCGTATGGAGATGCAGACCACCCCGACACCGACCCCGGCCCGCCCGGACGCGTCGCTGTCCGGCCTCGTCGCATCCCCCGTCCGGCGCCACGGATCCCCCGTGGACCTGCGAGCGTCCGGTGGGGGACGCCGCGGTGCCGCCGGCGCCGCCCCGGCAGCTCGCTGACGCCGAGCACCCCAGCGCGTCCTGCCCCGCGACCCTGAGGTCGCCCGGCACCGTCCGTCCTCCGACGCCCCTCGACGCCCGTCGAGCGCTCGATGACGCCCTTCTCCGCTTCGCGGACAACGTCTGTCCTCGCAGGGCGGAAGACTGCAGAGACCACCTCCCCAGGAGAGAGCCACCATGTCGGTCCAGACCCGTCCCGACACGCCCCTGAGCACGACGACCACGACAACCACCTCGACCACCCCCGACGTCCCGCGCCGGTCCCCGACCGCCGCCGAGGTCCGATCCGCCGATCGCCGCCGGCGGAAGGAGCTCCGCCGCGAGCGCGATCTCGAGCGGGCGCTCCGCCGCCAGGCGGCGAGGCGAGCGCTCCAGGAGCGCGACCTCGCCTATCAGCAGGCTCTGGTCCGCTCCGGTGTGTACGTGCGATGAGCCTCGCTCCCGCTGCTCCCACCAGAGATGCCCCGGCCCTCGAGGGCCGGGGCATCACGCGGTGCGGATCACGGCGGTGCGTTCAGCGCACCGTGATGCCGTCCTCGGCCATGGCCTGCTTCGCCTCGGCGATGGTCATCTGCTGAAAATGGAAGACGCTCGCGGCGAGCACGGCATCGGCTCCCGCTCGGACGGCCGGGGGGAAATCGGCAGGCTTCCCGGCCCCGCCGGAGGCGATCAGCGGCAGGTTCGTGGCCTCCCGCGCGAGGCGGATCAGCTCGAGATCGAACCCCTGCTCGGTGCCGTCGGCGTCCATGGAGTTCAGCAGGATCTCCCCGGCGCCGCGCTCGGTGACCTCGCGGATCCACGCGATCGCGTCGATCCCGGTGCCGCGTCGGCCGCCATGGGTGGTGACCTCGAAGCCCGAGCCCGTCCGGGCACTGCCGGCCGGACTGTCCCCGGTGACGCGGCGGGCGTCGATCGAGAGCACCAGCACCTGGTTGCCGAAGCGGCGGGAGATCTCGTCGATCAGTGCGGGGCGTCCGATCGCCGCGGTGTTCACCCCGCACTTGTCGGCGCCGGCGCGCAGCAGCTGGTCGACGTCGTCGACCGAGCGCACTCCCCCGCCGACGGTCAGCGGGATGAAGATCTGCTCGGCGGCGGCCCGCACCACGTCGATCATGGTCTCCCGCCCGCCGGAGGAGGCGGTGACGTCGAGGAAGGTCAGCTCGTCGGCACCCTCGGTGCCGTATCGGGCGGCGAGCTCCACGGGATCGCCGGCATCGCGCAGACCCTGGAAGTTCACACCCTTGACGACCCGTCCGGCGTCGACGTCCAGGCAGGGGATCACCCGCACGGCCACGCTCATGCGTCGATCCTCTCCAGATCGAGCTCCTCGGCCCCTTCGATGATGAACTGCTTGCGAGGCGCCACCTCCGAGCCCATGAGGAGCTCGAACATGGCGCTGGCGGCTTCGGCGTCCTCGATCCGGACCCGTCGCAGAGTGCGATGGTGCGGATCCATGGTCGTGTCGGCCAGCTGGTCGGCGTCCATCTCGCCCAGGCCCTTGTAGCGCTGGATCGGCTGCTTGTAGCGCTTGCCCCGCTTCTCGAGGTTCTTCAGCAGCTTGTTCAGCTCCGCTTCGGAGTAGGTGTAGACCAGTTCGTTCTTCTTCGATCCGCCGTGGATGATCTCCACCCGGTGCAGCGGCGGCACGGCAGCGTACACCCGGCCCTCCTCCACCAGGGGGCGCATGTAGCGGTGGAACAGGGTCAGCAGCAGGGTCCGGATGTGGGCGCCGTCGACGTCGGCGTCGGTCATCATCACGATCTTGCCGTAGCGCGCGGCCTCCAGATCGAAACTGCGCCCGGATCCAGCCCCGATCACCTGGAAGATCGCCGCGCACTCGGCGTTCTTGAGCATGTCCGTGACGGACGCCTTCTGGGTGTTGAGGATCTTCCCGCGGATCGGCAGCAGCGCCTGGAACTCCGAGGAGCGGGCGTTCTTCGCCGTGCCCAGCGCACTGTCGCCCTCGACGATGAACAGCTCTGAGCGCTCGACGTCGTGGGTGCGGCAGTCGGCGAGCTTGGTGGGCATGGTGGAGGATTCCAGCGCATTCTTGCGGCGCGAGACCTCCTTGTGCATGCGGGCGGCGATCCGGGCGCGCATCTCGGAGACGACCTTGTCGATCACCAGCGCCGCCTGCTCCTTCTCCCCCTTCTTGGAGGAGGTCAGGAAGTCGGTCAGCCGCTGTTCGACGATCTTGGCGACGATCGCTCGGATCGCGGGGGTGCCGAGCACCTCCTTGGTCTGGCCCTCGAACTGCGGCTCGTCGATCCGGACGCTGACGACGACGGTGAGACCGGCGAGGGTGTCGTCCTTCTCGATCTTCTCGTTCTTGGCATTGAACTTGACCCGGCGCGCCTGGTTCTCGACCTGCTTGCGCAGGGTCTTGACCAGCGCCTGCTCGAAGCCGGCGACGTGGGTCCCGCCCTTGGGTGTGGCGACGATGTTCACGAAGGAGCGCACGGTCGAGTCGTAGTCGGCTCCCCAGCGCAGCGCGATGTCGACCTCGCAGGTGCGGTCCACGTCCGTGGAGACCATGTGGCCGTTCTTGTCGAGCACCGGGATCGTCTCGGTGTAGGTGCCGGAGCCCTCCAGACGGACCACATCGGTGATCCGTTGGTCCTGGGCCAGGTATTCGACGAACTCGCTGATACCGCCGTCGTACTTGTAGGTGCGGGTGGCGGGCTGATCCGGCAGCCGTTCGGGCCGGTCGTCGGTGACGGCCAGCTCCAGCCCGGGCACCAGGAATGCCGTCTGCCGCGCCCGGCGGTGCAGCTCGTCGAGCGCGAAGTGCGATCCCTTGATGAAGATCTGGGGATCGGCCCAGTAGCGCACCCGGGTCCCGCTCACGCCGCGCTTGGCCTTGCCGACCACGCGCAGCTCGCCCGGGCCCGCCGCCGGGGTGAAGGGAGCCTCGGGGTCGGGCTCGCCGCCGTCGTCGTCGAAGACGCCGGCCTGACCGCGCCGGAAGCTCATCGCGTAGGTCTTGCCCGCGCGGTCCACCTCGACGTCGAGGCGGCCCGACAGGGCGTTGACGACGCTCGCGCCGACGCCGTGCAGGCCGCCGGAGGCGGCGTAGGAGCCGCCGCCGAACTTCCCTCCGGCATGGAGCTTGGTGTAGACCACCTCGACCCCGGTGAGCCCCGTGCGGGGCTCGACGTCGACCGGCACGCCGCGCCCGGTATCGCGCACCTCGACGGAGGCATCGGGGTGCAGGATCACCGAGATCGACTCGCCGTGGCCGCCGAGCGCCTCGTCCACGGAGTTGTCCAGGATCTCCCACAGGCAGTGCATGAGACCGCGGGAGTCCGTCGAGCCGATGTACATGCCCGGACGCTTGCGGACGGCCTCCAGACCCTCGAGGACCTGGAGGTTGCGCGCGTCGTAGGCGGATTTCGTCGATGCGGTGGAAGGGGACACGCCTGGGATCCTACGGGGCCGGAGGCCCGGATCCTGGCATTGCGGCACCGCTCACAGGGTGTTGCGCCCCCAGCGAACCACGGCGCGAAGCCCTCCCCTTCCCGCACGTCCGATGCTAGAAAAGAGTCATGAACCTGACTCTTGAAGCCCCCCGGCTGACCGCTCACGACCGTTGCGACCGCTGCGGCGCCCAGGCGTACGTCAAGGTGCTCCTGGAGGCCGGCGGTGAACTGATGTTCTGCGCGCATCACGCCCGCGCCCACCAGGACGCTCTGCAGGGCGTCGCCTCCGAGGTCATCGACGAGACCGAACGACTCCACGCGAAGCCGGTGCCGGTCGAGGACTGATCCTCTCCCCCCACGACATGCCCGAGGGCGTCCACCGATCGGTGGGCGCCCTCGGTCGTATCGCCCGACCCTCGGTCGACCGGACCTCGGAGATCCCGGAGCTGCTCCGCACGGGCGGTGCGGCTGACCCCGGAAGTGCCGGTGCCCGGCCGCGGGTCGGGTCCCGGGCCCCTGCCCTGCAGAGCCCCAGGCGCCCGGGGACGCCGGGCGAGCATGGCCCGGGCGCAGGTCCCGATGGGACGCCCAGTCCTCCGGGCCGACCCTCCCGGAGCCCGCGCACGGCGACGGCGCCGGGACCCCCGGAGGGGTCACCGGCGCCGTCGAGGGCCTGCGGGAGGGTCGGCCTCAGTCGAGGTAGTCGCGCAGCACCTGCGAGCGCGAGGGGTGGCGCAGCTTCGACATGGTCTTGGACTCGATCTGGCGGATCCTCTCACGGGTGACCCCGTAGACCTTGCCGATCTCGTCCAGGGTCTTGGGCTGGCCGTCCTCGAGCCCGAAGCGCATCGAGACCACTCCGGCCTCCCGCTCCGAGAGGGTGTCCAGCACCGAGTGGAGCTGCTCCTGCAGGAGCGTGAAGCTCACGGCATCGGCGGGGACGACCGCCTCGGAGTCCTCGATGAGGTCGCCGAACTCGCTGTCGCCGTCCTCGCCCAGCGGGGTGTGCAGGGAGATCGGCTCGCGGCCGTACTTCTGGACTTCGACGACCTTCTCGGGCGTCATGTCCAGCTCCTTGGCGAGCTCCTCCGGAGTGGGCTCGCGGCCGAGGTCCTGGAGCATCTGGCGCTGGACCCGGGCGAGCTTGTTGATGACCTCGACCATGTGCACCGGGATGCGGATGGTGCGGGCCTGATCCGCCATCGCGCGGGTGATGGCCTGACGGATCCACCAGGTGGCGTAGGTCGAGAACTTGTAGCCCTTGGAGTAGTCGAACTTCTCCACCGCGCGGATCAGGCCGAGGTTCCCCTCCTGGATGAGGTCCAGGAACAGCATGCCGCGGCCGGTGTAGCGCTTGGCGAGGGAGACGACCAGGCGCAGGTTGGCCTCGAGCAGGTGGTCCTTGGCGGCGCGGCCGTCCTCGACGATCATGGCGAGCTCACGACCGGCCTTGGTCCGGACCATCGACTCGTCACCCTTGAGCTGGTGCTCGGCGTACAGGCCGGCCTCGATGCGCTCGGCGAGCTCGACCTCCTGGGCAGCGTTCAGCAGCGCGACCCTGCCGATCTGCTTGAGGTAGTCCTTGACCGGGTCGGCGGTCGCACCGGCGGTGACGACCTGCTGGGCCGGGGCGTCGTCCTCGGCGGCGTTGAAGACGAACCCGCCGGAGGCCTCGACCTTGGCGTCGGTCTCCGAGGTCTTCTTCGTGACCTCGGCATCCTCCGCCTCGTCCTCGACCTCCTCGGTCTCCTCCGAGGCGGTGTCCTTGGCGGCCTTCGCCGGGGCGGCCTTCTTGGCGGTGGTCTTGCGGGTGCGCTTGGCGGGGGTGCGCTTCGAGGATGCGTCCGTCCCGGACCCGGCCACCTCGGTGGTCGTGTCGGTGGCGGTCTCAGCAGTCTTGGAGGAGGTCACAGAGTTCCTTCTTCCGGCAGTGCTCCCTGGGGTGCACCGCCACACTCGGGCGATCGGTCATCACGGCGCGGCTCGCGGACTGCGCTCGTCGCCGTCGTCCCGGGAGTCCCGGTTTCATGGCGCACGAAGGCACGGTGCCGTCAAGCCTCACGAGTATAACGTCCTCGCCGCGTCAATATTCCCAGGACCGCGCGGGGCGGCCCGTCAGGCACCGACGCGAGTGTCCGCATCGGCCCCATGATCGTCCTTCACGGCAAGCACCGGGCACGGCGCGCCGAGCACGACGCGGCGAGCGGCGGCCCCCAGGTTGAGCTTGCCGATCGGGGACTTGCGGCGCAGACCGATCACGATCAGCGAGGCCGAGACCTCCTCGACCACGGCCAGCAGGAACTCCCCGATGTCGGTGTCCGACCGGGGGCGCACGCTCACCTCGATCCCCTCCGCGTCGATCTCGGCGAGCGCGGCGCGGACCTCCTGCTCGGACGGCGCACCCCGGCCGTCATCCCCGCTCTGATAGGAGGCGATGACCAGGTCCTCGCCCCGGCGCCGGGCCGAGCGGACGCCTGCGCGGAGAGCGGCCGCACCCTGTCCGGACGGCGAGTACCCCACGACGATGGTCATCCGCCTGCTCCCCCTCGGGACGATTCCGGCCGGGTCCCGCTGCGGGGACCCCGTGCTGATCGACCCAGCTTAGTCATCCAGCAGGGTGCGGATCCACTCGGCCAGATCCGGATGGGCGAGCAGGAAGGCGTCGTGGCCGATCGGTGAGCTCGCCACGTGCCAGGCCGCGTCGGGGATGTGCCGCGCCATCTCGGCGACCAGGTCGGGCGGGAACAGCCGGTCCGAGTCGATGGCGACCACGAGAGTGCGTGCCCGCACGCTCTCCAGGGCCGCTGCCGTGCCGCCACGGCCCCGGCCGACGTCATGGGTGTTCATCGACTGGGCGAGGACCAGGTAGGAGTTCGCGTCGAAGCGCCGGGAGAGCTTGCCCGCATGATGATCGAGGTAGCTGGTGACCTGGTGCCGCCCCTGCCCGTCGAAGGGGTCCTCGCCGCTCTGGGGCTGGTTGCCGAACCTGCTCTCGAGCTCGGCGGCCGTTCGGTAGGTGGTGTGGGCGATGCGCCGTGCGATCCCGAGGCCCTGCTGAGGGCCGACCGCATCGGGGAGGTCGTAGTAGTCGCCCCCGTGGAATCCGGGGTCGACCCGGATCGCGGCGATCTGTGCGCTGTTCCAGGCGATCTGGTCGGCGGTCGCGCGCGCCGAGGTCGCGATGACCGCGAGTCGCTCGACCTCGTCCGGATGCGACACGGCCCATTCGACCGCGCGCATCCCGCCCATCGAGCCGCCGATCACGAGGGCCCAGCGCGGGATGTCGAGCCACTCGCGCACACGGCGTTCGGCCTCGACCTGGTCGCGCACGGTCAGCAGAGGGAAGCGGGAGCCCCACGCCCGCCCGTCCGCGCCCGGGGAGCTGGGACCGGTGCTGCCCTGGCAGCCGCCCAGGATGTTGGGGGCGACGACGAAGTAGCGGTCGGTGTCGATCGGGCGGCCGGGACCGACCATCTCCTCCCACCATCCGGGGCTCGCGTGGGACGGCCCAGCCGGCCCCCGCACGTGGGAGTCCCCGGTCAGCGCGTGCAGGACGAGCACGGCATTGCCGCCGTCGGCGGCGAGCGTCCCCCAGGTCTCGTACGCCATGGTGACGTCCTCGAGCACGGCTCCGCTGTCGAGCTCGAGGTCTCCGATCCGGGCGAAGCAGCGATCCCCGACGCCGTGATCGGGCCTCCAGGCCCCCGTCACCCTCGGCGGCGGCTCGACGGGACGGGTCGGGGCCGACGCGGAGCGCGCGGCCCGAGGCTGCGTGTCAGCTCGAGGCTGCGAGGCGCCGGTCGCGGTGCTCCGGTCCAGAGCTCCGAGAACGGTCATCGGCTCCTCCTGACTGCTTCCCGGTGCGACGCGCCCATGATCCTTGCGTCAGGTGCTGGGCCACCAGGCCGGGAAGATCGGCGTGTCGGTCATGCGTGCCAGCAAGGGTGCCAGAGTCGAGCCCGGTTCACGCTCTCGCAGCTCGTCCACGAGACTGCCGGCCGTCGCGAATCGGTGGTTCCACCACGCCAGCATCACCAGCAGAGTGGTCAGAGCGCGCCATGCCTCCCGCGCGATGCCCCGCTGAGGGACGGGCAGCTCCTCGCCTGCCCTCTCGGCGACGACCCGGAGCCGCTGAAGCGCCACGTACCAGCTTCCACCTGCACAGACATCCGGATCCGGTTGCCATCGCGCTTCGCGCACGAGGATCTGCAGCAGCTCGTCGCGGCCGATGCGGCCCGCGTTGCCGTGCTCGACGCACTGCGCCAACAGCTCCCAATGGAGGCGGTCGACGGCGACGACCGAGAGCAGCTCGGCGACCAGTTCACAGTCCGTCACGAAGGACTCGTCCTCGTCCTCGCCGCCGCGGGCCCCGAGGCGCCCGAGGGCGTCCCGGGCCGCCGCGAACAGCTCACCGGGGTCGCAGGCCGCCGAGATCTCGGTGCGTTCCAGGCGGAGGCGGCTCGCGGCCCTCGCGAGCTCGGGCTCCGCACGGGGCGGCTGCGGGATCGGGCGCCCGGTGAACACCTCGCCCGCGGCCGCGCAGGTCTCGGAGAACTGCCGCAGCGGCTCGGGCGGGGAGATCCAGAAACGCTCCTCGACGCCGTCGGGGGCACCGCGGATGACCTGGCGGCACCGGCCGCCCCCGGCCACCCAGGCCGAGTCGATGTCGAAGGGACCGCCGGGCATCTCGGCGGCCGACAGCAGCAGGCGGGCGGAGGCCAGCACCGCGACGTCGTCGCTGAGGTCGTCGGGCAGCGCCTGATACCCGTCCCCGAGCACGATCAGGGCGTGGGCCCGGGTGCCGCCGCGCTCCTGCACCTGAGAGAGGTGATGGACGAGGGAATCGCACCCCGTGGTGCCCAGCAGCGGCTCCAGGTCAGAAGTGGTCAGCATCGGCGGATGCCCCGGTCCGCTGCTGAGCAGGATCAGGCAGTCGGTGGGGATCCGGCGCAGGCAGATCCGGGTCTCGGCGAGGAGCTCGGAGGGGTCCTCGACATCCAGGTGTCGGCGATCGGGATCGGCGGGAGGGGTGTTCGTCGTCATGGTCCGACCGTGGTGCACCGTCGCGCCGGGTGGCAGACCCCGGTGCTGCTTTGTGGACGAAGGGCGCCTGTGGAGGAACGAGAACGCAGAACGCCGGGGCCGGTCAGGCGGACATGGGAGGATCGACGTGTCCGGGCGAGAGAAAGAGGGTCGATGTCCACAGCAGAGATGCCGCCGACCGGCGACCGCGCACGCGAGCTCGACGAGCACCTGATCGTGAGGGTCGCGGAGATCACGCAGGCGGAGCTCGAGACCCGTCGGCGCTCCCTCGCGGAGATCTCCCCCGAGACGGCGACGCTGGTGGACTCCCTGGCCTCCTACCTCGAGGGCGGCAAGCTGCTGCGCCCGCGATTCTGCTTCTGGGGCGGGGTGGCCGCGCTGGGCCGCGAGCCCAGCACGGACGAGATCGAGGCCCTCGCGCGCTGCGGGGCGGCGATCGAGCTGGTCCAGGCCGCCGCTCTCATGCACGACGACGTCATCGATCATTCCCCGCTCCGCCGCGGCAGGCCGGCTCTTCATGCCGCCGCCGCGGCTCGCCACGACCGCGAGCGCCTGGCCGGATCGTCCGAGGACTTCGGCGTCGCCGTCGCGATCGTCCTCGGGGACCTGGCGCTGACCTGGGCCGAGCAGCTCGCCGCCTCCGTCGACGGGGACCCTTCCTGCACCACCCGGGCACGGCGTGAGTTCGACGATCTGCGCACCGAGGTGATGTCCGGACAGTTCCTGGACATCCTGCACCAGGCCGGAGGGTTCGCCTCCGCGCCGGATGCGGAGCAGGCCGCGCTGGCGGTGATCCGGTGGAAGACCGTGCCGTACACCGTGCTGCGGCCCGTGCGTGTGGGGGCGGCGCTGATGGGCGCCACCGACGCCGGGCTCGAGCGGCTCTCCGCCTGGGCGATCGAGGTCGGGACGGCCTTCCAGCTGCGGGACGACCTGCTCAGCGTGGTCGGCGATCAGGACGAGACCGGCAAGCCGATCGGGGGCGATCTCCTCGAGGGCAAGCGCACGGTGCTGCTGGCCCGGGCGGAGGCCGCAGCCGACGACGCCGGACGGGCACTGCTGGACGGGGTGGTCGGCCGGCCCGATGCCGCGCCGGCCCAGATCGCCGCCGCCCATGACCTCATGGTCTCCACCGGCGCCGTCCTCTCGGTCGCGGACGAGGTGCGCGAGCGTGCCCGCCGCGGTCGTGAACTGCTCGAGGACGCGGCGGGGATGGGCGTGCTCGGCAGGACCGGGCTGTCCGCGCTCGCCGAGCTCGCCACGGATGTCGAGTCGCTGCCCGCCTGAGGTCCGACGGGCCCGGGCGGCGTGCGGCCCGGAGTCGGGCCGAGGTCAGAGGGCGAGCGCCTGGGCGCGGCGCCGCACCTCACCGCGCTGGCCGCTGCGCAGCTGATCGATCGGTCGCCCCGGCAGCGACGCGTCGTCGGTGAACAGCCAGGTCAGCAGCTCCACGTCGTCGAAGCCGCCATCGCGCAGGAGGGTCACCGTGCCCTTCAGGTGCGGCGCGACGCCGTCGTCGGTCAGCAGGTCCGCCGGGATCACGCGCCGGACGGGGTCGCCGCGCCGGACGGCGACCAGCTCCCCGTCCTCGATCAGGCGGTGGACGCGCGAGATCTCCAGATCCAGGCGCCGCGCGACGTCGGGAAGGGTCAGCCAGTCGGTGATGAGGTCGTCGAGGTCGGTCACGACACCAGAGTGCCATGCCGGGCCGACGCGTGCACCCGCCGCGCCGCCCGGGCGGGACGGCACGACGCATCTCACCGTTCTGGTCCCCGACGACCGTGTGTCGGTCCGGACCCCGTGCTCGGTCACCGTCTAGATTGAGGGCGTGAGCGCGGCGACGTCGACTTCCCCCGGCATCAGCCTGCTCCTCGACGACCGCTATCGGGTCGAGGAGCAGATCGCGCGCGGCGGAATGGCGACGGTGCATCGCGGGCACGACGAGCGCCTCGACCGGGTGGTCGCCCTGAAGATCATGCATCCCCACCTCGCCGCGGACGAGGACTTCCGGCGCCGGTTCGGCCGGGAGGCGCGCTCCGCCGCCCGGCTCGCGCACCGCAACGTGGTGGGAGTCTTCGACCAGGGCGAGGACGAGGACCGCATCTATCTCGCCATGGAGCTGGTCGAGGGCGAGACCCTGCGGGCGCGACTGGTCGAGCGGGGCCGCCTGCGCATCCGCGAGACGCTCCAGGTGACCGCGCAGGTGCTCGAGGCCCTGGTGGCCGCGCATGACGCCGGCATCGTCCACCGCGACATCAAGCCCGAGAACATCCTGCTGGACCCCGACGACGTGGTGAAGGTCGCTGACTTCGGCCTCGCCCGGGCGATCGGGGCGAGCAACTCCTCGGCGAGCGCGACCCTGCTCGGCACCGTCGCCTACATCAGCCCCGAGGTCGTCACCCGCGGGGACAGCGACGAACGCAGCGACCTGTACTCGCTCGGCGTGGTGCTGTTCGAGATGCTCACCGGTCGTCAGCCGTTCGTCGGCGAGCAGCCGGTCCACATCGCTTTCCAGCACGTCCACGAGGACATCCCGGCGCCCTCGACCCTGGTGACCGGGGTGCCGAGGGAGCTCGATTCCCTCGTCACCTGGGCCGCGTCCCGGGTCGTCGAGCAGCGTCCCGCGACCGCCGCCGAGCTGCTCGCCGCCGTGCGCGAGCTGACCGCCTCCCTGCCGGGACCGGTCCTCGAGCAGCGGCCCGTCCTCCGCCAGGACGGCGACACCGGGGACGTGCCACGACCGACCTCTCCGCTCGAGGACGTCGTGGCCGAGCTGCGCAGCGGCCCGCGCGCCTTCCCCGCCGGCCTCCTCTCCGACTCCGAGAACGCCGCGCCGTCGACTCCGCTGCCCCCCGCCGACGGGGAGGACCCCGTCGCGCAGGCGGGGGACGATGCCCCGCAGGCCACGGCCGAGACGGGGACCGCGGGGGCGCCGACCGGGTCCGACGACGAGGACCAGGGCGAGGGCGGGGACGCGACCCGGGCCGACGGCGCGGACGGGGGCGAGGGCACCGGCGAGGAGGATGCCGGACCTCGGACCGTGGTGATGCGGGCGCCGCGGGGGCGTCGCGGCCGCCACCTCCCGCCCGGCACCCGGCGGCGCTCGCGCCCGGTCGCCGTGCTCGCCGCGTTCAGCATGGTCGCCGCCCTCGGCACCGGTGCCTGGGCCGGCGGCGACTGGTACCTCAACACCGGCCCCGGTGCGGACCGCACCATCCCGGTGCTGGCCGGCACCGAGCTGAGCGACGCCGAGGCCGTGCTGGCCTCCTCCGACCTGGGGGTGACCACCCAGGAGACCTTCGACGAGACCGTCCCGGCCGGGCACATCATCGACGCCGACCCGGGAGCGGGGACCACCGTCAAGAAGGGCACGAGCATCGAGGTGGTCGTCTCCAAGGGCGTCGAGACCTTCCCGGTCCCCGACCTGGTCGGCACCGAGCGGGAATCCGCCGCCCAGGAGATCGAGGAGCTGGGCCTGGAGCTCGTCGAGGAGGACTCCGAGTACTCCGAGACCGTCCCGGCCGGAGAGATCATCTCCCAATCCCAGGAGGCCGAGGCGCTGCCCGCGGGCGGCGAGGTGCTCGTGGTCGTCTCCCAGGGTCCGCGACCGATCACCATCGACGACCAGACCGGCAGGAGCGGCGAGTCCGCTCGCAGCGCCCTGGAATCGGCCGGGTTCACCGTGACGGCGTCCTCGGCCCATTCGGCGACCGTCCCCGCCGGGGCGGTCATCTCCCAGTCCCCCGCCTCCGGCACGGGCCACCGCGGCGACACCGTCGCCCTGGTGACCTCCCTCGGCCCCGAGATGGTGACGGTCCCGGACGTCTTCGAGAAGCCGGAGGCCGAGGCGAAGAAGACCCTCGAGGCCGCCGGTTTCGACGTGACCGTGCAGCACGACCGGGGGGAGCCGGTGTTCGGGCTGGTCTACGAGCAGTCCGCAGCGGCCGGGACCGAGGTGGCCAAGGGCTCCGCGATCACGATCACGGTGTTCTGAGCACCTCGCCGGTCTCCGCCCGCGTCGTACCGCGTGCCGGGAAGCGCCACCCCCGCGGGCCGCAGCATCCCGCGCACGACGGCGCCGGCGCACCCCACGGGGCGTGCCGGCGCCGCGAGGGTCCGGGCGGGAGCGGGCTCAGCGACGCGAGAGCATCTCCGCGACCAGGAAGGCCAGCTCGAGGGACTGCTGGTGGTTCAGGCGCGGGTCGACGAGGGTCTCGTAGCGCCGGGTCAGGCCCTCCTCGTCGATCTCGCCGCTGCCGCCCAGCACCTCGGTGACGTCATCACCGGTGAGCTCCATGTGCAGGCCGGCGGGGACCGTGCCGAGTCCCTGGTGGACCTCGAAGAAGCCGACCACTTCGTCGAGGATGTCCTCGAAACGACGGGTCTTGTACCCGTTCGAGGACGTGATGGTGTTGCCGTGCATCGGGTCGGTCACCCAGGCGACCTCCGCCCCGGCATCGCGCACCCCCTCCACCAGGGCCGGGAGCCGGTCACGGATCTTCCCGGCCCCCATCCGCGTGATGAACGTCAGCCGTCCGGGCTCGCGCTCCGGGTCGAGCCGGTCGACCAGGCGCAGGGCATCGTCGACCGAGGCGTCCGGTCCGAGCTTGACCCCGATGGGGTTGCGCAGACGCGCCATGAAGTCCACGTGCGCGCCGTCGAGCCGACGGGTGCGCTCACCGACCCACAGGAAGTGGCCGGAGCAGCCGTAGATCTCCCCGCTGCGGGAGTCGATGCGGGCCAGCGCCTCCTCGTAGTCCAGCAGCAGCGCCTCGTGCGAGGCGTAGAACTCGACGACCTTGAGGGAGTCGAAGTCCGCCCCGATGGCGTCCATGAAGCGGATCGCCTTGTCGACCTGAGCGGCCAGCTCCTCGTAGCGGTCGTACCCCGTCCCCGAGGTGAACCCGCGGTTCCAGGAGTGCACCTCGCGCAGGTCGGCGAAGCCGCCCCCGGTGAAGGCACGCAGCAGGTTCAGCGTGGAGGCGCTGGTGGTGTACATCTGCCACAGGCGACGAGGATCCGGGATCCGGTCCTGCGGGGTGAAGGCGTAGGCGTTGACGGCGTCACCGCGGTAGGTCGGCAGGGTGACGCCGTCGCGGGTCTCCTCGTCCGAGGAGCGCGGCTTGGCGAACTGCCCCGCCATCCGGCCCATCTTCACCACCGGCACCGAGGCGCCGTAGGTGAGCACGGCGGACATCTGCAAGATGGTGCGGATCTTGTTGCGGATCCGGTCCGCGGTGGAGTCGGCGAAGGTCTCCGCGCAGTCCCCGCCGGCGAGCAGGAACGCCTCGCCGCGGGCCGCGGCCGCGACGCGATCGCGCAGCACGTCGACCTCGCCGGCGAACACCAGCGGCGGGGCGGAGCGCAGGTCGTCGAAGACCTGGCTGCACCGATCCTCGTCCGGCCACACCGGCTGCTGGACCCGCGGATACTCGCGCCACGCGCCCAGGGCCGCCAGGCCGTCGTCGGCCGAGGACAGCGAGAAGTCGTGGGCGCGGGCGGGAGCGTCGGGGCTGTACTGAGTCACTCCCACAGGGTACGCAGTCCATCGCCCGACGGCGGCAGGATCCCAGTGGGCAGGACCACAGTCGACGGCCCCCTCGTGAGTTCATCCGGTCGGACCGGTCTCGCGATCCGGGGCGTCCCCGCGCTTGCCCGCGAGCAGGCGCCGCTTGACGTCGGCGGCGTACTCCTCGCTGCGCTCCTGGCCCGACAGCTCCTGGATGCGATCCATGACGGCGTCGGTCACCGTCCGCAGGATCTGCGCCTCCTCGGCGCCCTCGAGGCAGCCGGCGATCTCCGCGGCGTCCAGCGGCTGCCCGAGCACGGCGCGGACCCGGGGCGTGCGCCGGGGGAAGATGCGCCGTCCGCGCTGCGCCTCGAAGGCGCCGAGCATCGCGACCGGGATGATCGGGGCCCCGGTGGCCAGCGCGAAGCGGGCCACCCCTGTCTTCCCGCGGTAGAGGCGGCCGTCGGGACTGCGGGTGCCCTCGGGGTAGATCCCTAGCACCTTCTGCGCCCGCAGCACGCTCAGGCCCGCCTCGATCGCGGAGCCGGCGGCATCACCTCCCGTACGATCCACCGGCATCACCTCCAGGCCGCGCATCACCCGGGCGACCACCTTGTTCAGCGGGGAACGGCCCGCGAAGATGTCGGACTTGCCCAGGAAGTGCACGGTGCGGCGCACCTGTCCGGGCAGGAACACGGTGTCGGAGTAGGCCAGGTGGTTCGAGGCCAGGATGACGGCGCCGTGCTCGGGGATGTGTTCGACCCCGGTGATCGTGGGGTTCCAGAGCACCCCCACCACGCCCATGACGACGGGTTTGGCGAGTTCGTACAGCACAGCGGATTCCTCAGGCGCAGGCCCCGGGGAGCCGGGGGTCTCGGACGGGGATGAAGCACGGCGGCGCGGGTGCGACGATGTACCCATGGCGTTCAGCGAACTGTCCCGCCCGTGGCGCGCGCGGGGTCACTCTAACCCGCGCGGCGGTCTGCTCCTGTGCCATGGATTCACCGGGTGCCCGCAGTCGATGCTCCCCTGGGCCCGGGACCACGCCGATCGCGGGTGGGCCGTGGAGCTGCCGCTGCTGCCCGGTCACGCCACCACCTGGCAGGATCTCGAGGCCCGGCGGTGGCAGGACTGGTACGGGCACGTGCGCGAGGCGGCGCTGGAGCTGTCCGAGCGCCATGGGCCGATCGCCGTGGGAGGGCTGTCGATGGGCGGCGCGCTGACTCTCGCCCTGGCGCAGGACCCGATGCTCCGCGGACGCCTCGCGGCCCTGGTGGCGGTCAATCCCGGGATGACCCTTCCGGCGGTCGCGGGAGCCGCCGGGCTCCTCGCACCGCTGGTGCGCACCGTCGACGGGATCGGGTCCGACGTCGCCCGGGACGGCGTGGTCGAGGAGGCGTACGAGCGCACGCCGCTGCGCGCGGTCGCCCAGCTGCGTCGCCTGTTCTCCCGGACCCGCCGCTGTCTCGCCGACGTGCAGGTGCCGTTGCTGCTGGCCACCTCCCGCGCCGACCACACCGTCCCGCCGCACGACAGCGATCTGGTCGCCGCCGGGGTGAGCGGGCCGGTGCAGCGGCTCAGCCTGCCGCACAGCTATCACCTGGCCCCGCTGGATCACGATGCGCCCCGATTGTTCGAGACCTCCGCCCGCTTCCTGGCCCGGCACGTCCCTGCCACGGCGGGAGGTGCCCGATGACCCCGGAGCGGTCCGGCGCGCCCGATCCCCGCGACGTCGACGCCGAGTTCGCCCGCATGCTCGAGGACGAGGGCATGACGCTGGGGCCCGGGGACGCCCCGCGGGAACCGGCGGCACCGCAGACCCCGGAGGACGGCCGCGCCCCCTTCGCCGACGACGATCTCCGGTCCCCCAGCGCCGACTCCCCGCCGGAGCCGCCGAGCGCGGAGTCCCGAGCCCGCTCGCGCGCGGCGCATCCGGCCGCCGGCCCCCGCGACGGCATCGACGGCCTGCGCGGCGCGGCGGGTCCGCGCGAGCTCGACGACGACGAGGTGCTCTACGGCGACTTCGAGCCGCCGGATCCCGATCTCCCCCAGCCCTCCTCCGGCACCCTGTGGTCCTGGACCGCGCTGATCGGGGGGTTCCTCCTGCTGGTCGCCGCCTCGGTGACGACGGCCCTGCCGAGCGCCCTGGGGTGGGTGGGCGCGCTCGCGGCCGTGGGCGGCGTCATCTCCCTGCTCCTGCGGGTGCCCGGCTCCCGCGACGGTGACGGCAACGGCGCGGAGGTCTGAGCGCGTCAGCGGGCGAGGTCGGCGGCGCCGACGATGCCGGCCCGGTTGCCCATCCCGGCGAGCACGAAGGGGGCCAGGTCCCGGTGCGTCCGCGCGGTCAGATGGTCGGCGTAGGCGGTGCGGGCCGGGTCCAGCAGCAGGTCCCCCGCGGCGGCCACCCCGCCTCCGACGACGATCATGTCGGGATCCAGCAGCGAGGAGATCGAGGCGACGCCGACCCCCAGCCAGGATCCCAGCTCCGCGATCAGCGCGCAGGCACCGGGGTCGCCCTGCTGGGCCAGACGGGTGATCAGCGGCCCGTCGATCTCCTTGCGTGCCCCTCCCGCGGCCTGCAGCAGGGGGCCCATCAGCGCATCGCCCGCGGAGGCGCGACGCTTCGCCGTGCGGACCAGCGCGGTCCCCGCGGTGTACTGCTCCAGGCAGCCTCGGCGTCCGCACCCGCACCACTGCCCATCGGGCACCGCCGTCATGTGCGCCACCTCGCCCGCGAATCCGCCGCTGCCCCGGATCAGCTGTCCGTCCAGGACGATCGCACCGCCCAGACCGGTCCCCACGGTCACCATCAGCATGTGCCGCGCAGCCGTCGCCGCTCCGAAGCGGTACTCGGCCCATCCGGCGGCGTTGGCATCGTTCTCGACCACGACGGGCAGGCCGGTGAGCTGCTCCAGCTCGTCGGCCAGAGGATGTTCGCGCCAGGCCAGGTTCGCGGCGAACTTCACGGTGCGACGATCGGAGCTGACGAATCCCGCTGCCCCGACGCCGACGCCCACGACCTGGTGGTCCGCCCTCAGCTCCGCGACCGCATCGGCGACGCCGGCCTCGATCTGCTCCGTATCCGTGGCCGGCGTGCTCCGCGTGGTCGCGGCGATGATCTCGCCGCTGTCATCGACGACCCCCGCCGCGATCTTCGTGCCGCCGATGTCCACTCCGATGGAGAGCATGGTGCTCCTTCTCGATCACGCGTGATCGCTCGATTCCGACGGGGCCCTCGTCCAGGCTGTCGTGACCTATCGTATGCGGCCCTGACGTAGGATCGACCCGACCCCACCAGCGCTTCCGGGCAGGCGTCGCGCGAGACGAGGCAGTTTCCCCCGGCCCGGATCGAAGGAGATTCGATGAAGCAGTTCACGACCGCCCCGCAGCATGAGAGCCGACCGGACGAGAACACGACCGATCTCCTCCTGGAACGCCTGCGGGCATACCCGGACGTGCCGATCTTCGAGCACGCACAGGCGGACGGCACGTACCGTCCGATGAGCACGGCCGACTTTCTCGACGAGGTCAAGCAGGTGGCCAAGGGCCTGATCGCCACCGGGCTCGTCAGCGGGGACGTCGTGGCCATCCTCTCCCGGACCCGGTACGAGTGGACGCTGGCCGACTGGGCCGTGTGGTGGACGGGCGGAGTGAGCGTTCCGATCTACGAGACCTCCTCCCCCAGTCAGATCCAGTGGATCGCCTCGGACACCGACGCCCGATTCATCCTCGTCGAGGCCCCGCGCCATCGGGAGGACGTGGAATCCGTGCGCGGCGAGCTGCCCGCCCTCGAGCACATCGGGGTGCTCGAGGACGGCATCATCGAGGAGCTGAAGACCCGGGGCGCCGACGTCAGCGACGAGGACCTCGAGACCCGCCGCACCTCGCGTCGGCTCGAGGACGTCGCCACGATCATCTACACCTCCGGCACGACCGGACGCCCCAAGGGCGCCGAGCTCACGCATGCGAACTTCGTCGACACCACCCGCAGCGCCGTGAACCTGCTCGGCGAGCTGGTGCTCCCCCCGGGCTCCCGGCTGCTGATGTTCCTGCCCCTGGCGCACGTCTTCGCCCGGCTGATCACCGTCCTCGCCGCCGCGCGGCCGGTGACCACGGCGTTCACGCCGGACACCAAGAACCTGCTGCCCGATCTCGAGGCGTTCAAGCCCACGTTCCTGCTCGCCGTGCCCCGCGTGTTCGAGAAGGTCTACAACGGTGCCGAGGCGAAGGCGATCGCCGGGGGGCGCGGGAAGATCTTCACCGCCGCCGCCGCGACCGCGATCGCGTACTCGAAGGCACGCGGCGCCGGCGCCGTGCCGATCTCCCTGAAGATCAAGCACACCGTGTTCGACAAGCTCGTCTACGCCAAGCTGCGCGACGCCATGGGCGGCGATGTCCGGTGGGCGGTCTCCGGCGGGGCGCCGCTGGGCGAACGCCTGGCGCACTTCTTCCAGGGCATCGGGGTGACGGTGCTGGAGGGCTACGGCCTCACCGAGACCACCGCGCCGGTCGGTGTGAACCTCCCCTGGGCGGTCAAGCCGGGCACGGTCGGCCCGCCGCTGCCGGGCTCCACCGTCGCGATCGACGACAACGGCGAGATCCTGGTCAAGGGCGTGATGGTCTTCGCGGGCTATCACAACAATCCCGAGGCCACGGCCGAATCGCTGCAGGACGGCTGGTTCCGCACCGGCGACCTCGGCGCGCTCGGCGAGGACGGTTCGCTGACCATCACGGGTCGCCGCAAGGAGGTCATCGTGACCGCGGGCGGCAAGAACATCTCCCCCGCCCCGCTCGAGGACCAGCTGCGCGGCCATCCGCTGGTCAGCCAGTGCGTCGTGATCGGCGACCAGAAGCCCTTCGTCTCCGCGATCCTCACCCTCGACGCCGAGATGCTGCCCACCTGGCTGGCGAACAACTCCCTGCCGGAGATGACGGTTCCGCAGGCGGCTCAGGACGACCGGGTCCGCGCCGAGCTGCAGACGGTCGTCGACCGGGCGAACGCTTCCGTCTCGCGGGCGGAATCGATCCGGGCGTTCGAGGTCATCGACTCCGACTTCACGGAGGAGAACGGCTACCTCACCCCGTCGCTGAAGCTCAAGCGCAACGTGGTGGTCAAGGACATGGCACAGGTCATCGAGAAGATCTACTCCGGCTCCAAGCCCGCCTCCTGAGACGGAGGGCACCGGCCCGTCCCGTTCGGGCGGTGCTCCTCGTCTCCTGCCGGGGGCCGAGGCCCGGGTGAGCGGCCGCACGCTGCGGCGCGCGCCCGGGTGTCGGGGCCGCGTCGTAGTGTGCGGGCATGTCCGCACGCCGCCAGCTGAGCTTCGACGACCTCGGCACCCCGCTGGTGGAGGCCACCCTGGTGGTCGTCGACCTCGAGACCACCGGGACGGACCCGACCGCTGATGCCATCACCGAGATCGGTGCGGTCAAGATCCGTGGCGGCGAGGTGATCGGGGAGTTCCGCACGTTCGTCGATCCCGAACGGCCGATCCCTGCCTACATCGCCTCCTTGACCGGCATCACGGACGCCACGGTCGCCGGCGCCCCCTCGGCGGCCACGGTCCTGGCGATGTTCCTGGATTTCGTGGGGGGCGCCGCCCTGGTGGCGCACAACGCGCGCTTCGACATCTCCTTCCTCCGTGCTCAGGCCGCCCGCTGCGAGATCGGATGGCCGAATCCGCAGGTGCTCGACACCCTGGCACTGGCACGCACCGTCTTCCGCCGGGACGAGGTGCGTGACCACAAGCTCTCGACCCTGGCGGCGCACGTCGGGGCGAGCGTCGCCCCGGACCACCGCGCGCTGTCCGACGCACGGGCGACGGTCGACGTGCTCCACACGATCATCGAGCGACTGGGGCCGCGGGGGGCCGCCACCCTGGAGGACCTCTCCTCGGCGCACCGTCGGGCCACCCCCGTCCAGCTGCGCAAGAAGCATCTCGCCGAGTCCGTCCCGTCCGTACCGGGGGTCTACCGATTCCTCGACGCCCACGAGCAGGTGCTCTACGTGGGCACCTCCCGGAATCTCCGCAACCGGGTGCGGACCTATTTCACCGCGGCGGAGACCCGGCGCAAGGTGCTGGACATGCTTCCGCGCGCCGAATCGATCCGGGTCATCGAGTGTGCGACTCCGACCGAGGCCGCGGTCCGGGAGCTGCGGATCATCGCCGCCGAGAAGCCGCCCGCGAATCGGCACGGGCTGACCCCGCAGAAGGCGCTGTGGCTGCGTCTGGGCAGCGGCACCGAGGGCCTGCGCGCCGCGCGCATCGCACGGGCGGAGGACGACGGGTCGGCCCAGATCGGCCCCCTCGCCTCGCGGCACGACGTCGAGGCGCTGCGGGGACTGCTCACCGATGCCGTGCTCGGCCGCGGGGCGTCGTTCGAGCGCGGCACCGCCCGGACGCTGCCCGGCGGCAGCCATCGGGACCGGATCCGTCGGGCGATGCTCACCGACCCCCGCGAGGTGCTCGACCACGTGGCGACGCGGATGCGCGCCCACACCGCGGCGGGGCGGTACGAGGACGCCGAGAACCTGCGCCGGCTGACCGGGACCTTCCTCGACGCGGCCCGTCGTGCCGCCCGGCTGCGGGCGATCTCCGCGGTCCCGCTGCTGGTGGCCGCCCGGCCCAGCACAGAGGCGGTGATCGGCGGACGCGGCTGGGAGCTGCTGGCCGTCCGCCACGGTCGCTTCGCCGGGACCGCGCTCGTGCCCGCCCGGGCGGACCCGCTCGCCGTCGCCCGCTCGCTGGCGGTGACCGGGACCGGGGAGGCGGAGCTCGCCGCCCCGATGTGCCAGGGACACCACCAGGAGACCGAGATCCTTCTCACCTGGCTGGACTCCGACGGCATGCGCACGGTGCTCGTCGAGGGCGAGTGGTCCCAGCCCGCACGGGCCCGATTCGATCTCGCGCATCTCGCGGAACGCTTCGCCCTGACCTCCCCAGGGCCCGGGGCATAGGCTTCCAGCACACGTCCCGGCGCGCTCGGCGCCCCCGCCCTGCCCCTAGGAGAAGTCATGATCACCGCCATCGTCTCGATCGTCGTCGAGTCCGCACGCATCCCCGAGGTCGCCGAGGCGGTCGTCGACCTCGACGGCATCGAGCAGGTCTACTCCGTCACCGGGGACGTGGACCTCATCGCGGTGGTGCGGGTGCGCGCCCACGAAGATCTCGCCGGCGTCATCGCCGATCAGCTCAGCAAGGTCACCGGCGTGCTCGACACCTCGACCAACATCGCCTTCAAGACCTACTCCAAGCGGGATCTGGACGCGGCCTTCGATCTGGGCATCGACGGCTGATCCCGGCGCGCGTGCGCGGTTCCGGGACGCCTGCCGGCCCGGGACGTTCACGCCTCCTCGGCGAACGCCTCCTGCGAGGCGGCGGCCCAGCGCCGGACCAGGTCGATCGGCCGTCCGGAGTCCAGCGCCGCGCGCGCCTCGTCGAAGGCGGCGACGAAGCGGTCGAGGAACCCGTCGGAGGCCTCCTGGCCGATGCTATCGAAGGCGAGCACGCCCGCTGCGGCGTTCAGCAGCACGGCGTCGCGGACCGGTCCCATGCGGCCGTCCCGGACACCGCGGAACAGATCACGGGTCACCTCGGCGTTCTCCTGGGCCGTGCCGCCCCGGAGCACATCACGATCGCTGCGAGGGATCCCCAGCAGCTGCTCGGGATCCAGCACGTGCTGACGCACCTGCCCGCCCCGCACCTCCCACACGTCCGACGGAGCGGTCACGGTGAGCTCGTCGAGACCGTCCTGCCCGCGGAAGACCAGTGCGCTGGTCCCCCGTGCGGCGAAGACTCCGGCGACCGTCGGCGCGATCGTCGGATCCGCCACCCCCACGGCGCTCGCCTGCGGCCGTGCGGGGTTCGTGATCGGCCCCAGGATGTTCATCACGGTGGGGATCCCCAGTCCCCGGCGCGCCTCGGCCGCGAACCGCATCGACGGGTGGAAGACCTGCGCGAACAGGAAGGTCATCCCGATCTTCCCGACCAGCTCCTCGACCGCGGGCACCGGCAGGTCCAGACGGACGCCGAGAGCCTCCAGCACATCGGCGGAGCCCGACCGGGAGGTGGAGGCGCGGTTCCCGTGCTTGACGACGGGGCGACCGGTCGACGCGATGATCATCGAGGCCATCGTCGAGATGTTCACGGTCTGCGCCAGGTCGCCGCCGGTGCCGACGATGTCGATCGAGCGCTGCGGGGCACGCACCGGCCGGGCGTGGGCCACCATCGAATCCGCCAGCGCGCCGAGCTCACCGCTGGTGACTCCCTTCGCCTGCAGCGAGACCAGGAATCCTGCGAGCTGCACCGCGGACGAGTTGCCGGACATGACCTCGTCCATCGCCCACGACGCCTCGTGGGCCTCCAGCTCCTGGCCGCGCACCAGACGCGCCGTGATCGTGGCCCAGGTCGGGGTGTTCTCGCTCATGTCTCGATGATCGCACCTCCCGGCGCGGACGGGTCGCGCTGCTCACGGATCGGATCACAGATCCATCACGGCCGCGCACGGGCTGGTCACCTGCCGCTGACGGAAGCGTGTCCCGGTTCGTGACACCGCGTCAGGAGGGATATGCTGACCCCGTCCTGCCGGGGCTGAGCCCTGCGGTGCGCCTGTCGTCGTGAGCCGGCACACCGACCCTGATGACACGACATAATGGTGACGTGACTACTGCGACCTTGCCTCAGCGCTCCCCCGCCGCTGCTCCAGCGGTCAGCCGCCCGAACCCGACGCAGATCGGCACGATCGTCTGGCTCTCCAGCGAGCTGATGTTCTTCGGCGGCCTGTTCGCCATGTTCTTCACCCTGCGGTCGATGGCGCCGGACACCTTCTTCGACGGGGAGTCCAACTTCAAGCACGGCTATGCCCTCGTGAACACGACGATCCTGGTGCTGAGCTCCGTGACCTGCCAGATCGGCGTCTTCCTCGCCGAGGGCAAGTTCCCCTGGGGCAAGCCCTTCGCCCCGCGCAAGCGCCGCAGCGGATCGATCCTCAACGTCGCCGGCTGGGGAATGATCGAGTGGTACACGCTCACCTTCATCATGGGCGCGATCTTCGTCTCCGGACAGGCCTACGAGTACACCGAGCTGGTCGAGCACGGAGTGACGATGTCGTCGACCCCGTTCGGCTCGGTCTTCTACCTCGCCACGGGCTTCCACGGCATCCACGTCATCGGCGGGCTGCTCGCCTTCCTGATGGTGCTGATGCGCTCCTTCGTCTCCGAGGAGTTCACCCAGCACGAGCAGGTCTCCGCGATCTGCATCTCGTACTACTGGCACTTCGTCGACATCGTGTGGGTCGTCCTGTTCTTCGTCGTGTACATGCTCGATCCGCTGTCGACGCAGTTCAACTCGGGTCACTTCATCCCGGTCGACTTCGACTGGAGAATCTTCTGATCCCCGCGCCCGCACCCCCCGCGCGGCCCGGTGCGTCCTCCCCCTCCTGTCCCTCCCCCGCACGTCCCCTCCACGAATCGAGGTCCGAACCGTGAAGGCACTCGCCGCACGTCGTCATCACCCGATGGCGCTGCTCGTGATTCTGCTCCTCGCCCTGGTGGCGACCGGTGGGCTCTATGTGGCCTTCCAGCCGCAGACGGCCCAGGCCGAGACCTACACGCAGGACGACGTCGAGGCCGGGGAGGCGCTCTTCCTCGCCAACTGCGCCACCTGCCACGGCCGCGATGCGGCGGGGTCCGTGGACTCCGCGGGCGAGACCATCGGCCCCTCCCTGATCGGTGTGGGCGCCGCCGCCGTCGACTTCCAGGTCGGGACCGGCCGGATGCCGATGCAGATGTCGGGCCCGCAGGCCTGGGAGAAGCCCCGGCAGATGAACGAGGAGCAGACCCGCCAGCTCGCCGCGTACGTCGCGTCGCTGGGCCCCGGCCCCTCCGTCCCCGAGGACAAGTGGCTCGACACCTCCCAGGGCGACGCCACCAAGGGCGGGGAGATCTTCCGCGTCAACTGCGCCATGTGCCACAACGCCGCCGGCCAGGGCGGCGCGCTGACCCGGGGCAAGTTCGCCCCGCCGGTCGTGGGCGTGGACCCCAAGCACGTCTACGAGGCCATGGACACCGGCCCGCAGAACATGCCGGTCTTCAATGAGACGAACCTGTCCCCCTCGGACAAGCGCGACGTCATCACCTACCTCGAGGAGCTGGAGGAGAACGGCTCCCCCGGCGGCATCTCCCTGGGCTCCCTCGGCCCCGTGACCGAGGGCCTGTACGCCTGGACGATCATTTTGACCCTGCTCCTCGGCTGCGCCGTGTGGCTGGGGGCGAAAGCCAAGTGAATACGAGCATGAACACGAATCCCCCCAGCAGCCCCGTGCCCTCCGGGATCAGCACCGTCGCCCCCAAGGACGGCGGAGGGTTCCCCAACCCGGGGCTCCCCCCGCACGCCCATCGTCAGTCCGATGTCTCGAAGGCCGCCGAGAAGCGCGCCGAGCGCCTCGTCGCCGGCATGTTCCTGCTGTCCGTCCTGGGCACGGCCATCTTCATCGCGGCGTACTTCGTGGTGACCCCGACCGGCACGAACCTCTTCGCGGAGGAGGGCACACCGCAGGCCCTGTGGTGGTCCAACCTCGTCACCGGCCTGGGCCTGGCGATCGCGGTGTTCTTCATCGGCGCCGCCGCGGTCCACTGGGCCAAGACCCTCATGCCCGATGAGGAGATGGTCGAGGAGCGCCACGACATCCGCGGCTCCGACGAGACCCGCGAGATCGCCGCCGGCATCATCACGGACGGCCTCGAGGAGTCCGGGATCGGTCGTCGGCCCCTGATCGTCACGGCCATGGTGGCCTCGCTGGCCGCCCTGCCGATCGCCGTGCTCGCGCCGCTGTCGACCCTCGGGCCGCTGCCGGGCAGCAAGCCCTTCCACACCTTCTGGGGCCAGCACCCCGGACAGCGTCTGGCACGTGACCACGACGGCACGCCCATCAAGCTGGCCGACGTCGCGATGAACTCGATCTTCCACGTGATGCCCGAAGGCCTGACCGAGGAGACGCCGCACCTCCTCGAGGAGCGGGCGAAGGCCGCCACGATGGTCGTGCGCTTCGACCCCAAGCTCGGCAAGAACCCCGAGAGCATGGCCAACGGTGTGGACGGCGTGCTCGCGTTCTCGAAGATCTGCACGCACGTCGGCTGCCCGGCGGCGCTCTACGAGCAGCAGACGCACCACATGCTGTGCCCCTGTCACCAGTCGACCTTCGACGCCACCGATGGCGCGAAGGTGGTCTTCGGCCCCGCGCACCGCCCGCTCCCCCAGCTTCCGATCGAGGTCGACGACGAGGGGTACCTGGTCGCCCCCGGCGACTTCCCCGAGCCGATCGGTCCCAGCTTCTGGAACATCCACAAGGACAAGTGATCCCATGACGACCACGACTCCCGAATCCCGGAAGCCGGCTTCCGACGACGCGAGCAGCTCGCGCATGTACAAGCTCGGCGCGGTGGGCGGCGACTGGCTGGACCAGCGCACCTCCGGCGGCGGCTTCGTCAAGTTCATGGCCCGCAAGATCTTCCCCGACCACTGGTCGTTCATGTTCGGCGAGGTCGCGCTGTACAGCTTCGTCATCCTGCTGATCTCGGGCACGTTCCTGACGATGTTCTTCGACCCCTCCATGGAGGAGGTCGTCTACGACGGCCCGTACGTGCCGCTGCAGGGCGAGACCATGTCGCGGGCCTACGAGTCCACGCTCCAGATCTCCTTCGAGCTGCGCGGCGGTCTGCTCTTCCGCCAGATGCACCACTGGGCATGCCTCGTGTTCATGGTCGCGATCTTCGTGCACATGTTCCGCGTGTTCTTCACCGGTGCCTTCCGCAAGCCGCGTGAGCTCAACTGGCTCGTCGGCTTCTCGCTGATGGTCCTGGGCATGGTCGCCGGCTTCTCCGGCTACTCCCTCCCGGACGACGTGCTCTCGGGCAACGGCGTCCGCATCATCGACGGCCTGATGCGCGCGATCCCCGTCGTGGGCACCTATCTGTCCATGCTGCTGTTCGGCGGCGAATTCCCCGGCACCGACATCATCCCGCGCCTGTTCACGATCCATATCCTGCTGGTACCGGCGATGATCCTCGGCCTGATCGCGGTCCACATGGTGCTGCTGGTGCTGCACAAGCACACCCAGTACCCCGGCCCGGGTCGCACCCAGCGCAATGTGGTCGGCTTCCCCGTCTTCCCGGTCTACGCCGCGAAGGCCGGAGGGTTCTTCTTCCTCGTCTTCGGCATCATCACCCTGATCGCGGCCACGACAGCGATCAACTCGGTCTGGGTCTACGGCCCCTACGACCCCTCCCCCGTCTCTGCGGGGTCGCAGCCGGACTGGTACATGCTCTGGACGGACGGCGGTCTGCGCCTGATTCCGGGCTGGGAGTTCACCATCTTCGGCTATGTGATATCGCTGAACATGCTGATCCCGATGGCGCTGTACGGCGGACTGCTGGCGGTGCTCGCCCTCTACCCCTTCATCGAGTCGTGGGTGACCGGCGACGATCGCGAGCACCATCTGAACGATCTGCCGTACAACGCACCGGTCCGGACCGGCCTCGGGGTGGCCTGGATCATGGTCTACCTGATCCTCGCCCTCGCCGCGACCAACGACCTCATCGCGATCGCACTGCATCTGTCGATCAACGACATCACCTGGTTCTTCCGGGTGGGCATCTTCGTGATCCCGGTGCTGGCGTTCATCATCACCAAACGAGTGTGTCTCTCGTTCCAGCGCCACGCCCGTGACAAGGCGCTGCACGGCGAGGAGAGCTCGCGGGTGGTGCGCACCGATACCGGGCAGATGCTCGAGATCCACGAGCCGCTCAGCGAGTACGACCGCTGGGTGCTGGTCCAGCACGACGACTACCGTCCGCTCAAGGCCGGCAAGGGGGTCTCCTCCCTCCGGGCGAAGGCGACCAGCTTCTTCTTCAAGGATCGGATCGAGCCGGTCACCCCGGCAGAGCTGCGCGAGGCCCTCGAGCACGCCGGTCACGAGAAGCACGTCATCGATGAGGTCACCGGCGGCGACTACCGCATCCCCGCCGAGAAGGCTCATCACGCGAGTCACTCGAGCTGACGTCGCACCGGGAGGGCGGGTGCCGCGTCGCCTCCGCCTCCCTGCTGGAACGGATCGCCGGAACGGGCCTCGGGACATCGTCCCGGGCCCGTTCCGCTGTGCGTACCGGGTGCTGCTGGCAGTCGGTCCCCTCCGGGGTCTCGAGCACGCTCACGGCACCCTCGCCGGCGGGGGCGTGACGCGCAGGCCGGAGTCACGGCACGCCAGGAACCGTGCAGGCCCCGTGGCGTCCGGATCCTCGGGTCGCGTCGGTCCTCCGGCTCAGCGCAGAACGGGACTGCCGGGCCCGCGGCGGCGCGGCGGGCGCCCCGCAGCAGCAGAGACCAGGTAGCGGGCCGCGATCAGACTCAGACCGCGCTCGGTTCTCCGCAGCACGCGAATCGCCTGCATCGGCTGGGTCTCCGGATCGATCCCGGCATCGGCCAGCACCTGTCGCGCCCAGGACACTCCACGGTCCACGGCCTCGTCGTCGGCGAACAGGCCGCGCACCTCGCGCTCTGCCCGCGCCGTCGGATCGATCTCCCCGCCGATCATGTCCACCCCTGAGCATTGATGTCACCGGGCGCTGCCGGTGGGTCCCGCCACGTTCTCCGCGTCCGGTGAGGCAACGCTAGCATTGCGGATCTTCTGCGCCCTCTGTCGGACGCCCCCGTCCACGCTCAGTCGACTCAGACCGACCCGGGCATGGCCTGGCTCAGATCGACCCGGGCACGGCCTGGCTCACATCGACCCGGGCACGGCCTGGCTCAGATCGACCCGGGCACGGCCTGGCTCAGATCGACCCGGGCACGGCCTGCCGACACGGTACAGCGGGTTTTCTCTGTTCTGCTCGTAACACATTTATTGCACGGTGACCTGTGCGTACGGTGTCCCCTCCGCGATACCCGGCCCGCGGCGAGTTGCTGGGTGACCGTTGCGCACCTGGCGATCCGGACCCCACAGAGCACCCCGAACGCAACGATCGCCGGCCGAGGCAATCCGAATGCACCGGCGGACCTCGGCGGGCGCCCGGACGCACCGGCGGACCTCACCGGCAATCCGAACGCACCAGTGGACCTCAGCGACCGCCCGAATGCACCGGCGGACCGCAGCGGGCGCCCGAATGCCCTGTGCACAGGGCGAGGACCGGGGACCGAGCACATATCGACACAGCGAGCGGGCCACGGAGGCTGGACCGACGACGGCGGCCCCGCATCACGAAAGCGATGCGGGGCCGCCGAGCAGTGCCGGAGAGGCGCCGGAGGTGAGGGGTCGGGCCTCAGTGCTGGTGCTGGCCGACCGAGAACTCCAGCACCCAGGTCAGGATGCCGTAGACGCCGATGATCACGCCGAAAGCGAAGATCCACCACCCGGCGGCGATGCCGAGGAAGCACAGAGCAGCACCGATGGCGGTCCACAGCGGGGCCCAGCTGTACGGAGAGAAGCTGCCCTGGACGCCTCCGTGCTGGGAGACCTCGGCGTCCAGATCGTCGGACGGGCCGACGTCGTTCTTCTTGGCCGCGAGGGTGAGCCCCATGGCGATCATGATCGCCAGGCCGGCGACGGCCAGCAGCGCCGGGAAGCCGGCGGGCTCCACGCCCATCGGTTCGTAGCTGCCCGTGACGTACCCGTACGCCACGGCGACGATCAGGAGGAATACTCCCAGGATCCAGAAGACCTTTGCGGATGCTCTCATGTCAGTTGGTCCTCGCGTTCACGGCGGGCTCCTGCTCGAGCATGTGGTCCTGGAGCGCGACCTCCGGATGATGGAGGTCGAAGGCCGGACGCTCGGACCGGACTCGGGGCAGGGAATGGAAATTGTGGCGGGGCGGCGGGCAGGAGGTCGCCCATTCGAGCGAGGCCCCGTAGCCCCAGGGATCGTCGACCTCGACCTTCTTCCCCTTCGTGTGCGTCAGCACCACGTTCAGCAGGAAGGGCAGGGTGGAGACGCCCATGATCAGGGCGCCGACCGTGGAGATCTGGTTCAGCCAGCCGAAGTCATCCTCGGCCAGGTAGTTCACGTAGCGGCGCGGAGCGCCCATGACCCCGAGCCAGTGCTGGATGAGGAAGGTCATGTGGAAGCCGATGGCCAGCAGCCAGAAGTGCACCTTGCCGATGCTCTCGCTGAGCTTGTACCCGAACATCTTCGGCCACCAGAAGTAGAATCCGGCGAACATCTCGAAGACCACGGTCCCGGCCATCACGTAGTGGAAGTGAGCCACCACGAAGTACGTGTCCTGGACGATGAAGTCCAGGATCGGCGAGGAGAGGATGACGCCGGTCAGGCCACCGAAGATGAAGGTGGTCAGGAAGCCGAGCGTGAACAGCATCGGCGTGTCGAAGGTCAACGATCCTCTCCACATGGTGCCGATCCAGTTGAAGAACTTCACGCCGGTGGGCACGGCGATCAGCATCGTCATGAAGGCGAAGAAGTCGAGCATCACGGCACCGGTGGTGTACATGTGGTGCGCCCACACGGTGACGGACAGCGCCGCGATCGCGATCGTCGCGCCCACCAGCGTCTTGTAGCCGAAGACCGGCTTGCGGGAGAAGACCGGGATGATCTCGGTGGCGATGCCGAAGAACGGCAGCGCGAGCACGTAGACCTCGGGGTGGCCGAAGAACCAGAAGAGGTGCTGCCACAGGACGGCGCCGCCGTTCGCCGGGTTGAAGATCTGCGCGTCGAAGCGCCGATCAGCCCCCAGGGCCAGCAGAGCGGAGGCGAGCGGCGGGAAGGCCATCAGCACCAGCACGCCCGTGATCAACGCGTTCCACGTGAAGATCGGCATCCGGAACATGGTCATGCCGGGCATGCGCAGGCACAGGATCGTGGTGATGAAGTTGACCGAGCCCAGGATCGTTCCGAAGCCCTGCAATCCCAGGCCGAACACCCATAGATCACCACCCAGGCCCGGTGTGAACGTGGTGTCCGACAGGGGGGAGTACGCGGTCCAGCCGAAGGAGGCGGCACCCTGCGGGGTGAGGAAGCCGGCGACCACGATCAGCGAGCCGAACAGCGTGATCCAGAAGGCGAAGATGTTCAGCCGCGGGAACGCCATGTCCACGGCGCCGATCTGCAGCGGGATCAGATAGTTGCCGAAACCGTTGAACAAAGGGGTGCCGAACATCAGCAGCATGATCGTGCCGTGCATGGTGAACAGCTGGTTGTACTGATCCTTCGAGGTCACGACCTGCAGGCCCGGCTCCCACAGCTCGGTGCGGATGCCGAGCGCGAGGAGACCGCCGAACCCGAAGAAGGCGAATGCCATCCCCATGTACATCAGGCCGATCTTCTTGTGATCGGTGGTCGTCAGCAGGCTGAAGGCCTGCTTGCCGAGGCTGGTCTTCTCCGTCGGCTGGAACCGCCCTGTCTCAGGGGTGGCCGGCGCGGTGGTCGTCTCGGCGCTCACTGGTTCTCTCCCTCAGTGGACTCGGTGGTGTAACGAGGGCCGGCGTCATCGCTCTTCTCGCGCATGCTCCACTCCTCCTCGTTGCGGTTCAGGCCCACGCCCAGCTGACCCTCGTAGCCCTGGTCCCTCAGCTCCTGCATGTGCGCGTCGAACTCCTCCTGGGAGACGACCTTGACGTTGAAGAGCATGTCCGAGTGGTACTCGCCGCACAGCTCCGCGCACTTGCCCTCGTAGGTTCCCTCGCGGGTGGGGGTCACCTGGAAGGTGTTGGTGTGGCCCGGCATCATGTCCTTCTTGTACAGGAAGTCCACGACCCAGAACGAGTGGATGACGTCCCGGGAGTCGAGACGGAACTCGACAGTCTGGTCGACAGGCAGGTACAGCACGGGCAGCGACTCCGCGGCACCCGGCTTCCCGGTGGCGAAGGACTGCACGCCGGCAGGCTCATGGACGTCGTCGTCGACATAGTTGAAGTCCCAGCTCCACTGCTTCCCGACGACGTTGACGGTGTAGTCGGGCTCGGCCTGGTGCATCTCGACGTCGCGGGTGTCCTGCTGGGTGAAGTAGAAGAAGGTGAGCACCATGACCACCGGGACCAGCGTGAACATCAGCTCGAGCGGGACGTGGTAGCGCAGCTGGATCGGGAAGCCGGTGTCGTTCTTGCGGCGGCGGTAGGCGATCGCGCACCAGAGCGTCAGGCCCCAGATGATGAGTCCGACGATGACCAGCACACCCCAGGCACCGACCCAGAGGTCCGTGATCGTGCCGGTGCGGTCCGTGACCTCACCGTCCGAGTAGCCGGGCAGGAAGCCTCGCCGCTGCTCGTCGGTGCAGCCCGAGAGGAACAGGGCGGCCAGGGCGAGGCCGGCTGTCGCCACGCGGCGTCCACGCCGCGCACGCTGGGGGACCTGGGGGATCACAGGGTATGACCTTCCGCTCGTCGTCTCCGGTGCCCGATCACCGTGCCGCGCTGAGCTGCGCGACCGGCGCCGGTCCCCGGAGCTGGTACTGATGTGGGCGGGGACATGCCCACAGTGCCGCGCCCGCTCCGTTCAGCGGGCAGAGGGCGGGCGCGCAGCCCGCCGGGAAACGGCACGTCGTCATCATACGGCTTTCTCGGAGCGCGTATCGCATCGGCACGCGCGCTGACCGCGGCCGTCATCGGTCCGTGATCTGACGCCAGGCGTCCCCGAGCACCAGAAGGGCCCGGCCTGGTGACGCGATCGTCACCGGGCCGGGCCCGAGGCTGGTCTGCGCGGAGCATGGAAGCCGCTCACGGAGCGGAGATCAGCTGAAGGAGTCCCCGCAGGCGCAGGAGCTGCCCGCATTGGGGTTGTCGATCGTGAAGCCCTGCTTCTCGATCGTGTCCGCGAAATCGATCACCGCTCCGGTGACGTACGGGCTGCTCATCTTGTCGACGATCACCTCGACGCCATCGAACTCGGCGACCAGGTCCTCGTCCATCAGGCGCTCGTCGAAGTACAGCTGATAGATCAGGCCGGAGCAGCCGCCGGGCTGCACCGCGATCCGCAGGCGCAGATCGTCGCGACCCTCCTGGTGCAGCAGGGTCGTGACCTTCTCGGCGGCACCCGAGGTGAGGGTGACGCCATGGGCGGCGGTCGGGCGCTCGGTCGTGGGCGTGGTCATGAGGTCCTCCTCGAAGCTCGTGTGCCCCCAGCGTACGCTCCGCGGGTCGGGAACGGGGGACGAGGGTCCCCGCCCGTCACAGCACCCCGCGGAAGGCCGCGAGCAGGATCACGACCCCATAGCCGGCCAGGACCCCGAGGATCACGCCGGTTCCCGCATCGCGCGAGCCGCCGCGGAAAACCATCGCCGCCGCGCCGACGAGGACGGCGAGCACCACGAACAGGCCCCACCACAGCAGGAAGTATCCGGCGAGGAAGCCGATGATCAGCCCGAGCAGCAGCAGCGGGACCGCCGCCGGGGAGATGGTGGGGCTCTCCTCGCCCTGGCGTCGGCCCGGATCGCTCACTGCACACCCCGACGCAGCGTGCCGGCATCGCGCAGCAGGAGCGCCTCGGCGAGGCAGACGCGCGCGAACTCGTCCAGGTGCAGGGATTCGTCGACGCCGTGAGCCCGCGATTCGGGATCCTCGACCCCGGTCACCAGCACCTCCGCCGCCGGGAAGACCTCCAGCAGATCCGCGATGAAGGGGATCGAGCCGCCCAGACCGGTGTCCACGGCCGCGGTCGACCATGCGGTGCCGAGCGCGGAGCGGGCGAGGTCCATCGCCGGCGAGTCCTGGTGGGCGCTGTACGGCTTGCCCATCTCACCGCGATGCACGGTGACCTGGGCCGTGGCCGGGGTGTGCCGCTCGAGGTGGGCCACCAGGGCGTCCATCGCCGACTGCGGATCCTCCCCCGGCGGGATCCGCAGGGACACCTTCGCGCGGGAGACCGGCACCAGAGTGTTCGAGGCATCCCGCACGCTCGGGGCGTCGATCCCGATCACGGACAGGGCCGGGCGGGTCCACAGCCGTGCGGTCAGAGGGCCGGTCCCCGAGAGGTCCAGCCCCTCGGGCACGCCGGCGTCGCGGCGGAAGTCGGTCTCGGTCATCTCGACGCCCGGGTCCTCGGCCCGCACCAGGCCCGGAACCGCGACCTCGCCGTTCTCGTCGTGCAGGGTGGCCAGGAGGCGGGAGAGCTGGGTCAGGGAGTCCAGCACCGGGCCGCCGAAGAGACCCGAGTGCACGGCGTGGTCCAGAGCGCGCACCTCGACGACGACGTCGACGAGGCCCCGCAGGCTGGTGGTCAGCGCGGGGGTGCCGACCGCCCAGTTGGCCGAATCCGCGACGATGATCAGGTCCGCCTCCAGCGCGTCCCGATGAGCTTCGATGAAGGGGCGGAAAGTCGGCGAACCGGCCTCCTCCTCCCCCTCGACGAAGACGGTGACGCCGATCCCGTCGGCGGCGAGCTCCTCTCCGACCAGACGCAGAGCGGTCACATGAGCCATGATTCCGGCTTTGTCATCGGCGGCTCCCCGCCCGTAGAGCCGACGCCCGCGCTGGGTGGGCTCGAACGGTGGGGTGCTCCAGTCGGCCTCGTCCCCCGTCGGCTGCACGTCGTGGTGGGCGTAGAGCAGGACGGTGGGCCTGCCCGGACGCGCCGGGGTCCGGCCGATCACCGCGGGGGCACCGTCCCCGACGGACTCGATCCCGACCTCCGCCATGCCGGCCCCGCGCAGCAGATCGGCGACGGCCCCGGCGCTGCGGCGGACCGGCTCGCGGTCGTAGCCCGGGAAGGCGATCGACGGGATGCGCACGAGATCCTGCAGGTCGTCGACCGCGGCGGGCAGCAGCGTCTCGAGCCGGTCGCGGAGGGCATCGAGGGTCGCGCCGTCCTGCTGCGCAGCGGACGGTTGCGCGGCCGGGGTCGTGGAGGAGTCGTTCGGAGTGCTCATGACCAGCACCGTACCGCCAGCATCACCCTTCTGATCCGGCGGAGTGGCAAGTCACCCCGCGCGCACCGGGGAATCCCAGGTGGGATTGCCTAGAATGCCCTGGTGATCTTCCGCAAGTCCGAGCCCCCGCCCTTCCCTGAGCCGACCCAGCCCGAGCGGCCCGGCTCCAAGGGACGGCCCACCCGTACCCGCAAGGAGGCCGAAGCGGCCCGCCGCCGGCCCCTCGTGGTCGACGACCGCAAGGAGGCCCGCAAGCGCGATCGCGCGCAGGCCGCCCGGGCGCGGCAGGAGTCGCAGCAGGCGCTGATGACCGGGGACGAGAAGAAGATGCCGCTGCAGCACCGCGGCGCGGACCGTCGCCTGGTGCGCGACCTGGTCGATTCCCGGCGCAACATCGCGGAGTACTTCTTCCCTCTCGCGCTGATCTTCATGCTGGTCGCGCTGGTCATGCCGCTGATCCGACCGGAGCTCTATCTCACCATGAGCACCGGCATGATCGTGGTGCTGTGGGGCGGCATCCTGGTGTGCGTCATCGACTCCTTCTTCCTGCGCCGCCACCTGCGCAAGCACCTCACGGCCGAGTACGGGACGGTCGAGCGCGGCCTGGTCGGCTACGGGATCATGCGTGCGATCCAGATCCGCCGCTTCCGCCTCCCCCGCGCCCAGGTCAAGCACGGCCAGTCCCCCCGCTGAGCGGACCCTCGGCCGCCGGCGATCGTCGTGCCGATCCGCCCCCGAGGACGCAGAACGGGCCCCCGCGATCACTCGCGGGGGCCCGTTCTGCGTCGGCGGGGCGTTCTCAGGCGATCGGGGCGTCCTCGACGGCCTTCTCCGCCGTCTCGCCCTTCTCCCGCGGAGCCGGCTTCGCGTCGACGCCGGCCTCCTTGCGCTGCTGGGGCGTGATCGGCGCCGGAGCGGCGGTCAGCGGGTCATAGCCGTTACCGGTCTTGGGGAAGGCGATGACCTCACGGATCGAGTCCTCCCCGGCGAGCAGGGCCACGATGCGGTCCCATCCGAAGGCGATGCCGCCGTGCGGCGGGGCCCCGAACTGGAAGGCGTCGAGCAGGAAGCCGAACTTCTCCTGGGCCTCCTCCTGCCCGATGCCCATGACCTCGAACACGCGCTGCTGGATGGCCTGGTCGTGGATGCGGATCGACCCGCCACCGATCTCGTTGCCGTTGCACACGATGTCGTAGGCGTAGGCCAGCGCCGAGCCCGGATCGGTGTCGAAGGTGTCCATGAACTCGGGCTTGGGCGAGGTGAAGGCGTGATGGACCGCGGTCCATGCGCCGGCGCCGACGGCGACGTCCCCGGCGGCGCGGGCCTCCGCGGCGGGCTCGAACATCGGCGCGTCCACGACCCACACGAAGGCGAACTCGTCGTGGTCGATGAGACCCAGACGCTCGGCGATCTCGCCTCGCGCCGCTCCGAGCAGGGCGCGCGAGGGCTTCGTCTCCCCCGCCGCGAAGAAGATGCAGTCCCCGGGGGAGGCGCCGGTGGCCCGGAGCAGTCCGGCCTTCTCCGCCTCGGAGATGTTCTTGGAGACCGGGCCGGTCAGGGAGCCGTCCTCCTGGACCAGCACGTAGGCGAGGCCCTTGGCACCGCGTTGCTTCGCCCAGTCCTGCCAGGCATCGAGCTGACGACGCGGCTGGGAGGCGCCCCCGGCCATGACGATCGCTCCGACGTACGGGGCCTGGAAGACGCGGAACGGCGTCTCGGCGAAGTATTCGGTCATCTCGACCAGCTCGAGGTCGAAGCGCAGGTCCGGCTTGTCGGAGCCGTAGCGGCGCATCGACTCGGCGTAGGTCAGGCGCGGGAACGGCCCGGTGATCCGGTGGCCGCCCTTCGCCCACACGGCGGTGAGGATCTCCTCTGCCAGGGCGAGGACGTCCTCCTGGTCCACGAAGCTCATCTCGACGTCGAGCTGTGTGAACTCGGGCTGGCGGTCGGCGCGGAAGTCCTCGTCGCGGTAGCAGCGGGCGAGCTGGAAGTACTTCTCCACGCCGCCGACCATCAGCAGCTGCTTGAACAGCTGCGGCGACTGCGGCAGCGCGTACCAGGAGCCGGGGGCCAGGCGCGCGGGCACCAGGAAGTCCCGGGCGCCCTCCGGGGTCGAGCGGGTCAGGGTCGGGGTCTCGACCTCCACGAACTCCTGGTCCAGGAGGGTGTCGCGGGCGGCGCGGTTGACCTCGGACCGCAAACGCAGGGCGGCCGCGGGACCCTGTCGGCGCAGGTCCAGGTAGCGGTAGCGCAGACGCGCCTCCTCGCCGACCTCGGTGTGCTCATCGAGCTGGAACGGCAGCGGAGCGGAGCTGCTGAGCACCTCGACCTCGTCGGCGGTGACCTCGATGTCGCCCGAGGGCAGCAGCGGGTTCTCATTGCCTTCGGGCCGACGGCCCACCGTCCCGACGACGCGCAGCACGTATTCGCCTCGCAGATGCATCGCTTCGTCCTCGCGGACCACCACCTGGGCGACACCCCCGGCGTCGCGCAGGTCGAGGAAGGTCACGCCGCCGTGGTCACGGCGGCGGCCGATCCAGCCGGTGAGGGTGACGGTCTGTCCGATGTGCTCCGGTCGGAGCGCGCCGGCGGAATGAGTGCGCAGCACGAGGTGTCCTTCACAGTGGGTGGTGGTGGGCGCGGGCCCATCGGTCCGCCGAGGCGGAGGGGACGTCAGCGCCCGAGGGCGTGGATCCACCAGCCTACCGCGCAGGGTGAGCGATATCGCCCACGTGCCCCTATCGGCGCGGGACCGCGGCCCCGTACACTGAATGCTGTCCGACCTGCGATAGCGCAGGTCCTTCGAGCCCATTCGTCGCTCGAGCTGCGCTGTTCACTCCGCGGAAGTCTCACATCGCGACCTGCCAGGGCACTGACGCCCTGCGACCTGCGAGGGCTGTTGATCTCTTCCACCCTCCGAAGGACGCCATGACTGACACCTCCCCTGCCCAAAATCCCGTGCCGGCCCCCGACGGCCCCGGCCACGAGGACCCGGACACCGCTGCCGAGAGCCCCGCGGCGAACGATTCCGCGTCCGGGACCCCGGCCGCCCCCGCCGAGCCCAGCTTCGACGACATCGACCTGCCCGCGCCCCTGCGGCGTGCGGTCGACGAGCTCGGATTCACCGTCCCCTCCCCCATCCAGGCCCAGGCGATCCCGCCGCTGCTCGAGGGCAAGGACGTGATCGGCGTCGCCCAGACCGGAACCGGCAAGACCGCCGCCTTCGGCCTTCCCCTGCTCGCTGCGGTCGACCCCGAGCTGCGTCAGGTCCAGGCCCTCGTGCTCGCCCCGACCCGTGAGCTGGCCATGCAGGTCGCCGACGCCATCTCCTCCTTCGCGACGTCGATCGGCGGCCTCGACGTCCTCGCCGTCTACGGCGGTTCGCCCTACGGCCCGCAGGAACGTGCGCTCGCCCGCGGCGCGCAGGTCGTCGTCGGCACCCCGGGCCGCGTGATGGATCACATGCGACGCACCAACCTGCGTCTGGACACCATCCGCATGGCGGTCCTCGACGAGGCCGACGAGATGCTGCGCATGGGCTTCGCGGAGGACGTCGAGGAGATCCTCTCCCACTCCCCCGCGAGCCGTCAGGTCGCCCTGTTCTCGGCCACCATGCCCTCGGCCATCCAGCGCGTCGCCCAGGACCACATGAAGGACCCGGTCCGCGTGAGCGTGTCCCGGCAGGCCTCCACGGTCAAGAGCGTGCACCAGACCTACGCCGTGGTGCCCTTCAAGCACCGCACGGGCGCCCTCGCCCGGGTGCTGGCGACCTCCGAGGCCGAAGCCGCGATCGTCTTCGTGCGCACCCGCGCCGCCGCGGAGGAGATCGGCACCGCCCTGCTCTCCCGCGGTCTGATCGCCGCCTCCATCAGCGGCGACGTGCCGCAGAAGGAGCGCGAGAAGATCGTCGAGCGCCTGCGGGACGGCTCGCTGCAGGTGCTGGTGGCGACGGACGTGGCCGCACGTGGCCTGGACGTGGAGCGCATCGGCCTGGTCGTGAACTTCGATGTGCCGCGCGAGCCCGAGGCCTACGTCCACCGCGTGGGCCGCACCGGCCGCGCCGGCCGCTCCGGCGAGGCGCTGACCTTCATCGGCCCGCATGAGCGTCGGGCGCTGAAGAACATCGAGCGCGTCACCAAGCAGACCCTCGAAGAAGCGGTCATCCCCTCTCCCCGCGACGTGTCCAAGCACCGACTGGCGGCGCTGCTCACCCAGGTCCCCGACCGGATCGAGCGCGGGCGCCTCGAGCTGTACCGCGAACTGATCAGCGAGTTCGTCTCCGAGCACGAGATCGACCCGCTCGAGCTCGCTGCGGTGCTGGGCGCCATGACCGTCGGCGACGACGGCCCCGGCACCCCCACCGAGGACGAGGAGTTCACCGGCGCCACCCTCACGGGCGATGACCGCGGACGCTCCGAGCGCGCCCCGCGCGGCGGCGGACAGACGGAGCACGGCTACACGTCCTACCGCGTCGGCGTCGGGCACACCCACGGGGCTCGCCCGCCGGGGATCGTCGGGGCGATCACGGGCGAGGGCGGCCTGCACGGCAAGGACGTCGGCAAGATCCAGATCTTCCCCAGCTTCTCCCTGGTGCAGATCCGCGGCTCCCTCGGCGAGGAGCAGAAGGCGCGCATCGGGAAGGCGAAGGTCGGCGGTCGCTCTCTGCGCATCAGCGAGGACCAGGGGCCGCGCGGCGGTCAGGGCGGTGGTCGTCGTGACGGCGAACGTCCGGGTCGGCGCGGCAACGACCGCCCGCGCCGGGACGACGGCGGTCGCTTCGACGCGAAGCGGAAGGGGCCCCGTCGTCCCTGAGCGACCTCGCCGCGCAGGATCCTCCTGCGAGCATGAGGAAGGCCCCGCCCCCGAGTCATCGGGGAGCGGGGCCTTCCTGGATCATCGGGCGCCGCCGATCCGGCACCCGGGGACTCAGCTCAGGCCTGCTCCTTCTGCTGGGCCTCGGCGTACGCGGTGCGGACCTCGTCCATGTCCAGGTTGCGGACCTGGCCGATGAGATCCTCGAGGGCCGACTGCGGCAGGGCACCGGCCTGCGAGAAGACCGGGATCCCCTCGCGGTAGGCGACCAGCGTCGGGATCGAGGTGACGCCGTAGCGCATGGCCAGATCCTGCTGGTCCTCGGTGTCGACCTTCGCGAAGGTGACGTCCTCATGGCTCTCCGAGGACTCCTCGTAGATGGGCGCGAAGCGCTGGCACGGCACGCACCAGCCCGCCCAGAAGTCGATCAGGACGATGCCGTCCTCGACGGTCTTGTCGTGGTTCTCTGAGTTCAAGGTGACGGTAGCCATGACCTCTGGAACGCCGTCCCGCCCGGGATCATTCCCCGAACGGGACGATGTGACTCAGGTCATCCACGCCGTCAGGACGTCGGCCCGTCCTCGCCGCCGGGCAGGATCTGCGCCCGACGGTCCCGGGCCGAGGGTTCCCACGTCGCGGGATCGGCGCTCGCCTGCTCACCGGTGCGGATGTCCTTGACCTCGCCGGAGCTGCCCTCCTCGCCCGGGAACCAGACGAAGGGGATCCCGCGGCGGTCCGCATACCGGATCTGCTTGCCGAACTTCGTGGCGGTGGGGGCCACCTCGGTCGAGATCCCGCGACCCCGCAGCTGCCGGGCGACGGCATCGCTGGCCGGACGGGACTGCTCGTCCAGGACGGCCACCAGCACACAGGTCGGCACCGAGCGCGAGGCGCGGGCGAGATCCGCCGAGAGCATCCGGGAGACCAGCCGGGACAAACCGATCGACAGCCCGACGCCGGGATAGGTGTGCCGGTTGTCGGTGGCCAGGGAGTCATAGCGGCCCCCGGAGCAGATCGAGCCCAGGGACTCGTGCCCGGACACGAAGGTCTCGAACACGGTGCCGGTGTAGTAGTCCAGGCCGCGCGCGATGGAGAGATCCGCGAGGATCACCCCGGGGACGGCGGCCTCGACCCTCTCCAGCACCGCGGTCAGCTCGGCGATGCCCTGCTCAATCATCTCCCCGGTGCCGCCGAGCTCGCGGACGCGCTGGGCGAAGGAGTCGTCGCGGGTGCGGATCGAGGCGAAGTCCAGGCAGGCCTGCGCCTGCTGCTGCGTCGCCCCGATCTCCCCCACGAGCAGCTCGCGCACGGCGTCCGGGCCGATCTTGGGCAGCTTGTCGAGGCAGCGCAGCACGGCGGCGTGGTCCTCCAGCCCCAGCGAGCGGAAGAATCCCTCCGAGAGACGGCGGGTATTGGCGTGGATCGTGACGGTCGGCAGCGGCAGACGGTCGAGGATCTCGGCCATCACCACGGCGACCTCGGCCTCGATGTGGCCTGGCAGGGTGTCCTGGCCGATCACATCGAGATCGGCCTGGTAGAACTCCCGGAACCGTCCGTCCTGGGGGCGCTCCCCACGCCACACCTTCTGGATCTGGAAGCGGCGCAGCGGGAAGGCCAGATCGTTCTGGTGCTCGAGGACATAGCGCGCCAGGGGGACGGTCAGGTCGAAGTGCAGCCCGAGGGTGCGCGCGGGATCCGCTCCGGAGTCGTCGGCAGCGGTCCCGGTCTCCTCGGCGTGCAGCCGACGCAGGACGTAGACCTCCTTGTCGATCTCTCCCTTGCGCAGCAGCTGCTCCAGCGGCTCCACGGAGCGCGTCTCGATGCCCGAGAACCCGTGGAGCTCGGCCACCTCGCGGAACACGTCGATCACGTGCTGCTCGACGAGACGTTCGGCCGGGAGCCATTCCGGGAATCCGGACAGGCCGGACTTCTTCGGGGTCTTCGCCATGCGGGGCACATCCTTCTCGGGGTCGGCGCGGAAAGCGGCAAGGACCCATTATCGCCGACGGATCCCCGACAGCGGCACCCGTCGATCGCCCCGGACGGGCGGGGTCCCCATGCTCTGCTCACTGTAGAGTTCCGGGACGTGGTCCGCCCTCCCCCGGAAGTGCGCCCACGTGCCTGCCCGGCCGCCGATCGTGGCGGCAGTGTCCCGCCCTGCAGCGGATCCCTTCGAAGGAGCTCAACCGTGAGCGAGTCCGAGACTCCCCTCCCCGCGCCGCATCCCGCCGATCAGCCCCGCGATCCGGCGACCGACCAGTCCCCTGAGCCCGAGCAGCCGGCCCCCGAACAGGCCGCGACGGAGCAGAATGCCTCCGCGCCGGCCGGGCCCGAGCCGTCGGCCTCCGAGACGTCGGCCTCCGAGACGCCCGCGCCCGAGCAGCAGCCCCCGGCCGCTGCAGACCCCGAGCGCGTCGACGAGACCCCGACGGATGCCCGCGAGGACCAGGACGGGGAGGTGCCGACCCCGGAAGACGCCGCGACGACCTCCGATCAGGAGACCGCTCCCCCAGCGGCCGGATCGACACCTGCGGCGCACGCTCCCGAGCAGGCGGCGCCCGCAGAGGGCACGGATCCGACCCCCGCCGCAGCCGCCACCCCATCACCGCGCCCCCACCCGGCACCGGGCCCCACGCCTGCGACACCGGGCCCCACGCCGGCGGCACCGGGCCATAGGCCTGCGACACCGGGCCCCACGCCGGCGGCATCGGGGCCCAAGCCCGCCGTGCCGTCCCCTGCGGCGCTCGCGGGCAAGAAGCCCTCCGCTGCCCTGCTGCCCGTGGCAGCCCCGGTGACCGAGTACGCGCCGGAGGATCTGGCGGCCGCCAAGGCCTTCGGCTCCGTCGCCGAGGACGGCACCGTCACCGTCCAGGACGGCACGCAGGTGCGCACCATCGGCACCACCACGGAGTCGGACCACGACCAGGCGCTGGAGCCCTACGCCCGCGGCTACCTGGACCTGGTCGCCTTCCTCGACCTCACCCAGACCACCCTCAACGCCCCGGAGCACACGCAGAACGAGCTCAACCGTCTGCTGGAGAACCTGCGCAAGAACATGAAGGAGCCCCAGGTCGTCGGGGACATCCCGGCACTGCGGTCCCGGGCGCACGAGCTGCGGGAGAACGCCAAGGGCAAGATCCAGGCGCTCGAGGCCAAGCGGGCCGAGGCGCGCGAGGCGGCCACCCGGCGGCGCACCGAGTTCGTCGAGTCCATCGAGGCGCTGGTCGCCACCGATCCCGAGCAGATCTCCTGGAAGAACGCCGGGGACACGATGCGACAGATGGTGCCGACCTGGAAGTCGATGCAGACCGAGGACGTCTCCCTGGACCGCCCCACCGAAGAGGCGCTGTGGAAGCGGCTGTCCGCGGCGAGATCCACCTTCGACCGGATGCGCAAGCAGTTCTTCTCCGAGCTCGACGAGAAGCACACCGAGGCCGCGGAGCTCAAGGAGACCCTCATCGTCCGCGCCGAGGAGATGCAGGACTCCACCGACTGGGGCCCGACGGTCCGGGCCTACAAGGACCTGATGGGCGAGTGGCGACGTGCTCCGCGCGGCAGCCGCAAGAAGGACGACGCCCAGTGGAAGCGGTTCAAGGCCGCCCAGGACCGCTTCTTCGATGCCCGCAATGCCGACCTCCACCAGCTCGAGGCCGAGCAGCGGGAGAACCTCCGGGCCAAGGAGGCGCTGCTCACGGAGGCCGAGGCCATCGATCCGCAGCAGGACCTCGAGACCGCCAAGGCCTCGCTGCGGTCCATCCAGGATCGCTGGGAAGAGGCCGGCAAGGTTCCCCGCGGGGACATGCGCCGCATCGACGACCGGCTGCGTCGGGTCGAGCGCTCCCTGAAGGACGCCGAGCAGGACGAGTGGCGCCGCACGGACCCGCGCACCCGGGCCCGGGTCGAGGGCGCCTCCTCGCAGCTGCACTCGGCGATCGCCTCCTACGAGGAGGATCTGGACAGGGCCCGTGCCGGCGGGGACCCCGCGAAGATCGCCGAGGCGGAGGCGGCGCTCGAGGCGCGCAAGGAGTGGCTGGCCGTCATCGAGCGGTCCGCCCGCAACCTCGGCTGATCACTCCCCGGGCACTCGCGCGGTCCGCCGACGGTCCTTCCTCCACCGTCCCGCCCGTCCACAGTGACGGGCGGGACGTTTGCCGTCCGGCCCCGGGAACGTCAGAGTCGGTGCATGAGACCAGCGAACTCGGCGATCGACTCGCCGCGGCGCACCGTCGGCCGGAGGCGTCGGACCATCGCCGCTCCGCCACCGCCGCCGCGCACGGGCCTGTGCGCGGCCTGGTCGCACCACGCCGCCGAGCTCGCCGTACCGATCGGGGCGGGCCTCCAGCGGTGGGAGGAGAGTCCCTCGACCGCCGCGATGATCCGGGAGGATCTGCTCGCCCGGGTGCTGCCCGGGGTCTTCCTGCCCCCGGATCTGCTCCGCACGGCGATCGAGCGCGCGCTCGCCCTCGGGTGCGCTCTGGGCGGGCAGCTGCAGTCCTACCACGTCATCGCGGGGCCGTCGGCGGCGTGGGTGCTTCTGGGCGGTCGGCCGCCCGCACCGGCGGAGCTCCTGTCCAGCGCGCATCGTGGGTCGATCATCGGGGCGACGGTGCGGACGGCCCGCCTGCGTCCCCACGAGGTCGAGACCATCGGCGGTGCGCCGGTGACGTCTCCGGTGCGCACCGCAGCGGACCTGTTGCGGTTCTGCCCGGACCACGTCGCTGATCCTGCGCTGCGGGGACTGCTCGGCAGCGGTCACCTCACCGAACGGGCGATGCACCGGCAGCTGCAGGTGATGGGTCGTCATCCCGGGGCACGAGCGGCGCGGGCGCGCTGGGAGGTGCTGCTCGGAGGCCTCGCCCCTGCGGCCTGAGGCCCGGGGCAGGTGCCACGGACCGGTGCCGCAGGCCGGACGAGACGGCACCGCGGCTCCGACGTGCTCGCGGCTGCCGGTGCAGTGGTGTGCCGGTGTGCCGGTGTGCCGGACTGCAGCGGGCGTACGGTCAGCCGACGGCGAGGGGTTCCGAGGTGCCGACCGCTTTGCCGTCGGCCGTGACGCGGTAGACGTCGTAGACGCCCTCGACCCGTCGCACCTGCGCCAGCACGGACTGCAGGTGGGAGGGATCGGCGAGCTCGAAGGAGAAGAAGGTGGTGGCGAGGCGGTCGGTGTTCGACTGCGCGGCGGCGGAGTGCAGGTTGACCTGCTGCTCGGAGATCACCAGGGCGAGGTCGGTGAGCAGGCGCGGGCGGTCCAGGGCCTCGACCTTGATGTGGACGAGGTAGGCGGCCGAGTGCCGTCCGGACCAGGACACGTCCACCATCCGGTCCGGCTGCTGCTCCTGCAGCTGGATCGCGTTCGAACAGCTGGTGTGGTGCACGGAGATCCCGGAGCCGCGCGTGATGAAGCCGACGATCGGGTCGCCGGGGACGGGGGCGCAGCACTTGGCGAGCTTGACCCACAGGTCCGTCTGCCCGTCGACGACGACGCCCTGATCGGTCTCCGAGGCGTGGCGCTCCGAGCGGGTGGTGGGCCGAGAACGTGCCCGGGAGGGCAGCGTGATCTCCGCGACGTCCTCCTCGGCCCCGTCCGAGCCGCCGAAGACCGCCCGGAGCTTCTCCACCACGTGCTGCGCTCCGGTGTGGCCCTCGCCGATCGACGTGTACAGCGCATCGACCGAGGTGAGGTTCAGGTCCGTCGCCACGGTGGCGAGCGTGTCGTGCGTGAGCAGGCGTCGCATCGGAAGGTCCTGGCGGCGCAGCGCCTTGGCGAGGTCCTCCTTGCCGCGCTCGAGCGCCTCCTCGCGGCGCTCCTTGGAGAACCAGTGCCGGATCTTGTTGCGCGCCCGCGGGGACTTCACGAACCCCAGCCAGTCGCGGCTGGGTCCGGCGTCCAGCGACTTCGAGGTGAACACCTCCACGACGTCCCCCGTGGACAGCGCCGATTCCAGCGAGACCAGCCGTCCGTTGACGCGGGCCCCGATCGTGCGGTGACCGACCTCGGTGTGCACGGAGTAGGCGAAGTCGACCGGCGTGGAGCCCTGCGGGAGAGGGAGCACGTCCCCCTTCGGGGTGAAGACGTACACCTCCTGGGTGTTGATCTCGAACCGCAGCGAATCCAGGAACTCGCCGGAGTCGGTCGTCTCCTTCTGCCAGTCCATCAGCTGGCGCAGCCAGGCCGCCTCATTGGTCCCCTGCGTCATGTCCCCGCCGGCGGCCCCCGCCATCGCCTTGTACTTCCAGTGCGCGGCGACGCCGTACTCCGCGCGGCGGTGCATCTCCCTGGTGCGGATCTGGACCTCCACCGGCTTTCCGGTGGGGCCGATCACCGTGGTGTGCAGCGACTGGTAGAGGTTGAACTTCGGCAGCGCGATGTAGTCCTTGAAGCGGCCCTGCACCGGCGACCAGCGTGCGTGCAGGGTGCCCAGGACGCCGTAGCAGTCACGGACGGTGTCGACCAGCACCCGGACCCCGACCAGGTCGTAGATGTCGGCGAAGTCGCGGCCGCGCACGATCATCTTCTGGTAGATCGAGTAGTAGTGCTTGGGACGGCCGGTGACCTCGGCCTTGATCTTCGCCTTCTTGAGGTCGTCCAGGATCTGGGAGGACACCGTCTTGAGGTACTGGTCGCGGGCCGGTGCGTGCTGTGCCACCAGGGCCACGATCTCCTCGTAGACCTTGGGGTACAGCACCTGGAAGGAGCGGTCCTCGAGCTCCCATTTCATGGTGTTCAGGCCCAGCCGGTGCGCCAGCGGAGCGTAGATCTCCAGCGTCTCCTTGGCCTTGCGCTCCGCGGAGGAGGCCGGAACGTACTTCCAGGTGCGGGCGTTGTGCAGACGATCGGCGAGCTTGATCAGCAGCACGCGCACGTCGCGGCTCATCGCCACGATCATCTTGCGCACGGTCTCGGCCTGGGCGGCCTCTCCGTAGGTGACCTTGTCGAGCTTCGTCACCCCATCGACCATCACGGCGATGACCTCGCCGAACTCCTCGCGCAGCCGGTCCAGCGAGTAGTCGGTGTCCTCGACGGTGTCGTGGAGCAGTGCGGCGGCAACGACCTCTGCCGGCGAGCCGAGCTCGGCGAGGATGGTCGCCACCGACACCGGGTGGGTGATGTAGGGGTCCCCGCTCTTGCGGGACTGGCCGCGGTGCGCCCGTTCGGCGACGGTGTAGGCGCGCTGGATGAGGGTGAGGGACTCCTTCGGGCTGACCGCCGACATGGTCTCCAGCAGCGGTGCCAGCAGCGGGTCCGCCGTGGTGGCCGAACGGGCGGAGAAGAAGGACAGCCTCGAGCGCGGCTTGCGGGGCCCCTGGCTCGGACCCTTCGTCGGGGCCGGCGCGGGGCTGGACGGGCTGGTGCCGGGGCCCGACGGGGCGACGTCGGCTCCCAGGCTCTCGGATGCGGGCCGCTCCTGCACTGCGCACCTCCTTCTGGCGTGCCCCGAGTCTACGCGCGGCGGCGGCGGTCCCCGACATCACCGGCGCGGGTCATCCCGAGGCCGACCGCTGCCGATGCCGCGAGGCGCAGCTCAGTCCGGGATCGACCAGACGGTCGTCAGCGGGACGTCCGGGAGCTTCCGACGCCCCTGGAGCCCTTCCAGCTCGATGAGGAACGAGGCCCCCAGCAGCTCGACGTCGAACTGCCTGGTCAGCTCGAGGGTGGCCGCAGCGGTGCCCCCGGTGGCCAACAGGTCGTCGACCATGAGAGTGCGGGCGCCTGCGGGCAGGGAGTCCTCCGGGATCTGGACGACGGCGCTGCCGTATTCGAGGTCGTAGCTCAGCGTGGCCGGCGATCCCGGCAGCTTGCCGGCCTTGCGGACCGGGACGAAGCCGGCGCCCAGCTCGTACGCCAGCGGAGCTCCCAGCACGAAGCCCCGCGCCTCGGTGCCCACGACGTACTCGATGTCGGCGGGCAGCAGGGTGATCCAGTAGCGGATGACGTCCCGCAGCGCACGGGCGTCCCGCAGCAGCGGGGTGATGTCCCGGAACAGGACCCCGGGGGTCGGGAAGTCCGGGTACTCGGCGATATGGGACCGGCGCAGGTCCTCGATCTGCTCGCGGGTGGGCACGGTCTCGCTCATGGGGATGCCTCTCATCGTCCCGTGCGCCGACGCCGCGTGGCGCGGCGAGGCTGCCGACGGACGCGATCGGCCGCTCCCGTCGAGGCCTTCCCGTGGCCGCGGTCCGAGGCCGGTCCGTCGCCGTCCGGGACCGCCACGTCGCTGTCACGGGCGGACTCGTCGCCGGCGTCGTCCGGGTGCTCGCCGTCGGTCGTGGCGGTCTCGGCGGCGGCGCCTCCTTCGCCGGAGAGGTCGCCGGCGGCGGGCTCGGGCTCCCCCTCCCGGTCGATGCCGCCGTGGTCCCGGCCCTCGGCCCCGAACTCGTCCTCGGGAGCATCGTCGGAGCGGTCCACGCCGCGGTCGGCGGCGACGCCGGTGGCGCCTCCACCGCGCCGGGCCGTGCGGACGGCCGCGGTGTGCGCGCGGATGTCCTTCTCCCCGCGGCGCAGGTCCACCAGGAAGCCGGGAGCCAGGAAGATCGAGGAGTAGGTGCCCGCGAGGATGCCGATGAACAGGGCCAGGGAGATGTCCTTCAGGGTGCCCGCCCCGAGCAGGAACGCTCCGATCGCCAAGATGGACCCCACCGGCAGCAGCGCCACCACGGAGGTGTTGATCGAGCGCACGAGGGTCTGGTTCGCGGCCAGCTCGACCTGCTCGGCGAACGTCGCCCTGGTCTGCCCGGTCAGGTCGGCGATGTTCTCGCGGACCTTGTCGAAGACGACGATCGTGTCGTACAGCGAGTACCCCATGACGGTGAGGAAGCCGATCACGGTGCCCGGGGTGATCTCGAAGCCGACCACCCCGTAGACCGCGGCGGTGATCAGCATGTCGTGCACCAGCGCAACCATCGCCGCGGCGGAGGACTTCAGGTTGCGGAAGTACACCGCCATCGTCGCGGCGACCAGCAGCAGGAAGACCCCGATGGCGCGGAGCATCTTCTGGGTGACGTCATCGCTCCAGACCGGCCCGACGAACGAGGAGGAGACGTCGTCGGTGGAGACGCCGTAGGAGGCCGCGAGATCCTCGGCCAGAGCGGCGGTCTGCCCGGAGTCCAGCTGCGAGGTCTGGACCCGCATGGTGTCCCCGCCGAGCACGGTGACCTTGGGTTCGTTGTCCGGCACGTGATCCCGCACGACATCGCGGGCGATGCTCTCCTCCGTGTCGGAGACCCCGGTGACCTGGAACTCCGAGCCGCCGGTGAACTCGATGCCCAGGTTCGGTCCGCGCAGCACCGCGAGACCGGCCAGCACCAGCACGGCGACGAGGCTGATCACGTACCAGGTTCGACGCCGGGTGACCAGGGGCACGGTGCGGCGACCGGCATGGAGGTCGTTGCCGAACCGGGAGAATGTCGCGGTCATCGGCTCGTCTCCTCGGAGTCGTCATCGCTGGTGCCGTCGTCGAGATCCCGGCCGGTGCTGCGTTCGCCGGCCAGGGGCGGGGCCGGGGTCGTCGAGCGCGGGTCCTGCTCGGCGCGTTCGCGCTCCGCGGCTTCCCGGGCCAGGCGGGCCTTGCGGGCCGCCAGGGGCTCATGAGTCTCCCCGCTGTCCTCGGCGGTGCTCCGGGATGCGGCCGAGCGCACCCGCCCGCGACCTGCATAGGCGGGCACCGAGCGGCCCAGCCGTGCCGGGTCGAGGCCGCTGAAGGGGTGACCCTTGCCGAAGAACCGGGTGCGCGCCAGGACCTGCAGCACAGGGTGCGTGAACAGGAACACCACCAGCAGGTCGAGCAGGGTGGTGACGCCCAGGACGAAGGCGAAGCCGCGCACTCCGCCGGTGGACAGGAGGTAGAGCACCACGGCCGCGATCACGTTCACGGAGTCCGAGGCGAGGATGGTCCGTTTGGCGCGGTCCCACCCGTGGTCCACGGCGGCGACGACCCCGCGTCCGTCGCGGATCTCGTCGCGCACTCTCTCGAAGTACACGATGAAGGAGTCCGCGGTGAAGGCGATCGCGACGATCATGCCCACCACGCCGGCCAGCGAGAGCCGGTAGCCGATGTCGGGGATGTTCGAGAGAATGGTCAGCGTGGCGTACGTGAGGAAGCCCATGACCAGCAGGCTGGTCATCGTCACGATCGACAGCGCGCGGTACTGGGCGAAGGCGTAGACCACGACCAGCGCCAGCCCGATCAGGCCCGCGATCAGGCCCATCCGCAGCTGATCGGTGCCCAGCGTGGCGGAGATCTGCTGCTCCGAGGCGACGTTGAACTCGAGCGGCAGCGCCCCGAAACGCAGCTGGTCGGAGAGCTGGCTGGCCTGCTCCTGGGAGAAGTTCCCGGAGATCGAGGCCTCGCCGCCCGGAGAGGGCTCCTGCACCTGCGGGGCGGAGATGACCTGGCCGTCCAGCACGATGCCGAAGGCCGGGGAGGCGCCCTCGCTGTTGTACAGGGCAGAGGTCATGTCCGAGAAGGACTGCGCGGCGTCCTGCTCGAAGCTCATGTTGACCACGTAGTAGCCGGTGGACTGCCCGGTCGGGTTGGTGTCGGCCGCCACCGAGGAGTCGGCGATCGACGAGCCGGCCACGACCTCCGGGCCGAGCAGGAACTTCTGGCTGCCCTCGGGGTCGCAGGCGATCACGGGTTCATCGACCGGGGCGTCGGAGACCTTCTCCTGCTGCGCCCGCGGATCGGTGCAGTCCGCGGTCATCAGCTTGTTCTGCAGCTCCGGAGTCGCCCATTCCGTCGACCAGGCGGGGTACTTCAGGTCCCCCTCGGCCGGGGCGGCCGGCGGAGCGAGCGAGGAATCCCCGCTGATCAGACCCTCGAACTGCTGCTGCGAGGGATCAGCGGGCGCCTCGGAGCTCTCCCCGCCCCCGGCTCCTCCGCCGGCGTCGGAGGCGCCCCCCGCATCGGAGGCACCCCCGGCGTCGGACGCTCCGCTGCCGCTGGCCTCGGGGGCCACCACGGCGAGCACGGGGCGGAAGGACATCGAGGCCGTCTGCCGCAGCGCCTCGGAGGTCTCCTGGTCGAGCGTCCCGGGGACGTCGACGATGATGTTCGTCCCGCCCTGGACGCTGATCTCCGTCTCGGAGACCCCCATCGCGTTGATGCGCTGGGAGATGATCTGGCGTGCCTGCTCCATCGCAGTCGAGTCGATGGCCGCGCCGTCGCGCGACTCGGCCTGCAGGATGATCTGGGTGCCGCCCTCGAGATCGAGGGCGAGCTTGGGCGCCGGTTCCCAGCCGCCCTTCCAGACCCCGGCGCCGATCCCGCCGCCCAACAGCAGGATCAGCACCGCAAGAGCCGTCAGGGCGATGCGACGTGCGGGCATGGCGGGAATTCCTCAGGACGACGGGCGGGAGGGGGTGAGCAGATGCTCACCAGGACGGGTGCGGACACCCGCGTGGACCGGCGGCCGCGGCGATCACCGCGGCCGGCGGTCGCAGCGATCAGCGGTCGCGACGGTCCTCGGACTCATCCGAGAGGGTCACGCCGGGGACGCCCGATCCGGACGACTCCTCGGCGGCGTCGTCCTGCGCCGCGGCGTCGTCCTCGGACTCCTCGGAGACCGGGTCGACCCCCATGGCGATGGCCTGTCGGGCCCACTTCGACTGCGAACCGTCCTCGGACTCGAGGACCACAGTGTCGTCGAAGGTGTCGACGATCAGGCCGTAGAAGCCCGAGTGCGTGCGCACCTCGTCACCGACGCCGAGCTGGTCGACGAGCGCGCGCTGCTTCTGCTGCTGCTTCTTCTGGCGGCTCGAGAGGAACATCAGCGGCAGCATCATGACCGCGAAGATGAGCAGGAGGGGCAGGAGGGATTCCACAGGATTCCTTTCGGCGGACAGCGGCGGGACCGGGAGCTCCTGCTCGGGGACCGCCCTGCCGCGGACGACTGACCGCCCTACTGTACCCGCCGATCCCGCACGGCTTCACAGACGGTGGCGCGTGCCTCAGAAGCGTCCGAGCATCGGGGCGATCCCGCCCCCGCCCTCCGGCGCCTCGAGGCCCAGATGGGTCCAGGCCGCCGGGGCGGCGGCGCGGCCGCGGGGCGTGCGCAGCAGGAACCCCTCGCGCACCAGATAGGGCTCGACCATGGTCTCGACGGTCTCGGTCTCCTCCCCCACGGCGACGGCGAGGGTGGACAGTCCGACCGGCCCCCCGGCGAAGCGCCTGCAGAGGGCCCCGAGCACCGCGCGGTCCAGGCGGTCCAGTCCGCGATCATCGACCTCGTAGACGCGCAGGGCCTCCTTGGCGGCCGCGAGGTCGAGGCGTCCGTCTCCCTTGACCTGCGCCCAGTCGCGCACGCGCCGCAGCAGGCGGTTCGCGATCCGCGGCGTGCCCCGGGCACGGGAGGCGATCTCGACCCCGGCCTCCTCCTCGAGGTCCTCCTCCAGGCGCACGGCCGAGCGCCGCACCACCTCGCGCAGCTCCTCGGGGGCATAGAAGTCCAGGTGGCCGATGAACCCGAAGCGGTCGCGCAGCGGGGCCGGCAGCAGTCCCGCCCGGGTGGTGGCGCCGACCACGGTGAACGGCGGCAGATCCAGCGGGATCGAGGTCGCCCCGACCCCCTTGCCGACGACGACGTCGACGCGGAAGTCCTCCATCGCGATGTACAGCATCTCCTCGGCCGGGCGGGCGAGCCGGTGGATCTCGTCGAGGAAGAGCACCTCCCCCTCGTCGAGCGAGGAGAGGATCGCGGCGAGGTCGCCGGCGTGCTGGATGGCGGGGCCCGAGGTGATGCGCAGCGGGGCGCCCAGCTCGGCGGCGATGATCATCGCCAGGGTCGTCTTGCCCAGTCCCGGCGGGCCCGACAGCAGCATGTGCTCGGGCGAGCGACCACGACCGGCGGCTCCGTCCAGCACCAGCGACAGCTGTTCGCGGACCACCTGCTGGCCGACGAACTCGTCGAGGCGGCGCGGGCGCAGCGCGGCCTCGGCCGTACGCTCCGGGGGTGCGGAACCGGGATCGGTCACCGACGGTGCCGACGGGTCGTCACCGAGGGCGTGGTCCTCGTGGCTCATCGGCTGCCTCCGAGCCGGCGCAGCGCCCGGCGCAGCAGATCAGCGGCCTCCGGCGCGGCGTCGTCCTCGGCGCGGACCGCCTCGACGGCGGAGACGGCGCCCTTCTCCGGCCAGCCCAGGCCCACCAGGGCCTCGACGACGTCGCCGTCGACGCCGGCGGCGACGGGGGCCGCACCGCCGAGCGCCGTCGGCGTGGAGGGCGCGGGCAGCTTGCCGCCCAGCTCGAGCAGCATGCGGCCGGCGACCTTCGGACCGATCCCGGGGGTGCGGGAGATGGTCTTGGCGTCCTGCTCGGCCACGGCACGGCGCAGCTCCTCGGGGTCCAGGACCGCCAGCACCGCCAGCGCGGTGCGCGGCCCGATCCCGGAGACGGACTGCACGATGCGGAAGGTCTCCGCCTCCTCGGGGTGGGGGAAGCCGAACAGGGTCATCGAGTCCTCGCGCACGACCAGCTCGGTGTGCAGGATCAGCTCGGCGCCGTGGCGGGTGGAGCTCAGGGCCTGAGGCGTGGTGCGGACGAGGTAGCCCACGCCGCCGACGTCCAGCACGAGGGAATCGAGGTCGATGCGGGCCACTCGCCCGGTCAAGGATGCGATCACGGCACCACTGTAGAACGAGTGTTCGATCAGTGCCGGGAGGTGGAGCGCTCCCGGGCGCGTCGAGCCGTGCGCTCTGCCTGCGCCCACACGGCCTGAGCGCTGGTGCGCGCCCCGCCGGTGGCGTCGAGCGCGACCGGCCCGGGACCCCGCCACAGCTGGGTCAGGGCGATCGCGACCGCGTCGGAGGCGTCCGCGGGCTGGGGCGGGGCCTCGAGACCGAGCAGACGCACCAGCATGGTCTGGATCTGCTTCTTGTCGGCGCGGCCGCTGCCGGTCACCGCGGCCTTGACCTCGGAGGGGGTGTGCATCGCGATCGGGATGCCGCGCTCGGCGGCCTCCACGATCGCGATGCCGGAGACCTGGGCGGTCCCCATCACCGTCGAGGTGTTGTTCTGGCTGAAGACGCGTTCGACGGCGACCACGTCCGGGCCGTGCTCCTCGAGCGCCGCCCGCAGCCCCCGGGCGATCGTGAGCAGCCTGCGGTCGATGGGGTCCTCGGAGGACGAGCGGATCACCCCGGCGGTCACGAACGTGGCCCGTCGACCGCCGGCGGAATCGATCACGCCGATCCCGCAGCGGGTGAGCCCGGGATCGACCCCGAGCACCCGCAGGGTCATTCGGCCTCGGCCAGCTGCGCGGCGACGTCCTCGGGGATGTCGAGGTTGGAGAAGACGTTCTGGACGTCGTCGCTGTCCTCGAGCGCGTCGATCAGGTTCAGCGCCTTCCGGGCGCCGTCGAGGTCGACGGGGGTGCGCATGGTGGGAACGAACTGCGCCTCGGCGCTGTCGTAGTCGATGTCGGCCTCCTGCAGCGCGGTGCGCACGGCGACCACGTCGGTGGCCTCGGAGAGGATCTCGAAGGATTCGCCCTCGTCGAGGATCTCCTCGGCGCCGGAGTCCAGGACCACCTCGAGCAGGCCGTCCTCGGTGAGATCGCCCTTGGGCACCGTCACCACTCCCCGACGCTCGAACAGGTAGGACACGGAGCCGGAGTCGGCCATGTTGCCGCCGCCGCGGTTGAAGGCCAGCCGCACCTCGGAGACCGCACGGTTCTTGTTGTCGGTGAGGCACTCGACGAGCACGGCGACGCCGCCGGGGGCGTACCCCTCGTACATCAGGGTCTCGTACTCGACGCCGCCGCCGTCGAGGCCGCCGCCGCGCTTGACGGCCCGGTCGATGTTGTCGTTGGGGACGGAGGTCTTCTTCGCCTTCTGGATGGCGTCGTAGAGAGTGGGGTTTCCCGTGGGGTCGGGGCCGCCCATGCGCGCTGCGACCTCGATGTTCTTGACCAGCTTGGCGAACAGCTTGCCGCGCTTGGCATCGATGACGGCCTTCTTGTGCTTGGTGGTCGCCCACTTGGAATGCCCGGACATCTCTCTCCTTACGACTCACGCGCCGGATCCCGGCGCAGTGCCGCCCCATTGTAGGGCCACGGCGTGCGGGGTTCCGGCGGGGTCGCCGGCGCGGACCCGGTCGCGGGCGCCTCCGCCGGCGCGGTGACCTCAGCGGCGGACGACGGGGGCCGTCAGCGCCCCGATCAGGCGGCGGTCGGCGGTGATGCGTTCGAGCAGCTCGCGCTCGCGCCGGCGGGTGCGCTCCGACGGCTTCCCGTGCAGCACGCTGTGGCGCTCCATGCCCAGCTGGATCGCAGCGCGGATCAGGTCCCGCATCGCCATCCGGGCGACCGCGCCATGACGGCCCGCCCACTTCTCGGCACGGCGCCGCGCCCCCATCGCCACGAGCATGTCGACCTCGGGGGGCGCGAACCAGCCCGCGCGGCCGTACTCGGACAGCTGCCGGCGCAGGATCCGCCGCTCTCGCAGACGCAGGAACAGCACGATCGCCACCAGGAGCACGAAGATCGGCACCTGCACGGTGACGTAGTAGCGCAGGAAGCCCGCCAGCGGGTTCTCGGGGTCGACGGGGAGGAAGAAGCTCGATCCGTTCCACAGGGCGTGCAGGATCATGCCCAGGGAGAGCCCGCCGACGCCGAGCCCGAAGTAGAGCATCAGCGAGCGGCGCTCGGCGGCGATGCCGAGGCCGAGACCGGACAGGGCGGTGAAGGAGGCGTGGGCGAAGGGCGACAGGAGGCCGCGCAGGAAGAAGGTCTGCCAGAACCCGGCGACCTCGCCGGCGGCCTGCGCCTGGTGGAAGGAGTTGCCGAAGTAGAGGATGTTCTCGGTGAAGGCGAAGCCCCCGGCGATCAGCGCCGCGTAGACCACGCCGTCGATGGGCCCGGCGATGTAGCGGCGCCCCCAGATCAGCAGGCCGATCAGCCCGGCGGACTTCATGGTCTCCTCGACCACCGGTGCCTGGACCGCGGCTCCGAGGAACTGGGCGGTGACCTGGTCCGGCTCGCTCGGGCTGATCCATGCCGTGAAGGGGGTGCCGATGACGAAGGTCAGCGCCACCGAGCCCACTGCGCCCCAGATGAAGGCGTAGATCAGCGAGATCCGGGGCTGCGGGGTGTAGCGGTCCAGCCACCAGATGGCGCCGAGGACGATCGCGACCGGGACCAGGGCGGCGGTGAACGCCACCAGCGAGGTCCCGAAGCCCAGCGGCAGGATGATGAAGACGTACAGCAGCACGGCGCCGCCCGCGAGAGCGAGGAACGACAGGCCGAACAGCACCCAGCGGAGCCAGGGCCGCCGACGGCGCGGCCGCTGCGGCCCCGCCTCGCCCATCCGTCCGGGCGCGCGCGGATCGAGGCGGTCGACGTCGTAGCCGTAGCCGGCGTCCGTCGGACCGGGCGCGGCCGGCCCGGGGCGCGCAGGGGCTCCCGTGGTGCTCATCTCGACGATCTCCTCCCTCTGCGACCTCGGTCAGGCTAGCTCAGGGCCAGGCGTCGGCGTAGAGCCGCCGGGTGTCCGCCAGCAGGATCGGGATGGCCTTGGTGTGCCCGACGATGGGCAGGAAGTTCGCGTCCCCCATCCATCGCGGCACCACGTGCTGATGCAGGTGCGCGGCGATGCCCGCCCCCGCGACCGGCCCCTGGTTCATCCCGAGGTTGAACCCGGCCGGGCCGGAGACCTCGCGGATCACCCGCATCGCAGTCCGGGTCAGCTCGGCGACCTCCCGCACCTCGGCGTCGTCCAGCTCCGTGTAGTCGGCGACGTGCCGGTAGGGGCACACCAGCAGGTGACCGGAGTTGTACGGGTAGAGGTTCAGCACGACGTAGGCGACCTCGCCGCGGTGGACGATCAGGGCGTCCTCGTCGCTCCGCCGCGGTGCCGTGCAGAAGGGGCACTGGTCCCCGTCGTGGGGATCGACGGGCTTGTTCTCCCCGCCGATGTAGGCCATCCGGTGCGGGGTCCACAGGCGATCGGTGTCGTCGGGGACGCCGGCGAAGTCTCCCGCGTCCTCGACGACCGGCCGCTCGGGCCCCGTCGGGCGTCCCGGCCCGGTCGGCCCGGTCGGATCGGTCCCCGGTCCCGGCCCGCTCATACCTGCACCTTGTCCGCGATCGCGGTGACGATCCGCTGGACGGCCTCGTCGACGGCGATGCCGTTGTCCTGGCTGCCGTCCCGCATCCGGAAGGAGACCGCCCCGGCCGCCTGGTCCTCGCCGCCGGCGATGAGCAGGTAGGGCACCTTCTCCTTGGTGTGGGTGCGGATCTTCTTCTGCATGCGGTCGTCGGAGGAATCGACCTCGACGCGCACCCCGTGGGCGCGGAGCTTCGCCGCGACCTCCTCGAGATAGGGCGCGTACTCGGCGGCGACCGGGACGCCGACGACCTGCACGGGTGCGAGCCAGACCGGGAAGGCTCCCGCGTAGTGCTCCAGCAGCACGCCGAAGAAGCGCTCGATGGAGCCGAACAGGGCGCGGTGGATCATCACCGGGCGCTGCCGCGAGCCGTCGGACGCGGTGTACTCCAGCTCGAACAGCTCGGGCTCGAAGAAGTCCAGCTGGATGGTCGAGAGCTGCCAGGTGCGGCCGATCGCGTCCTTGGCCTGCACGGAGATCTTGGGGCCGTAGAACGCGGCGCCGCCCTCGTCGGGGACCAGGTCGAGCCCCGAGGCGGTGGCGACCTGCTCGAGGGTGTCCGTGGCCTCGGCCCAGGTGGCCTCGTCGCCCACGGACTTCTCGGGATCGCGGGTGGACAGCTCGAGGTAGAAGTCGTCCAGCCCGTAGTCCTTCAGCAGCCCGAGCACGAAGTCGAGGGTCCGGGAGATCTCCTCCTTCATCTGCTCGCGGCTGCAGTAGATGTGCGCGTCGTCCTGGGTGAAGCCGCGGGCCCGGGTCAGGCCGTGCACCACGCCGGACTTCTCGTAGCGGTACACGCTGCCGAACTCGAACAGCCGCAGCGGCAGCTCCCGGTAGGAGCGTCCTCGGGAGCTGTAGACGAGGTTGTGCATCGGGCAGTTCATGGGCTTGAGGTAGTAGTCCTGGCCCTGCTTGGTCACGGTGCCGTCGGCGTCCACCTCCTCGTCCACGTGCATCGGGGGGTACATGCCGTCGGCGTACCACTCCAGGTGCTTGGAGGTCTCGAAGAGGTTCTTCTTGGTGATGTGCGGGGTGGAGACGAAGGAGTATCCGGCCTCGACGTGGCGGCGGCGGGAGTAGTCCTCCATCTCCATCTTGATCATGGCGCCCTTGGGGTGGAACACCGGCAGCCCGGAGCCGATCTCGTCGGGGAAGGAGAACAGGTCCAGCTCGCTGCCGAGGCGCCGGTGGTCGCGGCGCTCGGCCTCGGCGATCCGCTCCTGGTGGGCGCGCAGCTCCTCCTTGGAGGGCCATGCCGTGCCGTAGACGCGCTGCAGCATCGGGTTCTTCTCGCTGCCGCGCCAGTAGGCGGCGGCGGAGCGGGTCAGGGCGAAGCCGTTGCCGATCAGCTTGGTGGTGGGCAGGTGAGGGCCGCGGCAGAGATCGGTCCAGACCACCTCGCCGCGACGGTCGACGTTGTCGTACATGGTCAGGCCGCCCTCGCCGACCTCGACGCTCGCGCCCTCGGCGGCGTCGTCGGCGGTGGACTTCAGACCGATCAGCTCGAGCTTGTAGGGCTCCTGCGCCTCTTCGGCGCGGGCGGCGTCGTCGCTGATCTCGCGTCGGACGAAGCGCTGCCCCGCCTTGATGATCCGATTCATCTCCTTCTCGAGCGCCTTGAGCGACTCGGGAGTGAACGGCTCGGCGACGTCGAAGTCGTAGTAGAACCCGTCGGTGATGGGCGGGCCGATGCCGAGCTTCGCCTCCGGATCCGCCTTCTGCACAGCCTGGGCGAGGACGTGGGCGGCACTGTGGCGCAGGATCGACAGGCCGTCGGGGCTGGAGAGCTCGACACCCTCGATCATCGCACCGGCCGTCACGGCCGTGGACAGGTCCCGCAGCTCGCCGTCGATCCGCAGCGCGATGATCTCGCTGCGGCCCTCGAAGAGCGTGGTGCCCGTGGTCCCCTCCTCGAGCTGCTGGGGTGAACCGTCCAGGGTGATGGCGATCTGGGCCACGGGGTGCTCCTTGTTCTCGGGTCGAGCCGGCCGACGATGCCGGTCCTCGTTTCCGTCCGAGGCGATGGTATCCGGGGCCGGGCCGCTGCGACGACCCGGCCCGTGTGCGCCGGAGGCGATCGGGCATCGGCTCAGGTGGCTCGGCCCTCCCGGAGTCGCTCCCGGCTGCGCTCCGAGGCGGTCCCACGCGCAGCAGGCGCTGCTGCAGGACGGCTTTACTGCAGGACGGCTTTGCATCCCTCATCCCCACGAAGGAGGCGTCCTCGCGGTCCCCGGAGCGGTACCGGGAGCGACACGTTCCCCATGAGTCAGAACACACGAACCACCCAGGAGCTCCTCGCGGATCTCCGCAACGCAGGACCCCGGCGCCGACGCAAGTCCCGCCTGGGAACCGACAAGATCGTCTTCGGCATCGCGGGCATCCTCGCTGTCGCGTTCGTCCTCTGGGGCCTGATCTCCCCGACCGGCCTCGGCGCGGTCGCCACACGCGCCCTGAACGGCGTGATGAGCAACTTCGGCTGGCTGTACGTGATCGCCGCGACCGTCTTCACCCTCTTCGTGATCATCGTCGCCGCCTCCCGCTTCGGTCGCATCCCGCTGGGTCGTGACGGCGAGGAACCGCAGTTCAAGACTGCTTCCTGGATCTCCATGATGTTCGCGACCGGCATGGGCATCGGGCTCATCTTCTACGGGGTCGGCGAGCCGCTGTTCTTCTACATGTCGCCGCCGCCGGGCACCGTCGAGGGCTCGACCCCGGAGGCCATGACCACCGGGCTCGGCACGACCCTGTTCCATTGGACGCTGTACCCGTGGGCGATGTACGCGATCGTCGGCCTCGGCATGGCTTACGGCACCTTCCGCCTGGGCCGCTCGCAGCTGTTCTCCTCGATGTTCACCTCGCTCTTCGGGGAGCGCGTCTCGGACGGCATCGGCGGCCGCGTGATCAACATCCTGGCCATCCTGGCGACCCTGTTCGGCTCCGCCTGCTCGCTGGGCCTCGGCGCCCTGCAGATCGGCGGCGGCATCGAGTCCGTCGGCCTGATGAACGACGTGACCTCGCCGATCCTGGTGATCATCATCGCGGTGCTCACCGCATGCTTCGTGGCCTCCGCCGTCTCCGGCATCGAGCGCGGCATCCAGTACCTCTCGAACATCAACATGGTGCTCGCCGTGATCCTGGCCCTGATCGTCTTCATCGGCGGCCCGACGCTGTTCATCCTCAACGTGATCCCCAACGCGGTGGGCGGCTTCATCGGCGATCTGCCGGAGATGGCCTCGCGCACCTCCGCCGCCGGCGGCCAGTCGCTGGACGAGTGGATGAGCACCTGGACCATCTTCTACTGGGCCTGGTGGGTCTCCTGGTGCCCCTTCGTGGGTCTGTTCATCGGCCGCATCTCGCGCGGCCGCACCATCCGTCAGTTCGTCGTCGGCGTGCTGCTGGTCCCCTCCGTGGTCTCCCTGATCTGGTTCTCGATCTTCGGCGGCGGCGCCATCGGCATCCAGGAGCGTGCCGAGCGCGCGCAGGACGAGGGCGCCACGCTCGCGCAGGTCGTCGACGGGGTCCCGGACATCAACTTCGACCTGATCCTGTTCCAGACCCTCGAGACGCTGCCGGTGCCGGGCTTCGTCAACATCATCCTCATGGTGCTGGCCGTGGTGCTGGTCGCGATCTTCTTCGTCACGGGCGCGGACTCCGCCTCCATCGTCATGGGTGGGCTCAGCCAGCACGGCGCGGAGGAGCCGACCCGCCGGATCGTCGTCTTCTGGGGCGTGGCGACCGGTGCCGTGGCAGCGATCATGCTGCTGGCCGGCGGCAATGATCCGGCGGCCGCCCTGAACGGTCTGAAGAACATCACGATCGTCTCCTCGCTGCCCTTCGTCATCGTCATGCTGCTGCTGTGCGTCGCGATCTGGAAGGACCTCTCGAGGGATCCGCTGATGATCCGCAATCGTCTGGCCCGGCACGTCCTGGAGGACTCCGTCGAGACGGCGATCGACAAGCACGACGGCTCACCCTTCGAGCTGCGCACCGTCGAGACCCTTGTCGAGGTCTCTCCCGGGGACGCGGAGCGGCTGGAGACCAGGGAAGCCTCCCGGAAGCAGGGGCGCGACGGCTCCTTCGACGGGTCGGCGCCCTCCGCCGGGGCGTCCGCGGACTCCTCCACCGCCGGCTCCGACTCCGCGGGGTCCGCCGACGGGACCGGCCCCGCACGCTGAGGCCGGTCACCGCTGCAGGAAGGGCTCCCGCCGTACGGCGGGGGCCCTTCATGCTGTGCAGGACGCCCCGTGGGTGGATGACGAAGGACCCCGGTCCGCAGACCGGGGTCCTTCGTGGTGGTGGGCGATACTGGGTTCGAACCAGTGACCTCTTCCGTGTCAGGGAAGCGCGCTACCGCTGCGCCAATCGCCCTCGCCGCGGGCACTCGGCCCGAGGTGGAGGTGGGTACGGGATTCGAACCCGTGTACACGGCTTTGCAGGCCGTTGCCTAACCACTCGGCCAACCCACCGGAGATGCGTGTGCATCATACGGAACGGCGCTCCCGACGTGATGTCGGGCGCGCCGTTCCCCCGGAGCGGACGACCGGATTCGAACCGGCGACCCTCACCTTGGCAAGGTGATGCTCTACCAGCTGAGCTACGTCCGCGTGACGCGGATCCGAGGATCCCGTCGTGGGCGATACTGGGTTCGAACCAGTGACCTCTTCCGTGTGAAGGAAGCGCGCTACCACTGCGCCAATCGCCCGTCATGGTCGACCTCCGGAGCTGCGCTGACGCCCTCCGGAGCGGACTCGAAGAAGCTTACACGAGGTCCTCCGGGTCTCATGACCACTTCCGGTGTGACCTACATCGTCCCGAGTGCTCTCCCCGACCGGTCGCCGACCATGTTCCCGGCCGACCGCCGAGTCGGTGCGGACGCCGTCGAGCAGTCGGTGCGGACGCCGTCGAGCAGCGGCCCCTCCCCCGCGTCGGCGACGCCCTTCCGCCGCGATCGCGACCGGCGGCTCGCGCCCCGGGTCCACCTCGTCACGGCGGCGCAAACCCCGCGTGACCTCCGACACTGCTGGCCACCCGTATTTGCGCCGACGCCATGGCCCGCCTAGAGTATTCCTTCGTCGGCCCGGCCGATGCGCGGACGTAGCTCAGTTGGTAGAGCATCACCTTGCCAAGGTGAGGGTCGCCGGTTCGAATCCGGTCGTCCGCTCCGTCCCTCCCCCGCGTCCTCGGACGCATCGGGCGATTGGCGCAGCGGTAGCGCGCTTCCCTGACACGGAAGAGGTCACTGGTTCGAACCCAGTATCGCCCACCACGGAAGGCCCCGGCAGATGCCGGGGCCTTCGTCGTTCCCGGGCTCCGCGTCGTTCCCGGACGCGTCGTCGTTCCCCGGCCGGAGCACGGGAGCCCCGCTCCGACCGTCCGGTCACGAACCGGCCTCCACGGCGCCGGCAGCCGCGCACCCGGGAAGTTCCGGACCTGGTGCCGCTACCCTGAGCCCATGCAGATATGGCCCGGTCAGTCCTACCCCCTGGGTGCCACCTTCGACGGCTCCGGCACCAACTTCGCCCTCTTCTCGGAAGCGGCCGAGCGGGTCGAGCTGTGCCTGATCGACGACGACGGCGAGGAGCGCCGCGTCGAGATCACCGAGGTCGACGCGTACGTCTGGCACGTCTACCTGCCCGCGGTGCAGGCCGGACAGCGCTACGGCTACCGCGTCCACGGCCCCTTCGACCCCGACGCGGGGCACCGCTGCGACCCCTCGAAGCTGCTGCTGGATCCGTACGCGAAGGCGATCGCGGGAATGGCCAGCAATCACCAGTCCCTGTACAGCTACAGCTTCGAGCACCCCGAGCAGCGCAGCACCGAGGACTCCGCCGACCACACCATGCACTCCGTGGTCATCTCCCCCTTCTTCGACTGGGGCAACGATCACCCGCCGGCGCACGAGTACCACGACACGGTCATCTACGAGGCCCACGTCAAGGGCCTGACGATGCTGCATCCGGACATCGACGACACCATCCGCGGCACCTACGTGGCGATGGGCCACCCCTCGATCATCGAGCACCTCACCGAACTCGGGGTCACGGCGGTGGAGCTGATGCCCGTCCACCAGTTCGTCCAGGACGGGCACCTGGTGGACAGCGGCCTGCGCAACTACTGGGGTTACAACACCATCGGCTTCTTCGCGCCGCACAACGAGTACTCCTGTGCCGGCGATCGCGGCCAGCAGGTCCAGGAGTTCAAGCAGATGGTCAAGAACCTGCACGAGGCGGACATCGAGGTCATCCTCGACGTGGTCTACAACCACACCGCCGAGGGCAATCATCTCGGCCCCACGCTCTGCTTCCGCGGCATCGACAACGCCGCCTACTACCGCCTGGTGGAGGAGGACAAGGCCCACTACTACGACACCACGGGCACCGGGAACTCGCTGCTGATGCGCACCCCGCACGTGCTGCAGCTGATCATGGACTCGCTGCGCTACTGGGTGACCGAGATGCACGTGGACGGCTTCCGCTTCGACCTGGCCTCCACCCTGGCGCGGGAGCTGCATGAGGTGGACCGGCTCTCGGCCTTCTTCGACATCATCCAGCAGGACCCGGTGATCTCGCAGGTCAAGCTCATCGCCGAGCCATGGGACCTCGGGGAGGGCGGATACCAGGTGGGCGGATTCCCGCCGCTGTGGTCGGAGTGGAACGGCAGCTATCGCGACACCGTGCGCGACTTCCACCGCTCCGAGCCCGGCGTCATCGGGGAATTCACCTCCCGCCTGGCCGGAAGCTCGGACCTGTACCAGCACACCGGCCGCACCCCGATCGCCTCGATCAACTTCGTCACCGCTCACGACGGTTTCACGATGCGCGACCTGGTCTCCTACAACGAGCGCCACAACGAGGCCAACGGCGAGGACGGCGAGGACGGGGAGAGCCACAACCGGTCCTGGAACTCCGGGGTCGAGGGCCCCAGCGATGATCCTCAGGTGCGCGCACTGCGCCTGCGCCGGGCCAAGAACCTCATGGCCACGCTGCTGGTGAGCCAGGGCGTGCCCATGATCCTCCACGGCGACGAGATGGGCCGCACGCAGGGCGGGAACAACAACACCTACTGCCAGGACAACGAGATCTCGTGGGTCGACTGGGAGCTGGACGCCGACCAGATGGAGATGCTCTGGTTCACGCAGTCGATGGTCGAGCTGCGCCGCGAGCATCCGATCTTCCGCCGTCGCCGCTTCCTGCGCGGCATCGTGCGCGACGGCGCGGGCTCGACCCTCGCGGACGTGGAGTGGCTCGGAACCGACGGGGCGCTGATGACCGCCGAGGACTGGGACTCGGCGCAGAACAAGTGCCTGATCATGTTCCTCAACGGGGCCGGGATCCCCGAGCCGAACCTGCGGGGCCAGCGCATCATCGACGACTCGGCGCTGCTGCTGCTGAACGCTTCGGGCAACGACGTCGACTTCACGCTGCCGTCCTCCGAACACGGCGAGAACTGGAAGGTCGTCCTGGGCACCGGGGAGACCGTCGAGGTCGGCACCGCGTTCGCCGGCGGCGACACCCTCACGCGGCCCGGACACTCGCTGCTGGTGCTCATGCGCCCACCGGCGGACCTGGACGGGAACCCCGCGGCCGATGAGGAGACCGAGCAGCCCGCCCGCGCCTGACCCACCCGTCCGGGCCCACGCCCGGGAGAAGGAGACCATCGTGAGCACCGGTATCAGCGCAGTCGTCCCCGCCTCGACCTATCGCCTGCAGCTGCACGAGGGCTTCACGGCCGATGACGCCGCCGCCCTGGTCCCCTATCTCTCCCGGCTCGGGGTGGGACACGTGTTCTGCTCCCCCGTGCTGCAGGCCGCACCGGGCTCCACCCATGGCTACGACGTGGTCGACCACACGCGGATCGGCGCGGAGATCGGTGGCGAGGGGGCGCTGCGGCGCCTCGCCGCGGCCGCCCACGCCCACGACATGGGGCTGATCGTCGACGTGGTGCCCAACCACATGGCGATCCCCACCCCGATCTGGCACAACCGTGCGCTGTGGTCGGTGCTGCGCGATGGGCCCGACTCCCCCTTCGCGGAGTGGTTCGACACCGACACCTCGGCGGAGCGCTCCATCCTGGTCCCGGTGCTGGGTCGGCCGATCGGAGCGGTCCTGGCCGACGAGGAGATCACCGTCGGCAGCGCCGAGGTCCCGCAGGCCGACGGCACCACGGCGACCGAGACGGTGGTGCGGTACTACGAGCACGTGCTGCCGGTGGCCGCCGGCACCGAGCACCTGGGGCTGGCGGACCTGCTGGACCGCCAGTGGTACCGCCTGGCCTACTGGAAGGTCGCCGACGACGAGCTGAACTACCGGCGGTTCTTCGACGTGGACACCCTGGCGGCGGTCCGGGTGGAGCTGCCGGAGGTGTTCGAGGCGACCCACGCGACGCTGCTGGAGCTGCAGGGAGAGGGCGTGATCGACGGCTACCGCATCGACCACCCGGACGGCCTCGCCGATCCGCGGGGCTATCTGCGGGATCTGGAGCGGGCCACCGGGGGCTCCTGGACCGTGGTGGAGAAGATCCTGGAGGGGGACGAGCAGCTGCCGGGAGATTTCCCGTGCGCCGGCACCACCGGGTACGACGCCATGTGGCGGGTCGGCGGGCTGTTCCAGGACCCGCACGGCGCTCTGGGACTGACGCACCTGTGGCAGCGCCGCACCGGTGACCTGCGACCCTTCTCCGAGGTCGCCGCGGAGTCCACCGAGCAGATCATCTCCACCAGTCTGTGGGCCGAGCTCGAACGCCTCACCGAGCTGATCCACCACATCTGCCAGGAGGACATCCGGCTGCGGGACACCACCCGGCGCAACATCCAGCAGGCGGTGCGGGCCCTGCTGGGCTCCATGGACCGCTACCGCGCCTACATCGTGCCCGGCGAACCCGCCCCCGGCGGCGAGCGCGCCGTCATCGAGCACGCCGCCGCCCGGGCGCAGACCGTGCTCGGCGACGACGAGGACCTGGCCACGGCGCTGGAGACCGTCGTCGCCCTGGTGTGCGGTGACGAGGTGGGCAGCGCGGGCCGCACCGCCAGCACCCAGCGCGCCGAGGTGATCGTGCGCTTCGCCCAGACCTGCGGGCCGGTGCATGCCAAGGGGCTGGAGGACACCGCGTTCTACCGCTACACCCGGTTCGTGGCCGTCAACGAGGTCGGCGCGGATCCGGAGCGGATCGGGGTGGAGCCCGACGATCTCCATGATCACGCTCTGGACAGGGTGCGCACCCGCCCCGATGCGATGACGACGCTGTCCACCCACGACACCAAGCGCAGCGAGGACGTGCGGGCGCGCCTCGCGGTGCTCACCGAGCAGCCGCTGGAGTGGGCGCTGACGGTCCAGGACCTGGACCGCGCCACCGCCGACGCCCACGGCGATCGGGTCGACGGTGCGATCGAGCTGCTGCTGTGGCAGACCCTCGTGGCCTGCTGGGACCTGCCCGGCGCCGCAGCCGCACGGATCACCGCCGAACGTCTGGAGGGATATCTGCTCAAGGCGATGCGGGAGGCGAAGATCCACACCACCTGGACCGACCAGGACGTCGAGTACGAGCAGCAGGTGCTGGAGCTGTCCCGGGCGGCCCTCGCCTCCCCTGAAGTGGATCGTCTGCTCACGGAGTGGACCCGGCGCACCCTGTCGGCACAGCGCGCCGCGATCCTCGGCCAGAAGCTGATCCAGCTGACGATGCCCGGGGTCCCGGACGTCTACCAGGGCAACGAGACCGTGGATCTGTCGCTGGTGGACCCCGACAACCGCCGCGAGGTCGACCACGCCGCCCAGGCCGAGCGGCTGGCCCGGATGATCGACGGGGCCGGCCCCGAGGGGGTCGGGGACGAGAAGCTGTGGCTGACCCACCGCGCCCTCGTCCTGCGCCGGCGGCGGCCGGAGCTGTTCCGCGGCCGGGCGGCCGCCTATCGGCCGCTGCCGACCACCACCTCGCACGCGGTCGCCTTCGGGCGCGGAGTGGACGACGGCCCGATCGAGGTGGCCACCGTCGCCACCCGGCTCGCCCAGGGGCTCGCGCAGCGCGGCGGCTGGGGCGATTCCCATCTGGCCCTGCCCGAGGGCCGTTGGAGGGACGTCCTCAGCGGGGCGGAGGTCGACGGCGGGATGGTGCCCCTGGAGGACCTGCTGTCCTCCTGGCCGGTCGCCCTGCTGCTGCGCTGCGGCGACGCCGCCGAGCGGACGGAGGACCGCATCGCCGAGGAGACGGTGGACCGGCGATGAGCACCCCGAGCCCGGGTCCGGTCGCCCCGCGCAGCTACGACCGGTATGAGGTGTGGGCCCCGCAGGCCGGTGCCGTGGCCGTGCGCGTGGACGGGGTCGCCCGGGCGATGCAGCGCGGTGAGGGCGGCTGGTTCACCCTGGACGGGGTGACGGCGGTCCCCGGCGCGCGTTACAGCTTCCGTCTCGACGAGGATCCGACGTGGCTGCCCGATCCTCGCTCGCTGCGCCAGATCGACGGCGTCCACGGCGAGTCCGCCGTCGTCGATCCCCGCGCGCTGCGGGAGGAGACCGCGTGGGCGGGCCGGGACCTGCGCGGACAGGTCCTGTACGAGCTGCACGTGGGCACCTTCACCGCCGGCTCCGACGGGCGCGGCGGCACCTTCGACTCGGCCATCGAACGTCTCGACGACCTCGTGGACCTGGGCGTGGACGCCGTGGAGCTGATGCCGATCGCCACCTTCCCCGGTGATCGCGGCTGGGGCTACGAGGGCGTCGGGCTGTACGCCGCGCACGAGGCCTATGGCGGGCCGGCGGCACTGGCACGGTTCGTCGCGGCCGCCCACCGGCGCGGCCTCGCCGTGGTGCTCGATGTGGTCCACAACCATCTCGGACCCGCCGGGAACTATCTGGGCAGGTTCGGCCCGTACTTCACCGACCGGCACGAGACCCCCTGGGGCGAGGCCGTGAACCTCGATCAGCCCGCCTCTCGCCCGGTGCGCGACTTCCTGCTGGGCAGCGCCCGGCAGTGGCTGGTCGACGTCGGACTGGACGGACTGCGGCTGGACGCGGTCCATGAGCTGCACGACGACTCCGAGCAGCACTTCCTGGCCGAGCTCGCCGAGGCGGTCTCCGCCTGGGAGGTCGAGACCGGCAGGCCGCTGACCCTGATCGCCGAGTCCGACCGCAACGACCCGGCCACCGTCACGCCCACCGCCGCCGGCGGGCTCGGGATGGACCTGCAGTGGGCCGACGACGTCCATCACGGGGTGCATGCCTGGATCACCGGCGAGCGCGCCGGGTATTACGCGGACTTCGGCTCCGCCGAGACGCTGTCCACGGTGCTGACGCGGATCTTCTGGCACGCCGGGACGTATTCGAGCTTCCGCGGCAGCGTCTGGGGAGCCCCGGTCGATCCCGGCAGCGAGCACTACGACGGCCACAGCTTCGTCACCTTCCTGCAGGATCACGACCAGGTGGGCAACCGGGCCGCCGGCGATCGCATCCACCACGGGCTCTCCCCCGCCCAGCACGCCGCGGCGTGCGCCCTGATCCTGCTGGGGCCGGGCACGCCGATGCTGTTCCAGGGCGAGGAATGGGCGACCTCCGCGCCGTTCGCCTTCTTCACCGACCATGACGCGGAGCTCGGGGAGCTGGTCACCGCGGGCCGGGTCGCGGAGTTCGCCGAGATGGGGTGGGCGGAGGCGGTGCCCGATCCCCAGGCCCGGTCGACCTTCAGCGCCTCGATCCTGCCGTGGGCGGAGCGCAGCGAGGACGACCATGCCCGGATGCTCCGGTGGTACCGCACCCTGATCGCGCTGCGGCGCGAGCACCCCGCGCTGGCCGACGGCGATCTGCGCGCCGTCCGCGTCGAGATCCTCGCCGAGGGGTCCGTGCTGCTGCGACGCGGCGACCTCGCCGTGCTCGCCCATCGCGGCCCCGGCCCCCTCCCCCGTGCACCGCGCGCCCGGGAGGTCCTCGCCGCCTTCGGACCGGTCCGCCAGGGACCCGACGGAACCGTCCGGATGGCCGACGCCGCCGCGGCGATCCTCCGGCTCGACGGAGAATGAGGTCCGCGCTCGACGTCGACCGCGCAGCTCCGAGGCCCGCCCCACGGCGACGCGGCGCCCCGTCCCACCCCGAGGAGAGGACTCCATGAAGATCGTCATCACCGACCTGGACCAGGATCGGACCACCGAGGAGGAGGCGGTCGCCGAGGCCGCCGGCGTCCAGCTGGTCCTGCAGCAGGCCCGCACCGAGGACGAGGTGATCGCCTCCGCCCAGGGCGCCGACGGCCTCCTGGTGCAGTACGCCCCGATCACCGACCGGGTGCTCGAGGCCCTGCCGACGGTGCGGGCCATCGGCCGCTACGGAGTCGGGGTCGACACCATCGACCTCGCCGCCGCCACGGCACGCGGGGTGGCGGTGTCAAATGTGCCGGACTACGGCACCGACGACGTCTCCGACCACGCCGTCGCGCTGGCGGTGACGCTGTCCCGCGGGATCGTCGAGCTGGATCGGAACCTGCGGGAGGGCACCTACTCGCTGGCCCCGGTCAAGCCGCTGCACCGGCTGAGCACCCGCACCTTCGGGGTGGTCGGGCTGGGGCGCATCGGCGCGGCGACCGCCCGCAAGGCGCGGGCGCTGGGGTTCTCCGTCCAGGGCTGCGACCCGATGCGGGAGCCCGGGACCACCACCGAGGACGGCATCGCCGTGCGCACCCGGGATGAGGTCCTGTCCACCTCGGACGTGCTCAGCATCCATGTCCCCCTCACCGAGGACACCCGTCACCTGATCACCACGTCCACCCTGGCCCGGATGCGTCCGGGATCGCTGCTGGTCAACACCAGCCGCGGCGGGGTGGTCGACACCGATGCCGTGGTGGAGGCGCTGCGGTCAGGGCATCTGGGCGGCGCGGGCCTGGACGTGTTCGAGACCGAACCGCTGCCGGTCGACAGCCCGCTGCGCGAGTGCCCGACCGCTGTCCTGACCCCTCATGCCTCCTGGTACAGCGAGGAGTCCGAGACCGAGCTCAAGCGTCGCGTGATCGAGAACGTGGTGGAGGTCCTCGCCGGCCGCACCCCGCGCAACATCCTCAACCCCGAGGTGCTGGGCCGCGCCGCCGACTGAGATGAGGCCCGCGGCCCGCGCAGCGGCCGGTGCCCCGCGGTGTCGCTCGGTGCCCTATCTCTGCGTGCCCTCGCGCTGCTGGGCGGCAGCGGCGGCGCGGACGAGGTCGGCGGCGAGCTCCCGCACCTCCTCGGCGTCGCGGCCGGGGGCGTAGAGGAACGAGCCGATGCCGGCTCCCGCGGCACCCGCACGGATCCAGCCCGGCAGGGTGTCGGTGCTGATGCCGCCGACGGGCAGGAAGGCCGTCCCGTCGGGCACGACGGCGTCCCAGGCGCGCAGCACGGCGGTGCCGAGGGCGTCGGCCGGGAAGATCTTCAGGTGCCGGGCCCCGGCGCGCAGCGCCGCGAAGACGTCGGTGGCGGTCGCGACGCCCGGGTACGGGACGAGACCGAGCTCGAGCGCGCCGGCGATCACCTCCGGGTCGGTGTTCGGGGCGACGACGAGTCGGCCGCCGGCCTCGGCCACGCGCGGCACGTCGGCGGGATCGACGACCGTGCCCGCCCCGATCTCCGCCCGGTCTCCGTAGAGCTCGGTGAGGACCCGGATCGAGTCGAAGGGACGCGGCGAGTTCAGCGGCACCTCGAAGCGGGTGACCCCGGCCTCCAGCAGGGCCTGGCCGATGGCGGGCGCCTCGGCAGGGGTCACCCCCCGCAGGATGGCGATGAGCAGCGGTGCGTCAGTGGTCATGGGGGGATCCTTCCACGATGGCGGGTGCTCGGCCACGCCGCTCAGCGCCCGAGGTAGCCGCCGTCGACCGGGAGCACGGCCCCGTGCAGGTAGTCGGCGCCCTCGCTGGCCAGGAAGAGCACCGTCCCGGCGATGTCTTCGCCGCGGCCCCAGCGGCCGGCGGGGATCCGGGAGACGATCTCGGCGTTGCGGATCTCGTCCTCGCGCAGGGACACGTTGAGCTCGGTGGCGATGTAGCCGGGGGCGACGGCGTTGACGGCGACTCCGCGTCCGGCCCACTCGTTGGCGACGGACTTCGTCAGCTGGGCGACGGCGCCTTTGGACGCGGCGTAGGCCGAGGCGTTCACGCCGCCGAAGTAGGAGAGCATCGAGGCGATCGAGACGATGCGTCCGTGGCCGCGGGCGAGCATCGGACGGCCGAACTCCTGGATCAGCTGCACGACCGCGTCCAGGTTGACGGTCATGACCTGGGAGAACTCCTCGAGCGGGAAGTGCTCGAACTCGTGGCGGAGGTTGATGCCGGCGTTGTTGACCAGCAGGTCGACCTCGTGCTCGGCGAGCACCTGGGCGATGGCATCGGTGCGGGAGGCGGGGTCGGCGAGGTCGACGCTGACGCACTGATGGCCGGGGCCGACGGGTTCGGTCCCCCGCTGCAGCCCGATCACCCGGGCGCCGGAGGCGAGCAGGCGCTCGGTGATCGCGCGGCCGATGCCGCGGGTGGAGCCGGTGACGACGACGGTCGCGCCGGACAGGTCGACGTGGAAGGTTCCGCTGGCGGGCATGTCGCTCCTGGGATCATCCGACCGGCGCGGACAGCTTCCGCCCGCGCCGGCTCGGTCGGTGGACGAGATCGGTCAGTGGATGTGGGAGCCGCCGTTGACGTCGAGGGTGACGCCGGTGAGGTAACCGCCGTCGCGCCCCAGCAGGTAATGGACGGCCCCGGCGACGTCGTCGACGGTGCCGACCCGGCCCACCGGGAGCTCCTGCAGCAGCACCTCCTTGCGCTCGTCGCTGAGCTTCCCGCCCATGATGTCGGTGTCGATCGACCCGGGGGCGACGGAGTTCGCGGTGATGCCGTACTCGCCGAGCTCCCGCGCCCAGGTCTTGGCCAGGCCCAGCAGGGCGGCCTTCGACCCGGAGTAGGCGGCGCGGCCGTAGACGCCGCCGCCGCGCTCGGCCGAGGCGCTGGAGAGATTCACGATGCGTCCCAGGCTGTGGCGGCGGAAGATCCTCACCGCCTCCCGGGTGACGAAGAAGGTGCCGTGGACGTTGACGTCGAAGACCCGCTTCCACTCCTCGGTGCTGACCTCGGTGAAGGGGGTCGGCGAGGAGACACCGGCATTGTTGACCACGCCCACGAGCTGCGGGAGCTCGGCGTCCACGCGGGCGACGGCGTCGATGACCTGCTGTTCGTCGGAGATGTCGACGCCCAGACCCAGGGTCGGCACCCCGTGCTGCTGGGCGACCTCCTCGGCGACGGCCGAGGAGGCCGCGGCGTCCAGGTCGATCACGGCCACGGCCCAGCCCTCCGCGCCCAGGCGGTGGGCGGTGGCACGGCCGATGCCGCGCTCGGAGGCGGCCCCGGTGATCAGGGCCGCGGGCTGGGCCGGGAAGTCTGAGGCGGGGTAGGGCGTCAGCGCCATGGGATGCTCCTGTGCACGAGGGAGGGAGGGACGAGCGGTTCGACCGGTCGAGAGACGGGGCGGGTCAGGTCGACCCTCCTGGTTCGACGGTCCACGGTGGACCAGGAATAAAATATGATTCTGAGTCTACGGTCTCCCCCGACGCCTGTGAAGGAGCTTCCATGAACACCCCCCGCATCGCGGTGATCGGTCTGGGACCGATGGGCCACCCCATCGCCGCCACCCTGCTGGATGCCGGTCTCACGCCGCTGGTGTGGAACCGGACGGCGAGCCGGGCCGATGATCTGGTCGCGGCCGGCGCGATCCGGGCCGAGCGCCCGGCCGACGCCGCGGCACCGGTGATCCTGTCCGTGCTGCCGGACGTCGCCCCGCTGCGCGAGCTGCTCGACGCCCCGACGCGACAGGCCTGGGGCGCTGCCGGCGCCCGCCTGGTGGTGCTGTCGACGACCGGGCCGGAGCAGGTCATCGAGCTGGCCGAGGAGCTCGCGGTCGACGGGATCGCCGTGGTCGACGCGCCGATGTCCGGCGGGGTCGCCGGGGCCGCGGCCGGCACCCTCTCGCTCATGGTCGGGGGCACTCGGGACGATGTCGCGGCGGTGCTCGGGGTGCTGGAGGTGATCGGCGGGACCGTCGTACACCTGGGCCCGCTCGGGTCCGGCATGGTCGCCAAGCTGTGCAATCAGATCGTCGTCGGCGGCACCCTCGCCGCCCTCGCCGAGGCGTTCGCCCTCGCCCGGCGCTCCGGGCTCGACGTCCAGCAGCTGGTGACCCTGCTCGAGGGCGGGCTCGCCCGCAGCGAGGTGCTCGCCCAGAAGAAGGACAAGCTCATCGAGCGCGAGTACTCGCTGGGAGGCTCGGCTGACAACCAGGTCAAGGACCTGCGATACGCCACGGCCGCCGCCGAGAGCGCGGGCCTGCCCGCCCGGTTGCTGCCCGCGCTGCTGGGCCTGTACCGCGGGTCGGTGGACCGGGGCGATGGCGGCCAGGACCATGCGGTCGTCCAGGAGCTGTACCTCGAGCCGGAGGGCTGACGGCGCCGGGTCAGGACGCCGAGCCGGCCAGCGCCCGCGCCGTCACGGCTCGCACATGCGCCACCATCGCCTCGCGGGCCCCCTCGGTGTCCCCGCGCCCGATGGCGGCGAGCACGGCCGCGTGCTCGCGCACCGAGATCTCCGCGTCATCGACGCCCGACGTCCCGAAGCGCCGGAACCGCAGCGTGTGCACCGGGATCGCCTCGAGCGCGGCGGCCAGGTACGGGTTGCGCGCCGCCGCGGCGATCTCGGCATGGAAAGCGCTGGAGTGGTCGAGATATCCCTCGTACTCCTGGAAGCGGGCACCGACCCCCGCCGCGGCCGTCCGCTCGAGGGTGGCCGCCAGCGCGTCGCGCTCGGCGGGCGTGGCGCGCTGCGCCGCGAGCGCGGCCAGCTGCGGTTCGAGCAGCGCCCGCGCCTCCCCCATGGCCCGCACCTGCTCGTCATCGGGAGGACGGGTGACGACGAAGCCGCGCATCGGCAGGTACTCGACGAGCTTCTCGCCGGTCAGCAGGTTCAGGGCCTCGCGCACCGGGGTCGCGCTCATGCCGAGCTCCTCGGACAGCGCCCCGATGCGCAGCGGCGCTCCTGGCACCAGGGCGCCGTCCATGATGCGTCCGGCGAGGGCGCGGCGCGCCTGCTCCGAGCGGGAGCGCCGTGCGGGGCCGTCCGGCCCCCGCGGCGGCGTCGGCAGGTTCATGTGCTGGGCTCGCTCACGTGCTGGGCCCTCTCACACGCTGCGTTCGCCGGCCGGATCGTCGATGCCGCCGGCCAGGAGACCGGATCCGTCGTGCGCGAGGGAGGCCAGACGCGACAGCGCGCGGTAGTACTTCTTGCGATAGCCGCTGGCCAGCAGCTCGGGCGCGAAGAGGTCGTCGACGACGTCGGCGCGAGGTCCGGTCGAGACCAGCGCCGGCACCGTGCGGTCGTAGAGACGGTCCACGAGCACCACGAACCGCAGCGCGTCGTGGTGGTGCCTCAGACCGTGCAGCCCGGTCACGTGCGCGGAGGAGACGCCGTCGATCAGGGCGCCGTAGCGGGAGGGATGGACCGTGGTGAGATGCTTCAGCAGCGCGTCGAAGTCGTCGAGCGTGGTGTCGGTCCGCTCCTCGGCATGTTCCCGCACGGTGGGTTCGGGCAGGGAGCGGATCTCGGCGACGCTGTCGCGGCGGCGGTAGTCCTCGCCGTCGATGCGCAGCACCTGGAACCGCTCGGCCATCGCCTGGATCTCGCGCAGGAAGTCCTGCGCCGCGAAGCGTCCCTCCCCGAGCGCGTCCGGCAGCGTGTTGGAGGTGGCCGCGACGGCCACTCCGCGATCGGACAGCTCCCGGATCAGCCGGGTCATCAGCAGCGTGTCGCCGGGGTCGTCGAGCTCGAACTCGTCGATGCACACCAGCACCGACTCGCCGAGCAGGTCCACGGCCCGCTGGAACCCGAGGGCGCCGACCAGGTCCGTGTACTCCACGAAGGTGCCGTAGACGCGTTGGCCCGGGACCGCGTGGAACAGGGCGGTCAGCAGATGGGTCTTCCCGACGCCGAAACCGCCGTCGAGGTAGATGCCATGGGCCGCCCGGGGACGGCGCCGCAGCTTGGCGAGGAAGCCGCCGGTGGGCCGACCCAGCTCGGCGGCGAACGCGCTGATCCGCTGCTTCGCCTCCTCCTGGGAGGGATAGGCGGGGTCGGGCACGTAGTTCTCGAGCCGGGCGCGCGCGAACCGCGGCGGGGGCACCAGGTCCGCGAGCATCCGCTCGAGGGTCGGGGCGGGCCGTCGGTCGCAGAGCGCTTCAGTCACGGCGGTCAGTGTATGGTCCGTCCGCACCGCCGGTGCCGGTTCGCGGCCCGCAGGGCCGTGCGCGATGATCGGTGCCACACATCGGCGTCGTCCCGGAGGTAACCGTGCATCTGCTGCTGCGTGATGGAGAGCTGCTGCCCGCCCCGCATCTCCTGCGTGACGGGCCCGAGGCAGTGCGGATGATCGCCGATCTCTATGCGTTCCCCGAGCCGGCCGCCGGCTCCGCGCACGTCCGAGCGATGATGAACGCCACCCTCGACGGGGCGATCCACGGGGCCGACGGCACCAGCGGGCCCCTGCGCAATCCCGACGACTCCCTGGTGTTCGGGGTGCTGCGCGCACTGACGGATGTGGTGCTGGTGGGGGCCGGGACGGTGCGGGTGGAGGACTATTCCTCGGTCCAGGGCCGCGAGGGCCTGCTGTCACCGTCCCGACGGCCCGGTGGGGCCGCGCGCCCTGCCCTCGCCGTCTGGTCGAACAGCGGAGACCTGCCCCCGACGCTGGATCGTCGCGGCGGCTTCTACCTGATCGCCTCACCCGAGGCCGCGGCCGACGCCGGGCGGCGTGCCGGCGTGGACCCGGAGCAGGTGATCCCCGCCGCCACCCCGGCCGCGGCGATCCATGGTCTGGCCGCGCGGGGACTGCGCGCCATCCAGGCGGAGGGCGGGCCCTCGGCGCTGGGGCAGCTCGCGGCCGCCGGCCTGCTCGACGAGCTGTGCCTGTCGACCACGCACCGCACCATCGGCGGCCCGTCCTCGCGCGTGCTGCACGGTCCGGAGCACGACCAGGGATGGGAGCAGAGGTCGCTGCTGGTCGGCGAGCACGCGACGATCGCGCGGTACCGCCGCGGACGCTGACGGCGTCGGCCACCCGACGATCCCGGTCCCCGCGTCAGGGGGCCCGGGTCAGCGGACCTGAGTCAGCGCACCTGAGTCAGCGGACCTGCGTCAGCGCACCTGCGACGCCCGATGGATCACAGCCGCAGGCCGATCGAGTCCTCGAGGGCAGCCGAGGCCGGATCGCGCACCGGCAGCTGCAGCGCGGCGACCTCGTCCTCGAGTCCCAGCACCCGGCCGAGGAAATCGGCCAGATGGCGTTCGTACCGGGCGGGGTCACGGTTCCACTCGCGGGTGTGGGAGGCGCCCTCGAACGGCACGAACTCCACCGCGTCGGGGCGCAGCGCGGCCAGGCGTCGACTCGGCTCCGGCGGCACGGTCGCATCGTCCAGGGCGTGGAACAGCTGTGTGGGGTGGATGAGGTGGTCGGCGTAGTGCTCGGGCGTCATCTCGTCCAGCGCGAGCGCCTCGTGCAGCTGGACCATGCGGGCTCCGACCGGCGAGGTCATCATCCACATCCCCAGGGTGCGCATCGGGCGCGGGGCCTTCATCGCGGTGGCGTGGTAGATCAGGATGTCCTGCCAGTCCACCGCCGGGGAGTCCAGCACCAGAGCGACGACCCGGTCGCGGTGAGCCGTGCGCACCGAGGCGCGCAGGGCGATGCCGCCGCCCATCGACCACCCCATCAGCACGATGCGGCGGGCGCCGTGGGCCAGCGCGAACTCGATCGCGGCCTCGGTGTCCTCCCACTCGTCGGCCCCGAGGTGGTACATCCGGTCCGCGGAATCCGGGGCGCCGGTGTCGTTGCGGTACGTGATCGTCAGGCTGGTCAGACCCAGGCGGTGCAGCAGCGGGATCACCCGCAGCGCCTCTCCGCGCATCGAGCCGTGCCCGTGGATCAGGATCGCCCAGGTGTCGGCCTGCCCGGCCACGGAGCCCCGTGCCTCGTCGGGCCGCACCAACCAGGCGGGCATCGGCCCGACGGGCGAGTCGACCTCGACCTCCTCGGTCTCCAGCCCGTGGGCGGTGGCGGGGGTGCCCGCCCAGAAGAATCCGTTGACGGCCGCCCTGGCCACCCGCAGCGGCTCCGTGGTGTCCGCCGCCAGCAGCGGCCGCGCGACCGTGGTGGGGGTGGGGCGGGACTGGACGGGTCCCAGGCGCACATGCACCGTGCCTCCGGACTGCCGCAGCGCGAGATAGCCGTCGCGTGCGGACTCGCGGGTCTTCTCGAGGTGGACCCGGTCCGTGTGCACCGCGCGCACCGGCAGATCGGGCCTCCCGCGCAGCCCTTGCTGCGGGACCAGCGGCAGGCGCGCCATCACGCGGGCCCCTACGGCCAGCAGGCCTGCGCTCAGCGTGAACGCCGAGACGGCGCCGATCATGCCGAGGAGCGCGGCCTCGGCCCAGCGTCCCTGGTCGGAGCGCGGTCGGAGGGCCTGCGTCCACCGTAGAGGAGCGCTGGTGGGTCGGGGCCGATCCTGCTCACACGTCATACCACGCATCCTATCCACGCACTAGGATCGAGGCTGTGAACACCGCGTTCACCATCCTCGGCGGGGTGAGAGCACCCCGCGCACCAGCGCGACGCCCGCGGCGTCGCAGAGCGGAGGCAGCTTCGATGTCCACCGAACCCATCGGCACGCGCACCTATCCCCTCACCATCACCGACGAGCAGTGGCGCGAGCGTCTCTCCCCGGCCGACTATCAGGTGCTCCGCCAGGGCGGCACCGAACGGCCCGGCACCGGGAAGTACGAGGAGGTCCGCCCCGCCGGCACCTACGCGTGCAAGGCCTGCGGTGCGGAGCTGTTCACCGCCGAGACCCAGTTCGACGCCCACTGCGGCTGGCCCTCCTTCTACGCGCCGACTGATTCCGACTCGGTCGAGCTGCTCGAGGACAGCTCCCTGGGCATGCGCCGCGTCGAGGTCCGCTGCGCCTCGTGCGGCTCGCATCTCGGCCACGTCTTCGAGGGCGAGGGCTTCGACACCCCGACCGACCAGCGCTACTGCATCAACTCCGTCAGCCTCGTCCACAGCGACGACGCCGACGACGGCGACCGCACCGACGGCTGACGAGCACACCGGCAGCTGCCCGGGACCGCCCGGCGCGGCGACCCCGGCGCGCCTGCCGGTCGGGAGCACGGTGCGCGACTAGTCTCCCAGCGTGCCCGTCCATCGAATCCGCACCGGCGACGACACCTTCCGTGCCGCCGTCGACGCCATGACCGGCGCCACGCTCCGTCCGGAGTTCACGTGGCGCGAGATCCCTGCGCCCTCGAAGATGGCCCCGTCCACCTGGGCCTGCACCGGTGAGATCCTGGTCCACGACGAGGAGCTGGCCTCCGGTCGCCTGGTGATCCTCCATGATCCCGCCGGGCAGGAGTCCTGGGACGGCACCTACCGGATGGTGGCACTCGTCCAGGCACAGCTGGAACCGGAGTTCGCGGTCGAGTCGATGCTCGGGGACGTGGCCTGGTCCTGGGTCACCGAATCCCTCGAGCTGCACGGTGCGGACTCCCGCGAACTGGGGTGCACCGCCACGCGGGTGGTCTCGCAGTCCTACGGCGCGCTCGCCGAGCGCCCCTCGACCGTGGACGTCGAGATGCGGGTGTCCTGGACCCCCGAGATCGAGGACGAGGTCGACGGCGAGGACCCCGCCCCCGAACTCGCTCCCCACTTCGCGGCCTGGACGGCGATGCTGGCCGCTGCGGGAGGTCTGCCCCCGGCCCCGCCGCGGATCGCCCCGATCGCCCCCACCCACCATGCGAGGGCGCCGCGCCCCGAGGAAGCCGGTGACCCCCGGTGACAGAGCCCGCCCCCGTCACCGATCTGACCACTCCTCGCGACGGCATCGTCCCCGTCATCGACCGGATCCAGCCTCTGCTCGCCTGGTGCGAGGCCGCCTCCACCGCACCCCGGGAGCCGGTCGCCGTCGACGCCGAGCGGGCTTCGAGCTACCGCTACAGCTCCCGCGCCTACCTGGTGCAGCTGCGCACCGACGCCGCGGGCACCGCCCTGATCGATCCGCTGGCCTTCACCCTTCCCGCGACCCTGCTGGATCTGCTGGCCGAGCGGGAATGGGTGCTGCACGCCGCCGGGCAGGATCTGCCCAGCCTCACGGAGCTCGGCATGCGCGCCGCGGCGCTGTTCGACACCGAGCTCGCCGCACGGCTGCTGGGGATGGAGCGGGTGGGGCTCGGCGCCGTCGTCGAGGACACCCTCGGCCTGCGTCTGGCCAAGGAGCATTCCGCCGCCGACTGGTCGCGGCGCCCGCTGCCGGAGGGCTGGCTCACCTATGCGGCGCTGGACGTCGAGGTGCTCGTGGAGGTCCGCGACGTCCTCGCCGAGCGTCTGCGGCAGGACGGCAAGGACGAGTGGGCCCGCCAGGAGTTCGCGCACGAGCTGGTCCGCGACCGCGGCCCGACCCGGTCCTCGTCCTGGCGCGGGCTGCACGGCCTGGGCGGTCTGCGCTCGGTCAAGCAGCTGGCCGCGGCCCGGGAGATGTGGGCCCGGCGCGACGAGATCGCCGCCGCCGAGGACCTCTCCCCGCACCGCGTGATCAAGGACCGCGATCTGGTCACCGCGGCCAAGGAGGCACCCCGGGGCCGAGGCGCCTTCGACCGGGCGCTGCCGGCGAAGCTGCACCGCAAGGACATGTGGTGGCAGGCAGCACGGTCAGGTCTCGAGCTGCCCGCCTCCCATCTCCCCGAGCGCAGCGAACGCTCCTATCCCCCACCGCACAAGCTCTGGTCCAAGAAGTGCCCGGAGGTGTGGGAGCGCTACCAGCTGGTGCGCGAGGCCGTCGGCCAGCGCGCCGAGGACCTGGAGCTGCCCCCGGAGAATCTCCTGCAGCCGGCCCTGCTGCGGCACTGGATCTGGGAGCACGAGGACGTGCCGACCGAGCCGGAGATCGGCGCCCAGCTCGCCGAGCTGGGCGCCCGCCCGTGGCAGATCGCGCAGGCCGCCCCGGTGATCCACCGAGCCCGGACCGAGGGCTGAGCCCCGCCGCCGACTCTGCACCGCCTGCGGGGCAGCATCGTCGGCAGGTTCCCGGGCCGGCTCAGGACTCGAAGGCCGAGTCGATGTACTCCTCGACGTTCTCCTCGGACACGACCGGTGCGTACAGCTGGATGCGACGCGGGATCTCGTTCTCGACGAGGTCGGAGACCGCCTTGTCCTGGGCGAGCAGTCGGGCCATCGCCACGCCGTTGGCGGCCTGGCTGGCGGGGTAGACCACCGTGGCCTCGACGACCGAGTCACCCTCCTGGATGTGGCGCATCATGTTCGCCGAGCCGGCACCGCCGACCATGAAGAACTCGTCGCGACCGGCGTTCTCGATCGCGGACAGCACGCCGACGCCCTGGTCGTCGTCGTGGTTCCAGAGGGCGTCGATCTCCGGGGCGGCCTGCAGCAGGTTGGACGTGGCCGACTCACCGCCCTGGACGGTGAAGTCGGCGGAGACCCGGTTGTCGACGTCCTGACCGCACTCGCCGAGTGCGTCCTCGAAGCCCTGGGTGCGCTCCTCGGTCAGGGGCAGGGAGGAGATGCCTGCGACCTCGGCGATCACCGCTTCGGGGTCATCGCCGACGCGCTCGCAGATGTACTCACCGGCGTTGTGGCCCATGCCGTAGTTGTCTCCCACCACGGTCAGTCGGGCCGCATTGGGATCGGAGAACTCGCGGTCGACGTTGATCACCGGGATCCCGGCCGCCATCGCCTCCAGCGCGACGCCCGTCAGCGCGGCGCCGTCGAAGGGGACCACGACGATGGCGTCCACCTCGTCGTTGTTGATGAACGTCTCGATCTGGCTGATCTGGAGGTTGACATCGTTGGTGCCCTCGGCCACCAGCAGCTCGACGTCCTCGTACTCGTCGGCCACCTCCTGGGCGCGGGTGCTCATCGCACCCATCCAGCCGTGGTCGGCGGCGGGCGCGGAGAAACCGATCGTGACCGTCTCGCCCGGTTCGTCGTTGCTGCTGCCGGCCTGGGGATCACCGCCGCCTCCGCCGCCCTCGCCGACGGCCTCCGGCGTGTTGCCGGTGCATGAGGCGAGCAGGGCGGCCGAGGCGAGCACGGCGAGGGAGGCCGTGACACGGCGACGCAGCGTCATCGATGCAGTCATGGGAGGTGCTCCTTGGTGTCGTGATGGATGGGGCGGACAGCGAGGGCGGCGCATCGGCGCGGACTGGTCGACACGTTCGCTCAGGTCGATCTGGCGCGGACCACGAAGCGCTGCTGGAGGAGGACGGCGACCACGATGATCGCGCCCTGGACCAGGGCCTGGACCGAGGTGGAGAGGTTGTTCAGCACGAAGACGTTGGTCAGGGTCTGGAAGATGAGCACACCGATCACGGTGCCGACGATCGTGCCCCGCCCTCCGATCAGGAGCGTCCCGCCGACGACGACGGCGGCGATGGCGTCGAGCTCGTACAGCGTCCCGTTGGTGGAGCTTCCGGCACCCGTGCGCCCCAGCATCATCACGGCGGCGAGACCGGCGGTGAAGCCGCTGAGGGCGAACACGTAGACGGTGTGGCGCCGGATGTTGATCCCCGCCAGGCGGGCGGCCTCCGCGTTGCCGCCGACGGCCACGGTGCGGCGACCGAAGGTGGTCCGGTTCAGGACCACCCAGCCGAGCGCGGCGACCGCGAGGAACATCCACACGATGGTCGGGATGCCGAGGACGCTGCCGTTGAAGAAGGCGTCGAAGCCCTCGTCGGTGACCAGCTGGGTGCCGCGCCCGGAGATGATCTCGGCGAGCCCGCGGGCCGCGATCAGCATGGCGAAGGTGGCGATGAAGGAGACCACCCTGCCGTAGGAGACGACGATCCCGTTGACGATGCCTGCCGCGGTGCCGACCGCGACCCCGGTGAACACCATCACGATCCAGTGCACGTCCTCGGCCATGGCCTGGGTGGCCAGGGTGGTCGCCCAGACGCTGGCCAGTCCCAGCACCGAGCCGACCGAGAGGTCGATGCCACCGGCCGTGATGACGAAGGTCATCCCGATGCTCACCACCCCGATCACCGCGGCCCCGCGGACGATGGTCAGGACATTGTCGACGTCGAGGAAGCGGTCGCCTGCGGTCAGCGCGCCCACCAGGCAGATGAGCAGCAGGGCGATGACCAGACCGAGGCTGCGGCCCAGCCCGGCGCCACGGCCGGGACGGGCGCGGGAGCCCGTCCCGCCGCTGTCGGCGACCGGCTCCGTCGCGACCGCGCCCGAGGGCACGGGCCCGCCGGCGGGCTCTGCGCTCCCGTCGCTGCGCGGTGCCTGCTCACTCATGCCCGCTTCCTTCCATGACGAGGTCGAGCACGCCGTGCTCGTCGATCTGATCGGTGGGCCCGTCGTGCACGACGGCACCGTCCGCGACCACGAGCACCCGGTCGGCGAGGCCGAGGACCTCGTCGATCTCGCTGGAGACGACGACGACGGCGGTGCCCTGGTGGGCCAGGCGCCGGATCAGCGTGTAGATCTCGGCGCGCGCACCGACGTCGACCCCGCGGGTCGGCTCGTCCAGCAGCAGCACCTCGCAGCCGTGCACCAGCCAGCGCGCCAGCATCACCTTCTGCTGGTTGCCTCCGGACAGGGTCCGGGTCCGCCTGTCGGGATCATCGGGGGCGAGGCGGAGCGCCTCGATCTGCCCCGCGGCGGCCCGGCGCTCGGCACGCTCGTCGAGGAAGCCGCCGTGCGCGAACCGGGCGAAGGTGGACAGGGTGATGTTGCGGTACACCGGTTCGTCCAGCAGCAGCCCTTGGCTCTTGCGCTCCTCCGGGGCCAGTCCGATGCCGCGGCCCACCGCACGGGCGACGGACCCCGTGCGCAGCGGACGTCCGCCGACGGTGACGGTGCCGGCGGCCGCGGGCCGCGCCCCGTAGAGCGTCTCGAGGATCTCGGAGCGCCCGGCCCCGACCAGGCCCGCCAACCCGAGGATCTGCCCGGAGCGCACCTCGAAGCTCACGTTCTCGAACATGCCTGCCAGCGCGAGGTCCTCGACCTGCAGCCTCACCTCGCCGAACTCCTCGACGCCGGCGCCGCCGAAATCGCTCTCGATCCGCCGACCGGTCATCATCTCGATGAGGTCGCCGGTCGGGGTGTCCGCCACCGCGAGCCCGGAGGCCACGGTCCGGCCGTCCTTGAGCACGGTGATCCGGTCGCCGACGCGCCGGATCTCCTCCAGCCGGTGCGAGATGTAGATGACGGCGAGACCGTCGGCGGTCAGCGAGTCGACCACCTGGAAGAGCTTGTCCACCTCCTCCGGGTCCAGCACCGCGGAGGGCTCGTCCATGACGATCACCCGGGCGTCGTGGGACAGGGCGCGCGCCATCGAGACGATCTGCTTGCCGGCCGCGGAGAGGCTGCCCACGTCCTGACCGGGCCGGATCTCGGGGTGCCCGAGCCGGTGCAGCACATCCCGGGTGCGGGCGCGCGCCTCGGCGTGCCGGAGGAGCCCGCCGCGGGAGAGCTCGTGGCCGAGGTAGACGTTCTCCGCCACGGTCAGGCCGTCGACCACGTCGAGCTCCTGATACATGGTGGCGATGCCGAGGTCCAGCGCCCGGGTGGGCGAGCCGATCGTCACCACCTCGCCCTGCCAGCGGATCTCCCCGCCATCTCTCTGGTGCGCGCCGGCCAGGACCTTGATGAGGGTGGACTTGCCGGCGCCGTTCTGCCCGAGCAGGCAGTGGACCTCGCCGGCGTGGACGTCGAAGTCCACCCCGTCGAGCGCCTTCGCTCCGGGGAAGTGCTTGATCAGGTTCGTCACGCGCAGCAGCGGCATCGAGGCTTCTGCTGTGACCATGCTCACCAGAGTAGAGGGCGTTTTGTCTGTTCCTACCAGAACTCCTGGCCCGTGATCGGATCGAGACACACCGGCGCCAGGACGCCGAGGGGCTCGTGGAGGTCCCCGACGTCCTCGCCGAACGCCGCGGCGGCTCGCTCAGTCCCGGCCAGGGCGCTCCAGGAAGGGGGCGTCGGCCGCACGCAGCATTCCATCGTCCCCACCACGGGCGCGATGGGCCGCCAGCGCGAGCACCGCGGTGACCGTGGTGGCGTTGGTCAGGCGTCCCTCGAGCACGGCGGTGACCGCGTCGGCGAGCGGGAGCCACCGGGTCTCGATCTCCGCCTCCTCGTCGGTGCGCTCGAAGCCGGTCGCCTCCTCCAGCGCCCTCGCGCCGGTGGCGAGGTAGATCCGGATCACCTCGTCGCTGCCGCCGGGGCTGGGACGCAGGTCCACCAGGGTGCGCAGCCGCGCCGCCGTGCGGCCGGTCTCCTCGCCGAGCTCCCGCAGGGCTCCGACGTGCGGGTCCTCCCCGTCGACGTCGAGCAGCCCGGCGGGGATCTCCCAGAGGGTGTGGCCGACGGGGTGTCGGTACTGCCGGATCAGCAGCACGTGGTCCTGCTCGTCGACGGCGAGCACCGCGACCGCCCCGGGGTGGCGCATGTACTCGCGATCGAACTGCACCCCGGGGGCGAAGTCGACGGTGTCGCGCACGATGTCGAACACCATCCCGGAGTGGACCGTGGTGCGGTTCGTGACGGGGCGGGCGCCGGGTTCGTCGGTCAGGGTCATCGGTTCAGTCCTTGTCGGGGTCGGTGTCGGCAGAGGCGTCCTCGGCCGTGATGGGGGCCTCGGCGACGGCGGCCGGGCCGGCCGGGGTCTGCGGGGCATGCGCCGGTTCGGGATCGACCTCGAGCAGGCGCGTGGCCTTCTGCAGCTCCAGCGCCGCCCCGATCAGCCCGGCGAACAGCGGATGGGCCCGGGTGGGTCGGGATTTCAGCTCGGGGTGGGCCTGGGTGCCGAGGAAGTAGGGGTGGACATCGGTGGGCAGCTCGACGACCTCGACCAGCGCGTGCTCCGCGGTCGGGGCGGAGACGCCCGAGATGACCAGCCCGGCCGCCTCGAGCTGCGCGCGGTAGGCGTCGGCCACCTCGTAGCGGTGGCGGTGGCGCTCGGCGACCTCGGTCGCCCCGTAGGTGCGGGCCGCGAGGGACCCGTCGACGAGCGCGTGGTCGTAGGACCCCAGACGCATGGTGCCGCCGAGGTCCCCGTCACCGGCGACGATGCCCTTCTGCTCGGCCATGGTCGCGACGACGGGGTGCGCGGTGTCGGGCGCGAACTCGGTGGAGTGGGCGCCTGTCAGAGCGAGCACGTGGCGGGCGTACTCGATGACCATGGACTGCATGCCCAGGCACAGGCCGAGGGTGGGGATGCCGTGCGTGCGGGAGTAGTGCAGGGCGCCGACCTTGCCCTCGACGCCGCGGATCCCGAAGCCGCCGGGGACCACGATCGCGTCGACGTCCCGCAGCTGCTGATGGGCTCCGTCCTCGGTGGCGCAGAGGTCGGACTCGACCCAGCGGATGCTCACCCTCGTGCGGTGGTGGAATCCGCCGGCGCGGACGGCCTCGGTGACCGAGAGGTACGCATCGGGCAGGTCGACGTACTTGCCGACCAGGGCGACGGTGACCTCGTAGACCGGGTGGTGGACGCGCTCCAGCAGCGCTTGCCACCGGGTCCAGTCCACGTCATGGCTGAGCAGGTCGAGGCGGCGGATCGCATAGGCGTCCAGGCCCTCGCCGTGCAGCACGCGCGGGATCTCGTAGATCGACGGGGCGTCGGCGCAGGTGACCACGGCGTCGAGGTCGACATCGCACATCGCGGAGATCTTCGCCTTGACGGATGCGGGCAGCTCGCGATCCGCACGCAGCACGATCGCATCGGGCTGGATGCCGATCGAGCGCAGTGCGGCCACGGAGTGCTGGGTCGGCTTGGTCTTCAGCTCCTGGGAGGGGCCGATGAACGGCACCAGGGATACGTGCACGAAGAAGACGCTGTCGCGGCCGACGTCCTGGCGGACCTGGCGGGCGGCCTCGAGGAACGGCTGGGACTCGATGTCGCCGACGGTGCCGCCGATCTCGGTGATGACCACGTCGACGTCCTCGTGGGCCTGAGCGCGCATCGACTCCTTGATGGCGTCGGTGATGTGCGGAATGACCTGCACGGTGTCTCCGAGGTATTCGCCGCGGCGCTCCTTGGTGATGACGCCGGAGTAGACCTGGCCGGTGGTCACGTTCGCATCGGCGCCGAGATTCTCGTCGAGGAAGCGCTCGTAGTGACCGATGTCGAGGTCGGTCTCGGCACCGTCCTCGGTGACGAACACCTCGCCATGCTGGAACGGGTTCATGGTGCCCGGGTCCACGTTGAGGTACGGGTCCAGCTTCTGCATCGTCACGCGCAGACCCCGCGCCTTGAGCAGCATGCCGAGCGAGGAGGCGGTGAGCCCCTTGCCGAGGCTGGAGACCACTCCCCCGGTCACGAAGATGTGCTTGGTGGTGCCGGGGTTCCGGAAGGGTCTCGCCGTGGGGGCCGGACCGATCCGGGTCAAGGGGCCGGTGCTGGACTCAGGGGCGCTCGCGCTGGTATCTGCCACGGACCCTCAACCTACCATCGGCCCCGGGTCGGAACCAGGATGTCCGTGAGCTGACGGACCATGTCACCGGCCGTGGGCAGCTGCTCGGCGCGGCGGCGGGAGCGCTCCTCGCCCCGGCGGCGCCGTTCGAGCTCATGGTGGGCCGTGATCGCGTCGGCCAGGGCGGCAGGATCTCCGACGGGCACCAGCTGCGCCGCCTCGCCCGTGACCCAGCGGGTGCCGCCGGCGTCGGTGGCGACGATCGCCCGCCCGGCCCGCAGCGCCTCCTGCAGCCAGACCGGCTGGCCCTCCCAGATGGCCGCGGAGACCACCAGGTCGGCGCGTTCGAGCAGGGCGGGGACGTCTTCGCGGCGGCCGAGCAGCTGGACGGGAAGGTGCTCGGCCCGGATCCGGTCCTGCAGAGCGGCGTGCAGCGGCCCCTCGCCGGCGACGCGGATCCGGACGCTGTCGCGGTCCAGCAGGGCGGCGGCGTCCAGCAGGCCGTCGAGTCCCTTCTGCGAGGCCAGGCGCGCCACCACCAGCACGTCCAGGGGCCTCTCCGCCATGGCCGCCCCGCCCGTGCCGGGCACGTGAGACCGAATGGACGGGGTCTGCGTGCGCCGCGCGGCCGCACCTTTCTGGGCAGGGACGCCCGGGAGCGGGGACTCCGGGGCCGGGATCACGGCATGGCGCACGTCGCGGGCCCCGGCGCGGCGAGCGTCCTCGGCGAGGTCCGGCGAGACCGTCAGGACGGTGTCGGCGCGGCGGGCGAGCAGGCGCAGCAGGAGCGTCCCGACGGCCCGCACCGGCAGCGGGCCGACGGTGCGGTTGTGCAGCGTGACGGCCAGGTGCGCCGGTCCGCTGCGGGGCACGGCGAGCGCGGCGAGGGCGCCGGCCCGCAGACCATGGGCGTGCACCGCGACCGGGGTCGGCGCCGTCTCGAGGCAGCGTCGCAGGGTGCGGACGGTGCGCAGGTCGGCGAGGGGTCGGGGGCGGTCCTGGATGCGCACCGGGGCCTGGCGGACGTCGAGCCCGGCCGCCGCCAGCTCGTCCAGCTCCTGATCGACGTGGGCGGCCAGCCCGCCGTCGGCCTGCGGTCGCACCAGGATCACGCTCATCGCGGTGCCCCGTCCGGTGCATCGTCGGCCCCACCCGTCGGGTCGACCGGCGCGTCATCGGCCTGGGCCCTCCCGGACTCCCCGGTGTCCCCGGGGGCGCTCCGACGCCGCACCCGGCGCAGCAGGTTCCGCGTCGTCGCCGGATCCGCTGCGGCCATCACGACGCCGGCCAGCACGGCGGCGACGAGTCCGCACAGGATGCCGGAGGCGATGGCACCGATCTGTCCGGTGCCCGTGGTCACCAGCCACTTGCCCAGCAGCAGACCGGGCACGCCGCCGACGACGAGGGCGACCGGGGTGACGATCGCCGTGCGTCGCACCCGGGGCAGGTCACCGCCGGGTTCGAGGATGTCGGCGATCCGGGCGAGTCCGACGAGGGCGGAGATCGCCATGCCGATCGCGATGGAGATCCCGAAGGCGGTGGCGGCCTCCGCGGACGATCGCGTCGGGCTCGGGAGCACCAGCGCCCCGATCGCGACGGCGGCGATCCCCCAGCCCACCGAACCCACCAGCAGCGCATCCCGGGCGCGCAGCGCCGCGGAGAGGATCCGGGTGCACTGGATGGTGACGGCGTACCCGGCCAGTCCCAGGGCGAGCGCCGCCGCCGTGGAGCCGACGCCCGTGGCGCCGGCCCGGTCGATCAGACGGAAGAACTGCTCGAGGGCGGGGGCCCCGGCCAGGAGCATCGCGGCGCCGATCACGCTGACGATCATGACGGTGCGCACGGATGCGGCGGACACCCGGGCGAACCCTGCGGTGTCCCCGACCAGCCGAAGTTCCGCGAGGTGCGGGAACACGGCGGTGACCAGCGGTACCACGAGGATCGCGTAGGGCAGCAGGTACAGCGCCTGGGCGTACTGGAACACCGGGAGCGTGCCGGTGCCGCCGGCGCGCATCGCGAGCAGGAGCACCAGGGCGAGCACGAGCTGCTGCGCTCCGACGGCACCGAGTCCGGCCCCGCCGAGGGCCAGAGCTCGGCGCCCGTAGCGCGGGGGCATCGTGAGGGTGGGGCGCAGGCGCAGTCCCGAACGCAGCGCGGCGATCAGGACCGGCGCGGTCATCGCGGCGACCCCGGCGGTGGTGCCCCAGCCCAGCCAGGCGATCGCCGGGTCGTCGATCGTGGTGATGGTCGCCACCGGCGGCACCAGCCAGGAGTAGACCCGGTAGGAGGCCATCACCACCAGGGAGGAGATGAGCGGCATCATCGCGGGCCACAGGAACCGTTTGCGCGCCTGCAGATAGGCCGCCAGGACGACGGAGATCCCGTACAGCGGCAGCTGGGGTGCGAAGATGCGCAGCAGCACGGCCCCCAGCTGCACGCTGCCGGCGGTGGTCTGCTCGGTCGCGAGCAGGAGCTCGGCGAGACGCGGCGCTGCCACGATCACGACGAGGGTGAGCGCTCCGGTGCCCAGCAGGGTCCAGGTCAGCAGGGCGGAGATGATCCGGTCGGCCCGCTCGGAGCCGTCGCGTCGGTCGCGTCGCGGAGGCAGCTCGTCGCGCCCGGGCCCCGGGAGCGTCCGCAGGGCGCTCGCGTCGTCCATGCTTCCGTCGGACGCGCTCGCGTCGGCCGTGCTCGCGTCGTCCTCGGCCGTCTCATCCGCCGCGGGATCGCGCTCGGGGACCAGTCCGGCGATCAGGGGGACGACGACGGCGGCCAGCGCACCTCCGGCGACGATCTCGAACAGGACGTTGGGCAGCATGTTCGCCGTGGTGTAGGCGGTGCCCACGTCCCCGGCGCCGACGCTGGCGCCGAAGACGAGGTAGCGCACGAACCCGGCGATGCGGGCGATCACGGTGATCACCAGGATCAGCCCGGCCCCGCGCAGGATGGCGCGGGAGATGCCGGAACGCCCCGGGGTGTCGCTCGTGACCGGATCGGCGGCGGTCATCGCTGCTCCTCCCCCGACCCGTTCGCTGGTGCGGGCTCCGTTCTGGGGCTCTGCTCAGGCTCTGCCCCTGCACCCGACGCGGTCCCCGTCCCGTCTCCCGACCCGGGATCGCGCCTTCCCAGGCGGTCCAAGGCCCGCAGCGCCGGGGTCGCATCGATGACAGCGCTGAAGCTCACCCTCTCGCTGGCCAGCGTGAGGGCGACCACGACGCTCAGCAGGGCCAGCCGCCCGGGCACCGGCAGGGTCCGGGCAGCGGCCGTGCCCATCGCAGCACCCAGGACGTTCGCCCCGGCATCGCCGAGCATCCCGGCCTCGCGCAGGTCGGTCGGCAGCGCGAGCGCCCCCGGCACCAGAGCGGCCAGGGCGAGCGAGCGGCCGCTGCGGGCGCGGACGTCGGCAGCCGGGGGACGCGCGGCAAGGGCGGCAGCGGCCGGCAGGACGACCTTCAGCGCCCGGCCCGGTCGCAGATCCAGGAGGTTGGCGAGATTCGCGCATCCGGCGGCGAGGGCGGCGTCGGCGAGGATCATCCCGCCGCGGCGCGGCCGCGGTGCCATCGCGGCGCCGACCAGGGCGAGCGCCGGGATGCCGAAGGCCTTGGCCGCTCCGGTGGTCACGCTCCCCCGGCGCAGCGCCCCCAGATGGCCGCGCAGTCCCTTGGAGACGGGGTGTCCGGAGCGGCGCTGCCGCGGTTCGAGCAGGTCGTCGGCCCACCCCAGGAGGCCGATGCCGCTCAGCACGGCGGCGTCGATCGGCGCACCTCTGCGCAGCGCGATCGTCCCGGCGGCGGTGACCACCAGAGCGCCCTCGAGCAGGCTCACCGGACGCCCGGCGAAGTTGGTGCGGCGCAGCTCGGTCAGGACGGGGTCCAGGAGGCCTCGCCCGTCGTGTTCCCTCGGTGCGCTCACTGCGCTCCTCCCCCGTCCGAGGGGACACTCTGGGCGCCGGTGCCCTGGCCGTCGCCGCCCGTCCCGCCTCCTTGGCCGGTCCCGTCGCCACCGGTCGCGTCCTCGAGGCCGCGGGTCTCCGGCAGCTCCGGCAGCCGGTCGTCGGCGTCTGCGGTGGTGCCGTAGGCGCCCTGGCCTCCCCGGGCCTGCTCGATCAGGGCCAGCACCGCCAGCAGGGGCCCGTCGGCCTCCTGCAGCCGGTCGGTGGTGGACAGCGCGTCGAAGGCGCCGTCTCCCCGGACCGTGCGCAGGATCCCGGTGGAGGCGTCGTTGTGGGGGGTCGCCGCCGACACCACCGCCGGGACCCCGCTCTCGGACAGGGTGGTCAGCAGGGCGGTCCGAGTCGTCAGCAGGCTCTGGGCGCGCTCGGCGGCGGCGTCCTCCTCCTCGCTCTCGTCCGTGAACTGCTCGGGGGCGGCGCCGGCGACCACGACCCCATCGACCGCAGCGGGCATCTCCCCGTCCAGGGCGACCATCTGGTGGCCCGTCAGAACCTGCCAGACCTGGGTGCGCAGCTCCTCGGTGAGCTCGCCGGTGGCCGACGGGGTCAGCAGCGCCCCGACCACGGCGGACAGCTGCGCGGAATCGTCGAGCCCGTCCTGCAGCAGCCCGGGGGCGATCGCGCGGATCTGCTCGACGGACTCCGCACGCTTCTGTTCCTGGCCGGGCTCCCACAGCGAGGGCTTGAGGTCGACCCGGATGGTGGAGGCCACCCCCGCTTCCTCCAGCAGCGCGCTGATCCGGTCGGTGTCGGAGCGGGTCGAGGAGTCGTCGGTGAGGATGGCCACGCGCGCCCCGGGCATCGTGTCCGCCACCAGTTCCGGTCCGATGTCGGAGACGAAGGAGGCGAGCTGGTCGTTGCGGGAGGCCAGTTCATCGGCCTCGGTGCGCAGCCGATCCTGCTCGCTGCGCAGCTGCTCGACCTGTCCGGCGAGCTGGTCGCCGAGGCTCTCGCGCAGGGGTCCGGCCCCGAGCACGATGCCGACGGCGAGCGCCAGGAACACGGAGATCAGGGAGACGAGGTGGTAACGGAAATCGATCACGGGTCGAGACCCTCCTACGACCCGGAGGCCCGGGGTGAGAACAGCACGGTGAACCAGGACAGCAAGGTATCGAGACGGGCGCCGAGGATCTGGACCAGGGCCTGGCCGCCGGGGGTGGCCCAGAGCGCGACCGCGAGGGCGGCCAGGCCGGCCAGCGCGAGCAGCACCAGCTGGAAGGTGGAGATCCTCTGACGGTACAGGCGTGAGACCCCTTTGGCGTCGACCAGCTTCGAGCCGATCCGCAGTCGCGTGAGGAATGTCGAGCTCATCCCGGCCCGCCCCTTGTCGAGGAACTCCTCGAGGGTGCCGTGGGTGCCGACGGCGACGATCACGGAGGCGCCCTTCTCGTCGGCCAGCAGCATGGCGATGTCCTCGCTGGTGCCCGAGGCGGGGAAGAGCACGACCTCGTCGCCGAGCCCGAGCTCCCGCAGGCGCTCCGCGCCGGGGGCGCGACCGTCGCGGTAGGCGTGGACGACGAGCTCGGCGCCGCTGCGCAGGGCGCGATCGGAGACGGAGTCCATGTCCCCGATGATCATGTCGGGGCGGAACCCGGCGTCGAGCACCGCGTCGGCCCCGCCGTCGACGCCGATGATGACGGGTCGGTTCTCCCGCAGGAAGGGCCGCAGCGTGGCGAGGTCCTCCTTGTAGTGGTACCCGCGCACCACGATCAGGGCCGGCCGGCCGTCCAGGACGGTGCGCACCGCGGGGGCGCCGATCCCGTCCAGCAGCAGGTCGCGCTCGCGCAGCATGTACTCCATCGTGTTCTCGGCGAACAGCTCCAGCTGTTCGGAGAGCCCGTCGCGGGCGATCTGCTGGGAGGCGGCGATCGTCGCATCGTCCTGCGCCGTGCCCTCGGCGATCACCAGGTCATCGAGCAGCACCCGCGAGCCGTCGACATGGACCTCCTGCCCGTCCCGGATCTCCTCGAACACGTTCTCGCCGAGCTCGTCGACGAGCGCGATCCCGGCCTCGACGAGGATGCGCGGGCCCGCATTGGGATAGCGCCCGGAGGTGGAGGCGGAGACGTTCAGCACGGCCGCGGGGCGGCGTTCGACCAGGGCCTCCGCGGCCACCCGGTCGATGTCCTCGTGGTCGATGATCGCGATGTCCCCGGACTCGAGGCGCTTGGTGAGGTCCTTGGTCCGTTTGCCCAGCCGGGCGGTGCCGGAGACCGTCGGCGGTGCGGCGCTCATCCGACGGCCCCGCGCGGCGAGGGCCGGCCGACGGGCACGGTGCTCGCCGCCTCCAGCAGCTCCTCCGCGTGCGCGAGGGCGAGGTCGGAGGCGTCGTCCCCCGCGAGCATGCGGGCCAGCTCCCGGATCCGACCGGGCCGCTCCAGGGTCTCGACGGTGGAGCTGGTGGCTCCGTCGGTCGAGGACTTCACGATCTGCAGATGGGTGCCGGCGTGGGCCGCGACCTGCGGCAGGTGGGTGACGACGATGACCTGTGCATGACGGGCCAGCTGCGCCAGGCGCTGGCCGACGGCGAGGGCGGCCCGGCCGCCGATGCCCGCGTCGATCTCGTCGAAGACGAACACGGGGGCGGCGGTGCGGTCGCTGCGGGAGGAGGCCAGCGCCACCTCGAGGGCCAGCATGACGCGGGAGAGCTCGCCGCCGGAGGCCGCCTGGGCGACCGGCAGGGGCTCGGCGCCCGGGTGCGGCGCCAGCAGGATCGCGACGGCGTCGCGGCCGTGGGAGCGGTGGGTCCGCTGCGTGACGTCGACGCGGAGGGCGGCGTCGGGCATCTCGAGGTGGCGCAGCTCCTCCTGCACCGCCGCGGCCAGGCGCTCGGCCGCGGCCGTCCGGGCGGCGGTCAGGGCGTCGGCGGTCTCCTCCAGCTCGTCCTGGACGGCCTCGAGACGGGTGGCGGCGGTGGCGCGCTCCTGCTCGGCGCCCTCGAAGCGATCGAGGTCGACGGCGGCGCCGCGGGAGGTCTCCAGCAGCGCGGTGACGTCCTCGGCGGGGCCGTCGGGCCCGGGCAGCAGGGCACCGAGGTCCCGCACCAGGACGGTCAGCTCGTGCAGCCGCTCGTTCGCCTCGTCGAGACGGCCCGGGGAGGCGTCGATGTCCTCGGCATAGCGGGTCAGCTCGCCCGAGATGTCCGAGAGCTCGATGCGAGCGGCGTCCAGGCGTTCGACCAGCGGCGCCAGGGTGGTGTCGGTGCGGGCGGCGCGGCCCAGGGACTCGGAGGCGACGTCCAGCAGGGAGCCGGCGGCGGGACCGTCGTCGTCCCCGACCAGGGCCAGGGCGGCCTGGGTCGCCCCGCCCCGCAGCTCCTCGGCGTTGCCGAGCCGTTCGAGCTCGGTGCGCAGCGCGTCGTCCTCCCCCACCTGGGGGTCGGAGGCCTCGATGCGCTCGAGCGCCTCGCGCAGGGCGGTGCCGCGGCGGTCGCGCTCGGCCAGCAGTCCGTCGAGCTCGGCGACCTGCTCGGTCAGGGCGGTGCGTTCACGCCAGATCTCGCGGTGGCGGGTCAGCAGCGGGCCGATCTCGGCGTCGGCGAAGCGGTCGAGCGCTTCCCGTTGGGCGTCGAGGTCGCGAAGTCGCTGCTGATCGGCCTGGCCATGCACGGTGACGGCGGTGCCGACCAGGCGGGCGAGGGTGCCGATCGGCACGGGGACGCCGCCGATCTGCGCCCGGGAGCGGCCGTCACGGGTCACGCGGCGCACGACGAGGACCTCGCCGTCGTCCTCCTCGGCCCCGAGCTCGTCGAGGGAGGTGGACAGCTCCTCGTGCCCGGCCAGGGCGAGGGTGCCGTCGACGGTGCTCGAGCCGCGGGTGCGGCCGCGGTCCAGCCGGTCCCCCAGGAGCATGGTCAGCCCGGTGACGATCATGGTCTTGCCGGCGCCGGTCTCCCCGGTCAGGGCGGTGAATCCGGGCCCGAACTCGAGCATCGCATCGTCGATCACACCGATCTGGCGGATGCGCAGGGTGGACAGCATGAAACCGATCAGCCCCTCAGCGCGTGCGCGGGCTGCGTCCCCGCCAGCCGACGACCGGGAGCTGGAACTTCTCGACGAGCCGATCCGCGAAGGGGGTGGTGCTCAGGCGGACCAGGCGCACGGACCGCTCGGACAGGCGGGTCTCGACGCGCATCCCGGCGGTGATCTCGGCGGTGCGGCGGCCGTCGAGGGTGAGGATGCCGTCCTCGCGGTTGTCGAGGGTCATCTCGATCGCCGCCTCGGAGGAGCGGCCCAGCACCAGCGGGCGGGCGAACAGGGCGTGGGCGGCCAGCGGGATCAGCAGCATGGCATCGACCTCGGGCCAGATCACCGGGCCGCCGGCGCTGAAGGCGTAGGCGGTCGAGCCGGTGGAGGTGGACAGCACCACGCCGTCGCAGCCGAAGGAGGAGACGGGGCGGCCGTCGATCTCGATGGCGACGTTGATCATCTTGAGCCGGTCGGCTTTCTCGAGCGAGGCCTCGTTCAGCGCCCAGTGCTCCTCGACCGGGTGGTCGTCGCCGTCCAGCACGTGCACGTCGAGCGCGGCGCGCTTCTCGATCTCGTAGTCACCGTCCAGCAGACGCGCGACGGTGATCGAGAGGTCCTCGACCTCGCTCTCGGCCAGGAAGCCGACGTGGCCGAGGTTGACGCCATGGACCGGGACGTCGGCCTCCCGGACCGCTTCCAGGGCCCGCAGGATGGTGCCGTCGCCGCCCAGGACGATGCCGAGCTCGACGAGGTCGGCGGCCGAGACGGCGTCCAGCACGTCCACTCCGCCGTTGGTGAGGAAGGTCAGCAGCTTCGGGGGTGCCGCGTCCTCCGGCAGGGCCATGATCTCGTCGACCTGATCGTCGACCACCACGCCGCGCACATCGCGCCGGGTGAGCTCCTCGAGGACCGTGAGCATGGCGCCGAGGGCGGCGCGCCGCCCCGTGTGGACATAGAGGAGGAACCGTCTCATCTGGTCAGTCCTCCTGGGCGTCGGTCGGAGCATCGGCAGGGTCGTGCGGCGTGCCGCGCGAGATCTCCCGATGGCGTGATCGGTTCTCGCGCACGGCGTCCCCGATCATGTCACAGGCGACCTCGTCCATCGCGCAGGTCACGCCGGTGGGCCGCAGGTGCAGGAAGTACTCACGGTTGCCGTCCTGGCCGGGCAGGGCGCTGGGGCCGACGCCCTGCAGCGCCAGCCCGGCCCCGGCGGCGGCCTCGGCGACCCCGGTCACGGCGGCGGTGCGGGCCGCGGGTTCGGTGACCACACCCGTGCGCGGCAGCGCGGCACGCCCCACCTCGAACTGGGGTTTGACCATGATCAGCAGGTCGCCGCCGGTGCGCACGACACGCGCCAGCGGGGCGATCACGGTGGCCAGGGAGATGAAGGAGAGATCCGCGACCAGGAGGTCGACCGTGCCGCCGATCAGCGCCGGAGTGAGGTCACGCACGCTGATGCCGTCGCGCACGCTCACCCGGGGGTCGCGGGCCACGTGCTCGGCGAGCTGGTCGTGGCCGATGTCGACGGCGATCACGCGGTCGGCCCCCCGTCGCAGCAGGACGTCGCTGAAGCCGCCGGTGGAGGCGCCCGCGTCCAGGCAGCGGGCTCCGGCGGGATCCAGGCCCAGGGTGTCCATCGCCCCCAGGAGCTTGTGGGCGGCCCGGGAGGCGTACTCGATGCCGTCAGGGACGTCGACGACCTGCAGCCGAGCACCCGGGGGCACCGGGGTCGAGGGCTTCATCGCGGGGCGCCCGTCGAGGCGGGCGCGGCCCTCCTCGATGACGCGCCGGGCATGGCTGCGGGATCGGGCGAGCCCTGCGGCGGCCAGGGCGATGTCGAGGCGTTCCGGGCTCACCGGTCGTTGGGTCGCTGCTCGGTGCCCTCGCGGTCCAGCAGCCGTCCGGTCCAGGGACCCTGCGCGGCGCGCGCATGCAGGAGGGCCAGGACGGCACGGAGCACCCGCGGGTCCCCGAGACGGCCGGTCAGGACGATGTCTCCGTCGACCCAGCGGGCTCCGACCGCGCCGCAGCGGACGCGGTCGCCGTCCAGGACGGGCAGCGGGAACGGGGCGCCCAGCTCGGAGAGATCGGAGAGGATGAAGGTGGGGCGGCGCACGGGGTCGGCGCGCAGGGCCGCGTCGATGCCGTCGACGCCGGTGAGCACCAGCAGGGAGTCCATGCCGGCGCGCACCGCTCCTTCGATGTCGGTGTCGAGGCGGTCGCCGATGATCAGCGGGCGACGGGAGGAGGCATCGCGGGCGGCGACGGTGAACATCCCGGGCTCCGGCTTGCCGGCGACCGCGGGCTCGACGCCGGTGGCGTGGCGCAGGGCTGCGACCATCGCGCCGTTGCCGGGTGCCATTCCGCGTTCGGTGGGCAAGGTGGCGTCGATGTTGGTCGCCATCCACCAGGCGCCGTGGCCGATGGCGTAGGCGCCTTCGGCGAGGATCGACCAGTCCAGGGTCGGGGACCAGCCCTGGACGACGGCGACGACGTCCGGGCTGTCGGTCGTGACGGGCTCGAGACCGGATTCGCGGATCTCGGCGGCAAGGCTCTCGCCGCCGACGACGAGCACCTTCTGGCCGGGCTCGAGCCGGTCTGCGAGCAGACGGGAGGCGACCTGCGGGGAGGTCACGAACTCCTCGGGCTGCGCGGCGACGCCCACCTGGGCGAGGTGTTCCGCGGCCTGTCGCGGGGTGCGGGAGGCGTTGTTGGTCGCGAAGACCACGGTGGTCCCGGCGGCCCGGGCGCGGTCCACCGCGGCGGCGGCGTGCGGGATCGGGGCGGCCCCGTGCATGAGGGTCCCGTCGAGGTCCAGCAGCAGGGCGTCGTAGAGATCCAGCAGCGAGGGATCGGGCCGACGGATCATGCCCGTCCCTCCACGCCCGCACCGGCCGGCCCGGGCATGGCGGGTTCGTGCTCGTCCGGCGCCGCAGCTCCGGTCTCGGAGGGCTCGTCGGTGGTCGGGTCGTAGGCGTCCAGGACGGCGACGGACTCGTCGTCCTCGAAGGTCGGCTCCTCCTCGACCGCTCGCGCGGGACGGCCCAACCGCTCGGCGGCGTCGGTCAGTCCCTCGGAGTCGGCATCAGCGGCGAGGGTGAGCCAGCGCCGGGCCTCCTCGGAGCGCTCTGCCCGGTCCAGCAGATCCGCGTAGGCGGCCCACAGGCGCACCTGCCACCGGCCGTCGACCTTGTGCCGCAGGGCGGGCACCTCGAGGGTGCGCAGGGCGGTCTCGACATCGCCGGTGTCGGCGTAGGCACCGGCGACCACGATCATCAGCTCGATCGCCGCCTCCACGCCGAGCGCGGCGGCGTCGTCGGAGGCCGCGAGATCGAGCGCCCGCTCCGGGCGTCCCATCCCCCGTTCGGAGTCGGCGATGGTCGGGAGCACGTCGGTGCGCCCGGTGATGCGCAGGGAGGTCCGTAGCTCGCGGACGGCGGTGCGGTAGTCACCGGCGCGGTAGGCGAGGATCCCGTAGGTCTCGCGCACGCCGCCGACGCGGCCGCCGATGCGGGCGGCGAAGCGGGCGTGCGCCTGGGAGAGTTCGGAGTCGCCGTCCTCCAGGAGGTAGGCGGCGACCAGGTGCTGTGCGACGCGGTCGGCGGTCTCCTTGCTCAGCCCGCGCAGCTCCTCCCGGAGCTCCTTGTCGAGTTCGCGACCGGTGATGCCTTCGGGGATCCTGGGCTCGAAGGGGCGATCGGCGCGAGCTTCCTGGCCGGGGCGCGAGGAGCGACGATCCTCGGGCCGGCCGCCCGGGCGGCCGCGGTCGTCCCGGTCCGCGCGATCGTGGCGACGGTCCGCGCCGGCGTCCCGCCCCCGACGGTGCGAGCCGGAGTCCCGCCCGTCGCCGCCGGGACCGGAACGGGGGCCGCGACGGTCTCCGCGATCCGCTTCGCGGTCCCCGCGGTGCGAGCGGCCCTCCTGGCGCTCCCCACGGTACGAACGACCGTCCTGGCGCTCCCCGCGGTACGAGCGGCCGTCCTGGCGCTCCCCGCGGTACGAACGATCACCCGGGCGCTGCCCCCGGTCGGGACGGCCAGCCTGAGAGCTTCCGCGATCCGTGCGAAGCCGATCAGCATCCGGTCCGTCAGAACGCTGCGACGACCGACTTCCGCGACCCTCATCTCGTCCACCTCGAGAGCCATCGCCGGAGGAGCTGGGGCGGGACCACGACTGCCCGCTGCGATACGGGGGCCGGGTGCGGGGCGCGGAGGGGCGCTGATCGCGCCGCTCGTCGCCCCGGCTCGTCCTGCCGTGCCCGCGGTCGCTGTTGCTGTTGCTGTGCTCAGCCACGTGAACCGTCCGTCTCTCGTCGTCTCGCCCTATGCCCTTGTCGAGTCCCCAGCCTAGGACGTTCTGCGGAATTGACTCCTCGGTAGGGCGGGTTCCGTGACTGCTTTCACCGGCACGGCCGGCGCAGGAGGTCCACCCGGTGCATCACGACACTGCTGGCCGCCACGACGATCTCCCGGGTCCGCATCGGCCCCTCATGAACCACAGCCGCCCAGCTCATGCACTGCAGCAGCCCCGCCCGCGTCTCCCCTCACTCGGGCGTCCACCATTACAGGCACCGCAGCTGCTTGGCACGTCCCGCTCAGGTCGCCGTCCGGACCCGTGCTCCGTGCTCCGTGCTCCGGGCTCCGGGCTCCGACTGTCGGCTCGTGGAAGCGGTGGAGGGTGGGCATGAAAAAAAGGGAGTGGGAGGCGCGAAACCAGCCTCGAGACGAGGGGTTTCCAGCAGCCTCCCACTCCCGTGGAAGATGTCCGGCGGCGTCCTACTCTCCCACACCCTCCCGAGTGCAGTACCATCGGCGCAATCGAGCTTAGCTTCCGGGTTCGGAATGGAACCGGGCGTTTCCTCGATGCTATGACCGCCGTAACACGACGAGACAACCAGCCCACAAACACCAACCCCAGCCGGGAACAGTGTCCTGGGATTGTTTCTCCAGAACCACACAGTGGACGCGAACACACAACAGTAAACAAAAATGTGTTATTAAGTCATCAGCCATTAGTACCAGTCAGCTCCACACATTGCTGTGCTTCCACATCTGGCCTATCAACCCAGTCATCTACTGGGGGCCTCTCACACCACAAGGGTGCATGGATATCTCATCTTGAAGCAGGCTTCCCGCTTAGATGCTTTCAGCGGTTATCCCTTCCCGACGTAGCCAACCAGCCATGCTCTTGGCAGAACAACTGGCACACCAGAGGTCAGTCCATCCCGGTCCTCTCGTACTAGGGACAGGACTTCTCAAATATCCAACGCGCGCAGCGGATAGGGACCGAACTGTCTCACGACGTTCTAAACCCAGCTCGCGTACCGCTTTAATAGGCGAACAGCCTAACCCTTGGGACCAACTCCAGCCCCAGGATGCGACGAGCCGACATCGAGGTGCCAAACCATGCCGTCGATATGAGCTCTTGGGCAAGATCAGCCTGTTATCCCCGGGGTACCTTTTATCCGTTGAGCGACACCCATTCCACAATGGAGTGCCGGATCACTAGTTCCTGCTTTCGCACCTGCCCGACATGTCTGTCTCGCAGTCAAGCTCCCTTGTGCACTTACACTCAACACCTGATTGCCAACCAGGCTGAGGGAACCTTTGAGCGCCTCCGTTACTCTTTAGGAGGCAACCGCCCCAGTTAAACTACCCATCAGACACTGTCCCTGATCCGGATCACGGACCGAGGTTAGGAATCCAGAACGACCAGAGTGGTATTTCAACAATGACTCCACACTCACTGGCGTGAATGCTTCCCAGTCTCCCACCTATCCTACACAAGCCGTCCCGAACACCAATATCAAACTATAGTAAAGGTCCCGGGGTCTTTCCGTCCTGCTGCGCGTAACGAGCATCTTTACTCGTAATGCAATTTCGCCGAGTTCGCGGTTGAGACAGTGGAGAAGTCGTTACGCCATTCGTGCAGGTCGGAACTTACCCGACAAGGAATTTCGCTACCTTAGGATGGTTATAGTTACCACCGCCGTTTACTGGGGCTTAAATTCTCAGCGTCGACCCCCGAAGGGATCTAACCGGTCCTCTTAACCTTCCAGCACCGGGCAGGCGTCAGTCCGTATACAGCGTCTTACGACTTCGCACGGACCTGTGTTTTTAGTAAACAGTCGCTTCTCCCTGGTCTCTGCGGCCCTCACCGCTCTCACGGTTCGGGCCCCCCTTCTCCCGAAGTTACGGGGGCATTTTGCCGAGTTCCTTAACCACGATTCTCTCGAACGCCTCGGTATTCTCTACCTGATCACCTGAGTCGGTTTCGGGTACGGGCGACCGTATTCGTCACGCCGGAACTTTTCTAGGCAGTACAGGATCACTCACCTTCGCCCCTACGGGATCCCCATCACGTCTGACCCTCATGGCCCCAGCATTACCCGGGGCCGGGCTGCACGCTTAGACGGACTATTCCATTAAGTCCGCGGAAGCTACCTCACTGCGTCATCCCACGCGCTGACCTACTACAACCTTGGTTCCCAGCCTCACCAACCTCCACACCCCGAAGGGTATGGGGCCAGCTCGGGTGGTTAGCATCAGCTGCCTCGGTATGGGTCCTCCTACGATCGGTTCGGGAATATCAACCCGATGTCCATCGACTACGCCTGTCGGCCTCGCCTTAGGTCCCGACTAACCCAGGGCGGATAAACCTGGCCCTGGAACCCTTGATCAATCGGCGGACGGGTTTCTCACCCGTCTATCGCTACTCATGCCTGCATTCTCACTCGTACAGCCTCCACCACTGGGTTCCCCCGCGGCTTCACCGGCTGCACGACGCTCCCCTACCCACCCCAGCACAAGGCTGGAGTGACACAGCTTCGGCGGTGTGCTTGAGCCCCGCTAAATTGTCGGCGCAGAATCACTTGACCAGTGAGCTATTACGCACTCTTTCAAGGGTGGCTGCTTCTAAGCCAACCTCCTGGTTGTCTCAGCAACTCCACATCCTTTTCCACTTAGCACACGCTTAGGGGCCTTAGCTGATGTTCTGGGCTGTTTCCCTCTCGACCATGAAGCTTATCCCCCACAGTCTCACTGCTGCGCTCTCACGTATCGGCATTCGGAGTTTGGCTAAGGTCAGTAACCCGGTGGGGCCCATCGCCTATCCAGTGCTCTACCTCCGACACGAAACACGCAACGCTGCACCTAAATGCATTTCGGGGAGAACCAGCTATCACGAAGTTTGATTGGCCTTTCACCCCTATCCACAGGTCATCCCCTCCATTTTCAACTGAAGTGGGTTCGCGCCTCCACGCGGTCTTACCCGCGCTTCACACTGCCCATGGATAGATCACTTCGCTTCGGGTCTAGAGCCGGCGACTGAACGCCCCGTTCAGACTCGCTTTCGCTACGGCTACCCCACACGGGTTAACCTCGCCACCGACCACTAACTCGCAGGCTCATTCTTCAAAAGGCACGCCGTCACCCCAAAAGGCTCCGACGGATTGTAAGCACACGGTTTCAGGTACTATTTCACTCCCCTCCCGGGGTGCTTTTCACCTTTCCCTCACGGTACTTGTCCGCTATCGGTCAAGAAGTAGTATTCAGGCTTACCAGGTGGTCCTGGCAGATTCACACCGGATTTCACGGGTCCGGTGCTACTCGGGAACAGCATCACGCCGCACATCAGTTTCGTCTACGGGGGTCACACCCTCTACGCCGTCGCACTCACCACGACTTCGACTACTGCTATGCGTCCACGTCGATCCGCCGGCAGACGGACCAGACACGTCCCACAACCCCCGACCTGCAACCCCTGCCGGGTATCACACAGACCAGGTTTAGCCACCTCCGCTTTCGCTCGCCACTACTCACGGAATCACTCTTTGTTTTCTCTTCCTGCGGGTACTGAGATGTTTCACTTCCCCGCGTTCCCTCCACACCACCTATACATTCAGTGGCGGGTACCGCGACATGACTCGCGGTGGGTTTCCCCATTCGGACATCCTCGGATCACAGCTCTGTTGTCAACTCCCCGAGGCTTAACGCAGACTCACACGTCCTTCGTCGGCTCTTCTTGCCAAGGCATCCACCGTGCGCTCTAAAAAACTTAGCAACACAAAGACACAAAATCATAAAAATTGCTTACAAGATGCTCGCGTCCACTATGTAGTTCTCAAGAAACAACCCCACACCCACCACACCCGCAAACCAGCGGACCATGACGAGGGAGGACCAGCCACACACCCCAGCACCCAAAAGCACCAGGGACGCGTGCAGCCTCACAACCCAATAGCGTGTCTCCACCTCGAACCACCCGGCAGCACTCGTTCCAGACCCCTCAAAAAGAGGCCGTACTGAAGAAACCACACCGACTGGTGAAGTGCCCATTCATTGATGTTCCACCCGTGAGCAACCATCCCCACCACACTCGGGCAGGAAAATGGCCACCATAATGGTGATGCTCCTTAGAAAGGAGGTGATCCAGCCGCACCTTCCGGTACGGCTACCTTGTTACGACTTAGTCCCAATCACCGATCCCACCTTCGACAGCTCCCTCACAAGGATGGGCCACTGGCTTCGGGTGTTACCGACTTTCGTGACTTGACGGGCGGTGTGTACAAGGCCCGGGAACGTATTCACCGCAGCGTTGCTGATCTGCGATTACTAGCGACTCCGACTTCATGGGGTCGAGTTGCAGACCCCAATCCGAACTGAGGCCGGCTTTTTGGGATTCGCTCCACCTCACAGCTTCGCAACCCATTGTACCGACCATTGTAGCATGCTTGAAGCCCAAGACATAAGGGGCATGATGATTTGACGTCGTCCCCACCTTCCTCCGAGTTGACCCCGGCAGTCTCCCATGAGTCCCCGCCACTACGCGCTGGCAACATGGAACGAGGGTTGCGCTCGTTGCGGGACTTAACCCAACATCTCACGACACGAGCTGACGACAACCATGCACCACCTGTGAACCAGTCCGAAGAAAGCCACATCTCTGCAGCCGTCCGGTCCATGTCAAGCCTTGGTAAGGTTCTTCGCGTTGCATCGAATTAATCAGCATGCTCCGCCGCTTGTGCGGGCCCCCGTCAATTCCTTTGAGTTTTAGCCTTGCGGCCGTACTCCCCAGGCGGGGCACTTAATGCGTTAGCTACGGCGCGGAGAACGTGGAATGTCCCCCACACCTAGTGCCCAACGTTTACGGCATGGACTACCAGGGTATCTAATCCTGTTCGCTACCCATGCTTTCGCTTCTCAGTGTCAGTAATGGCCCAGAGACCTGCCTTCGCCATCGGTGTTCTTCCTGATATCTGCGCATTTCACCGCTACACCAGGAATTCCAGTCTCCCCTACCACACTCTAGCCTGCCCGTACCCACCGCACGCCCGAGGTTGAGCCTCGGGTTTTCACGGCAGACGCGACAAGCCACCTACAAGCTCTTTACGCCCAATAATTCCGGACAACGCTTGCGCCCTACGTATTACCGCGGCTGCTGGCACGTAGTTAGCCGGCGCTTCTTCTGCAGGTACCGTCACTTTCGCTTCTTCCCTACTGAAAGAGGTTTACAACCCGAAGGCCGTCATCCCTCACGCGGCGTCGCTGCATCAGGCTTTCGCCCATTGTGCAATATTCCCCACTGCTGCCTCCCGTAGGAGTCTGGGCCGTGTCTCAGTCCCAGTGTGGCCGGTCGCCCTCTCAGGCCGGCTACCCGTCATCGCCTTGGTGAGCCATTACCTCACCAACAAACTGATAGGCCGCGAGTCCATCCCCCACCGAAAAACTTTCCAGCAACCACCATGCGGTGGAAACTCATATCCGGTATTAGCCTCGATTTCTCGAGGTTATCCCGAAGAGGGGGGCAGGTTACTCACGTGTTACTCACCCGTTCGCCACTAATCAGGCGGTGCAAGCACCACCATCATCGTTCGACTTGCATGTGTTAAGCACGCCGCCAGCGTTCGTCCTGAGCCAGGATCAAACTCTCCATGAAAACATAGAAAAATCCCAGCAAACAACAAACAACTAGCATAAACTGCTAATCATCCGTTAAAATTTGCCATTCAAAATAATGGCATCAATAAACAGACACGCTATTGAGATATCAAGCAACACGCGCAC